>DASSRQ010000001.1:0-8161 GCA_035701665.1 Vulcanimicrobiaceae bacterium
GCGGCGCTTCAGGCCGAGATCAACGACTTGAAGGAACGCATCAGCCACTTCAAAGCGATGGAAGAGTCGCTGCAAAACACGCTGGTGCTCGCGCAGCGGACCGCCGACGAAGTAAAAGCGTCGGCGCATAAAGAGGCCGACCTGATCAAAGAGCAGGCGCGCATCTCCGCCGAGCGCGAGATCGCAACGTTCAACGATTCCGCCGCCGAAGCGCGCCGCGATCACCAGCGCGCGATCGAAGCCGCCGAAAAAGCGAAGAGCGAACTGCGCAGCTTGCTGATGACGCACATGGCGCTGCTCGATAAGACGCACATCAACGGCGCGCCCCAGCCGCCTACGCCGCCGGAAGCCGCGCCGGAGCCGCCGTTCGAAGCGTCGGCCGCACCGCAGATGGATCTCGGCGACACCAGCCACATTACGGTTTACTAACCAGCAAGGAGCGGTCGTACGTTGCTCGGAGCAGTCTTTAGTTTGCTATTGGCCGCGGCGTCGCCGGGCGCCCAATGCACCGCGATGTATGCGCCGCTCGCAACGGCGGAGACGCACGTAAAAGCCGCTGAAACGGCAGCCGCCGCAAAACTCAACGCTACGGCAACGAGCGAACACGACGCCGCAATGGCGATACTAGGTCCGCTTCCGTGGCTGCCGTCGGATAACGCGTGCGATCCGAAGAAATTCGCGCTGACGAAAATGTCCCTGATGAGCCGCAGCCTCGTCGTGGCCGTTAAGGACGGCAGCATGAGCGCGACGGATGCGCGTGCGAAAAACTCCGAGATGTGGGACGGAATGCTGCCGGGAGCTGCGCAGTTTGAGGTCTCGAGCGCCTACCCTGATTTGTTCGGAGCGCTCACTGCGCCGAAGGACGAGCTGGATACGCTTTGGCTCGACGAGCAGATTGCGTGGCATAAGCCCGCCGGTGCAAACTGTGCGCATCCCGATCTCGACCCGATGATTTACGGTTCGACCGCTTCGCCCGATCCGAACGAGGCGATGAATATGATCCAGGTTGGCATGCAGACGACGGTCCGTCGCGGACGCACCGACGTGCTGGTAAAGCTCGACCAGACCGGTGCGATCACGGATTCGTATATCGTGCAGTCGTCCGGCGATCGCGCGTACGATAACATCATTTTGAGCCAGGCACGGCACGGCAAATATCTGCCGAAAATTGCCGGCTGCAAGGCAGTTCCGTCGACGTACACCTACAGCTCCGCATTAGTCAAAGGCTAAAACAATGACCACCGTAGCCGTACTGCCCGGTGATGGCATCGGGCCCGAAGTCACGCGCGCTGCCGCCGATGTGCTGCGCGCCGTGCGCCCCGATGTCGAGTTCGTCGAAGCAGCGTGCGGCGCGGCACCGTTGCGCGAAGGCCGTGGTGCGCTTCCGCAAGAGACACTCGATCTGTGCGAACGCAGTGCGGCCATTTTATTCGGCGCGGTGGGCCTGCCGGAGTTCGACGGCAAACCGCTCGCAGAGCGTCCGGAGTACGCGCTCTTCGTTTTACGCCGCGACTTCGAATTGTTTGCGAATATCCGGCCGGTACGGGTGTTTCCGGGTCTCGAACGCGCGTCCAGTCTGCACGAACACTTGGTGCGCGGACTCGATCTCGTCGTCGTACGCGAGCTCACCGGCGGTATCTACTTCGGTAAACCGAAAGAGCAGCGCACCGGTGCGGACGGCATCGAAGAGGCCGTCGATACGATGATTTACCGCGCGCCCGAAGTCGAGCGCATCGCGCGCGTCGCATTCGAATTGGCACGCAGCCGGCGCAAGCAGCTGACGTCGATCGACAAACAGAACATTCTGGAAACCTCGCGCTTGTGGCGCCGCGTCGTCGAGCGCGTTGGCAAAGACTATCCCGACGTGCAACTCTCCCATCTGCTCGTCGACAATGCCGCGATGCAGCTCGTACGGCGTCCGGGCGACTTCGACGTCATCGTCACCGAGAATATGTTCGGCGACATTCTTTCCGATGAAGCGGCAATTCTGACCGGAAGCATCGGCAATCTGCCCAGCGCGAGTCTGGGAACGCGTACGACGAAGGGCATGCAGTTCGGCCTGTACGAACCGATTAGCGGTTCCGCGCCCGACATTGCCGGGCAAGGCATCGCCAATCCGACGTCGGCGATTCTTTCCGGAGCGATGCTGCTGCGCCATTCCCTCAACGACGACGCATCCGCTGCCCGCATTGAAAAAGCGGTGCAAACGGCCTTTGCGAACGGCGCGCGTACACGCGAACTCGCGATGGAAGGCGAGAGGGCCCTCGATACCGCGCAGTTCACGCAGACGGTCTTAGAAGCGCTCTAACCGGGTCCCACGATCCAATGCGGGAACCACATGCGGCTTTGCCATGTGGCGTAGTTCACGTAATCGCCCGCAAGCACCGGATAGAAAAAGATGAAGGCCGTGATCGCCGCCACCATGTAGCACCACACGCCCGTTTTCACCCATTCGAACCGGTTTTCGGACCCGCGTTTTCCCCACTCCCAGAGCTGCTGCAGCGCAATCGTGTCGGCGATCAAAATAATCGCGTCGTTCGGGAAAAAGTGGTATTGGAACAGCATGCGCGGGCTGGCGATCCACGGCAGCCACTGCGCGAAGTATGCGCAGAAGAGTAAAAAGTACGCGCGGTTGCGTTTACGCCAAGCCAGCCATCCCATAAACGGGACGGTCAGCAATCCGCTCCACCATGTGATCGGATTCGGCAGCGAAAGAATCTCCGTAATGCAGCACGCGCGCGGATCGGCTGCCTGCGCGCCGGTGCGCGTATCGTGGTACCAATAGGAAACGGGCTGATACAAGATCGGCCACTCCCACCACTTCGAACTGTACGGATGCGGTTTCATGTTCGCTACCGTCACGTCGTGGTAGGTAAACATCTGATTCTGCAGATCCATCAAGCCGGTCAGGTTGTTGCCGTTTTGGAACGTGACGGGCTGTTTGCTCGCAAAGAACGGTGCGTAGAACGCGAGGTAGATCGCGATCGTCGTACCCATCACGATCGCCACGAAGGCGTCCAACGGTAACCGGCGGTTGGGGCGCGGTAAAAGCGCGATGCCGCCCGCGAACGCGAGAATCAGCATGAGGTCGAAGATCGTATTCCACTTCGATGCCGCTCCGAGTCCGCAGACGATCGCCAAGATGACGAGCTCTTTGAGCGCCGGCGGCTTGGCGATGACGATACGCCCGATGGCGTAGACGCCAAACATCGTCAGTGCCGCGATTAACTGCGGCGCTCCGTGCGTTTGATGGAACACCATGCCGACGATCCCGTAGCCGGCGATCCAGGCTGCGACGATCGAACCGATTCCGAGGTAGAGCAGTTGCCGGACCGGCAGCTCCGGCGGTTCCGGCAAGACGGTTATGCGCTCCCAGTATACGTAGAACGCGTAGAGCATCGCCAGGCAGAAGAATGCGACGGTAATCTCCGGCGTCGCGATTCGCGCCTGCGTGAAGTGGAAGCCGTCGACGATCAGCAGTCCCGCGCCGATTGCCGCGAAGCGGGTGCTGTTCGTAATTCGTTTTACAAATGCGTAGAGTAGATAGACCGTCAGCGCTCCGACGACGACGTTGAGAAAACGCCAGCCCCAGCCGGTGTTGCCCAGCGCGGAATGCGCTCCGCCGAACAGCAGCATCGAGAGCGCGATCAGCATTTTGGTGAGCGGCGGGTGCGTCCACTCGAACTGCGGCTGATTCGTCAGATACTCAAGCGCCGACTTCGGATAGTACACTTCGTCGAAGTACGCCTCGCCCGGAAACCAATACCGGATGCCGCATAAAATGAATGAAAAGAACGAAAGTCCGGCGGCGATGAGACGATCTTGTTTTGTCACGCGCTAGACCTGCGTCGATTGGGCGACGATTTGGCTGGCGTAAAAATCGCGTACGCTTACGACCAGCTTCGCGTGTTTGTGCGGATGGTTCGCGCTCCAAATCGCTTTCCAACGGACGAGCGTATCGCCGACCATCGCATCCTCCGCCTGCTCGTCCATCGAGTCGACATTGTTGCGATCCGCGTAGACGACGAGCGTCGTCCCCTTCACGTCGTCGCCCATGACGATGTCTTTGTACTTCGTTCGCAGATGCAGGGCATCGACGGCGGCGAGTTCTTTCGCTTCGATCGCCTGCGTGGGAGAAAGCGGTTTGGGCGGCGGTGCGCACGCGGTCGCGAGCACGAGCAAAACAGCCGCCGGGGCTAGACGGAAGTTCGACATATTGCCGACACGTTTCGTTCACACGTGCTCGCTATCATCCGGGCATGGATGGAATCGGATGGGCGGCCGCGGCGATGGACGGCGCACGGACGCGTTTGGAAACGGCGGCCGTCAATCTCGCGAACGCATCGAGCGACGGATTCAAAGGTGTGCGGCTTCGCGGCCGCGTCGTGCCGGACGGTCTGCGCTTTGCGCGTCTCCGCGACGCCGCGCAGGGTGCGCTGCGCCCTACCGGGCGTGACTTGGATGTGGCGCTCGCCGGCCGCGGCTCTTTCGCCGTACGCGACGAACACGCAAAGGCCGTCGCAAGCCGGGGCGGCGCGCTCCAGCGGGACCGCCACGGCCGGCTGTGCGATGCTGCGGGCCGCGTTGTGCTCGGGATGGCGGGCGCGTTGCGAGTCCCCGAAGGTGCGCGTCTGGAACCCGACGGTCGCGTAACACTGAACGGCGCGCCCATCGATCGGCTTCGCCTGACGCCCGGCACAACGGTGCGCTCCGGATTTCTCGAAGCCGCGAACGTGGACGCCATCGGCGAGATGGTCGATCTGCTGGGCGCACAGCGCTCGTTCGAGAGTGCCGAGAAAACACTCGCCGCGATCGACCAGACCCGCGAGCGCACGGTAACGCAAACGGCGTTGGTGCGCGCGTGAACCGCGCTTTGTATGCGGCGGCCAGCGGCATGGCGGCGCAGCAGCTCAATCTCGAGACGATCGCGCAAAACCTCGCCAACGCCGACGTCGCGGGATTTAAAGGCTCGGCGATGTCGTTCGAGGATATCGCGGCCGGCGCACAACCGCTCGGCGTGCAGTCCGTCGGAACGCACACGCTGTGGAAGCAAGGCAAACTCGCGCGCAGCGACGGCGCTTTCGACCTCGCGCTCGATGGCCCGGGCTTCTTTCGCGTCACCGACGATCGCGGACGCCACGCTTTCACAAGAAACGGCTCGTTCGCGCGCGGCGCCGACGGGATGCTTCGCACTACGCAAGGCTGCCGGCTGGACGGCGTGCGCGTTCCGGCGGATGCCCTTTCGGTTACGGTTTCAGAAGATGGCGTCGTCGCGGCAACCACAGCCAAAGGCACGCGTACCTGCGGACACATTCGTGTCGCGTTCTTTCATGCTCCGGAGCGGTTGCGCGCCGAAGGCGGAACGTTATTTTACGCGACGAGTGCTTCCGGCTTGCCGGCATCCGCAGCGCAAACGAAGATCAAGTTCGGCATGCTGGAACAATCGAACGTTTCCATCATCGAGGCGATGATGCAGATCATGTCGGCTCAGCGCGCTTATGAAGCAAATGCTAAGGGGGTCCAAGCGGCGGACGAGATGATGCGGATTGCGGATAATTTGCAGCGAGGATAGGAAGTGTCCGAATGTTCCGCTTACGGGTCAAAAAGCAAAGTGTACTTAAAGTCCGCCGGATCGGAGGAGATTTTCTTTGCAGGCGCCTTCTCGATGAAGCGCACGAGGTCTTTGAAGAGCCTCGCTGTAGCGGCGTCAACGAATCTAGGTGAGTTATAAATTTGAATGCGGGTGATAACACCGCAGCGCTTAACGGAGAGTACAGACTTAGCAGTGTCCGTGACATTCAGATCGGGCGGAGATAGCGAGAAGAAACTATCTTGCTGAAGAATGTTACGAACTTCGCGAACAGATTTGGAAAGACGATAGAATCCCGTCTTACCCGGTAGCGTGTACTGTGCGTATTCGGTCGGCTGGCCGTACCAAAACAGCGCCCAGAATGTCGAACAATTGAGTGATTTTACCGGCTTAGCGCGAAGCGTTCCATCGCAACCGGCTTGCCTTAACATCACTGCCGAAATATCGGCGTAACTGGGTGGCAGGCCAAAGCCGCACCTCGCCGTCGCGGTCAATGGCGCCGCAGCTACGGTTATTGCGGCGAGAAGCCATAGCAGTGCTTTCATTCAAAATAGAGTTCGACTGAAGCGGATATGGTACATTTGCGTTCTGGAAAGCCGTAGGCCCACAGGCGGTACGAGATGATGCGGATCGCGGACAATTTGCAGCGCGGATAAATGTGCTACTATGGTGCTGCAGATGCTCTAAAGTTAGAAGGCGATTTGCGTGAATCGAAACCGCGTATTGTCGACAATGGCGCTCCTATCCGTCCTTCTCGCGTCATTTCACCTGGTGGATGACATCGTATACGGGTCGGAAAAAGGGATCGCATCAAACCTCATCATGGTGGCCGCCCTTGCTGTCTGGTTGTACGGAACGCTGATGCTCGCCGAACGCCGGTCTGGGCACATCATCATGCTTATCGGATCGCTGCTGGGGCTGCTGATTTTCACGACGCACTTAGCCGGTGCCGGTGGGCTCGCGGGCATCCAAATAGGCAAATTGAGCGGCGCCTTTTTCTTCGTTTGGACGCTCCTCGCGCTTGCGGTTGTTTCTCTTTTGTGCCTCACCCTTTCAGCGCAAGGTCTATGGAAACTGATGCGTGCGAAGCCGGTAAGTTGAGAAAGCCTGTCACACCGGTCCGCAATTTGGATATACGTCCGGTATGAAGACAATGCAATGCAAAGACCTCGGCGGCGCATGCGATGAACCGTTATCGGCCAATTCCTGGGACGAGATGGTGCAAGTCATGACAAAGCACGTTATGCAGAATCATCCGGACGTAGCGAAGGACATGGAGAAAATGCACAACGACGATCCGGAAAAGTGGGGCCGCGAAACAAAGCCGAAGTGGGATGCAGCGCCCGAATCACCGCCACAGTGACAGATAGCGCGCGAGCGCCGGGACGGCAAATACCGCGCCGGCGCCGCCTTTGCTTTGCAGTGAATCGGTAAACGTCAGCGTCGATGTGCCCGCCGGTGTTGCATCCGCGCTTGTCGGGCCAAGCGCGTAGTAATCCCGTCGTACGGTTACGTTTGCGCACAGTACGCCGTCGTTCGGATCCACGTACGCATCCGTGGTGCTGACCGTCGTACCAGACCAGATGTCGAGCGTTGTATCGACTGTCTCGATGAGCTCCGCCGATTTCGGGAACGCGCTCGAAGTACTGCAGCCGGCGGGCAGCGCGGCGTTGCCTTTGTCGGCCGAAGCAATCGTTTCGAACGGATGCGCCGCCGACGGAACGTACGGATACCACGCGTATTGCGGGTAGGGCGTTGCTGTAACGGCCGGGCACGGCGTTCCACCCGGCGTGGGACATGGAGTGGCTGTAGGCAGCACCGGATCGGGCGGCGCTTGTCCGAACGGCGATACGAGAACGGCATTATTCGACGGCGCGCTGAGCGTTTCACCGTACGGCGGACCCGGCGTGCTGCTGCCCTCCACCTGCGTCACGCCGGTGATCGAGCCGGACGCATCGCTATTTTCAAGTGTCGTGACCGATCGGTACGGATACAGTGTGTCCCCCGTCTCGAGCGACGCATCGGTGTAGGAGCCGTCCGCGTTCACGGTAAGCGTTTCATTTGAGACCGGCCCAAGCGTCGTGTTATCGGACGAAGCGCGCGTCGTGGTCCGCGCTGCAGCACTGGTCCACGCACGGCCGCTGAGAAGCGGCAACTCGGCGACGATCAAGCCGCCGCTGCCGTACGTCGTGCTCAGCGTTTGCGTATTGCCGAGGATGTCGTTCCACTTCAGCGTCGACCCCGCGAGCACGATCTGGATCATTCCGTCCGGACTGCGCGGCGGTGTCTGTGCGAAATAGTCAGTCTCGACTGCAGGCTCGCTGCCGCTGTCAAACGCGCTCCGGGCGCAGCCTTGCAGCGTTATGGACGACGTGAGTGCGACGAGGCCGCCCCGGCCGTTAAAAGATTGATTCGCTACAAGCGTTTGCGAGATCGTACCGCCCCACGTGTGCGCGACCCCCGAATACTCGGGGGTTTCGCAGACCAGCCCCGGCAGCGACGTGCCGTCATAGGTTGCGGTTTGCGAATAGGTGCCGGCGGGCGTGCCAACTTGGGTGCCGCTCCCGGACG
>DASSRQ010000002.1:0-8546 GCA_035701665.1 Vulcanimicrobiaceae bacterium
CCGACATTCATTTCGCGTACGAAGACGTGATTGGCGGCGCGCTGCCGACGTGGAGCACGAGCGAACTGGCCGCAACGCTGACGATTGCCGTGCAAACGCTCGGAGCCGAAGAGATCGTGCTGTTGGGTGACATCATTCACGGTTCGATCATGAGTGAAGGCGCCGCCGACGCGGTACGCGGCGGCCTTGCGGCGCTGCGTAAAGTCGCGCGCGTCACGCTCGTCGCCGGCAATCACGAAGGGCGCAGCCGCGGCGCCGCAATTCTCGGAGAAACGGTAGAGTATGCCGTGCGGGACGGCTGGCTTTTGCTGCACGGCGACCGCGGCGCAACGGCGGCGGAACTGGCAACGCATCGCGGCGTCGTCATCGGCCATCTGCATCCGAGCCTGTCCTTAGGCGGCGGCGCGAGCGCGCCGGCGTTTCTCAGCAGCGACCGCCTTATCGTTGTGCCGGCGCTCACACCGTACTCGGGCGGATTGAACGTGCTCGGCGAGACGTGCATTCGCGCGCTGGCGCCGTTCAACGTGAGCTCGCGCCGCGATTTTGAGGTCGTCGCGGCGGCGGGCGATCTGCTCTATCCCTTCGGGACGCTTTCGGCGCTCCGGCACGCGCTTGCCGTAAGCACACCCGCGCCGCGGCCGTCGCGATTCCGGCGCAAGTTTTTGCGGCCCGATTAGTCCGGCGCGGTCACGCCGCGCGATGAAGTATCGCCGTAGCGACGTCGCCCGCAAGGGTCCAACGGAACACGATCGACTTGCCCGAGAAGTCTTGCACGAGCGTCACCGACGCGCCGTCCGGCCACGGTTTTTCCGAAGCGGCGCGCGTTACGTGCTCGCTATAGCTCATGAAGCTCCCGCTATGCGCGACCAAACTCCAGGTGGCGCTGCAGTTCAGGGGCGCGCCGTACGTTGCCAAGACGCTGCCGTCGCTCCGGATGACGATTGAAAGCGGATACGTCGAACCCCGGACGGTTGCCGTTCCCGTCCAGTGACCGACCGCGGCTTGCGGAATCGCGTCACCATAGGCAACACCGGGTAGTGCGGTCAGAAGTCCGAAAACGGCCGCCGCGGCAAAAAAGAAACGGAAAACAACGCGAACCGGCATCGCGCCACCTCGCTCACGAAACCGCTACCGGGTTTCGCTTTTAGTATACTCCTAGTTCGGGTCGAACGTCACATGGAACAGGTAGAGCGACGGTATCGGCGTGCAGTAAGAGATCGCCCCGGAATACTTCGACGCCATTGCCGCGTGGACGGCGGCATTGTCGAAGGCGTCGTAGCCGGATGGCCGATCGGTCCAGGCGTCGACGATGTTGCCGTCTGCATCGAGCGCGATTTCAGCCACCGAGACGGTTTTTACCGGACCGAGTTCCGCCGGATAGTTCGGCGCTATCGCGTCCCGGGCCATAGCAGGCTTAAACGGCTGCGCGCACTTGTCGGACGCGAGCGCGGGCGACGGCGCCGCTTTCAACACTGTATCGCCGGGCGCGGGCGCCGCCGAAAGGTCCCTATCATCGTTTAGGATCCTAACCTTGTCGTTATCGCCGGTATGCTGCTGGGATGGAACGGGAATGTTGTGCGGCAGGCACGTGACCGCGCCGCGCTGCGCCCATTCCGCCGCGTCGGTAAGGACGTTGACCAGAAAGTAGTGTTTTATCGTTACGGGCTTTCCGAGGTCGACGTAGATCTTTGGCGAGCGCCAATACTGTTTCTCATAGGTAGCGTATCTCGTGGACATTTTTGCCCGGAACGCAACCAGCGGCGTCTGTGGAATGGCCGCAGTGAACCAGCCGGCGTCGGTGTCGAGCGCGAGTGTCGCGCGGACCGAACGAGCTCCGCCCTCAGTCGTCAGTTGCAAACCATAAAGCGCCGCAGGCGCCGGCGGGCCTTCGTGTTCCGCATCCACGGTCTGCATGGCCACTTCCGCCGGACAGATTTCGACCAAAGCCAGCGCCGGTGCCCGGAACAAAAAAACTGCGCCCAACAGCGCGCAGATAAAGAGTAAGCCACGCAACGCATAAACGTTCATTCGAGCACCCCCAGATCGAACAACAGATAGATCGCTGCCACATGCGGCATGCAGTCGATGATGCCTTCGCGGACCAAGCGCCGCAGTCCGTCTGCATCGACGGTTTCGACGGCGATCGACTCGGTCGAGTCCAGGTCTTGCTCGTGCGTGCGGCGCGCGTTGCGCGCGATGAAGAGATGTGCGACGGTATCCGAGTTCGTCGGATCGACGATGAACGTCCGCACGTGCTCCATCGAGCCGGCGGTGTAGCCCGTCTCTTCGCGCAGTTCGCGCAGCGCGGTCTGCTCGGGCGTCTCGCCCGGATCGATCGCACCCGCGGGTAACTCGAGCAGCTCTTTGCCGATGCCGTGTTTATATTGCCGCACCAGCAGAATCCGGTTATCGTTCGTAACCGCGCAAACGATGATGAAGCCGCGGCTCTCGCGCACGAAGTAGTCTTCGACCACGTGGCCGTCCGGAAGTTCGATCGTATCCTTACGCAGGCGCAAAAACTTGGTGTCTACTACGTAGGACGAGCCGGTCACGCGCCAAGGCTGCTTCTCCATGGCGCGCCCATTCCGCCGCGCCCCGGCGGGTCCCCGCAACCCACGCGCGAATGAGCCCGCTCGTGGAAACGATCGTCGTCGCTGGCGCCGGTACGATGGGCGCAGGCATCGCTCTACTCGCTGCTCACAATGGTTTTGACGTCGTGCTCGTCGAGCCGGACGCCTCGGCGCAAACGCGCGCGCTCGCCCGGCTGCAAAAAGACGCCGAACGTTTGAACGACAGCCCGTGCGTTTCGCGCATCCGGTTCGTTTCGGCGCCGGAGCCCGTTCCGGGCGAAGCGATTGCGATCGAGGCGGTGCCGGAACGTCCGGATCTCAAAGAGGCCGTGCTCAAAAGCCTCTGCTCGGCACTCGGGCCGCAAGCACTCGTTGCGACGAACACTTCGTCTTTGTCCGTAAGCGAACTCTCACACGCGGTTCCCGAGCCCGAACGCTTTCTGGGATTGCATTTCTTCAATCCGCCGGCACTGATGAAGCTCGTCGAGATCGTTTCGGGCGAAGAAACGAACGACGAAAGCATCGCTCGCGCGCGTTCGTTCGTGCAGCGGCTGCAGCGCACGCCGGTGCTGGCCGAAGACACGCCCGGCTTTATCGTGAATCGCGTCGCGCGACCGTTTTATCTGCAGGCAATGCGGGCGCATGAAGCGGGCGCCGCACCTGCGGAAGATCTCGACACGCTCGCACGCGGCGCCGGCTTCCGCATGGGACCGTTCGAACTGATGGACCTGATCGGGCTCGACGTCAACCTTGCAACGTCCGACTCCGTCTACGAACGCACCGGTGCGGCGCGGCTCGAACCCGTGCAGATACAGCGCGATCTCGTCGCGCAGAACAAGTTGGGCCGCAAAACGGGTTCGGGATTTTACGACTATTCGAACGGCGCGCCCACACACGACGACGCAGCGCCCGAAGTGCCGGGCACGTTGAACGAAGACGAGCACGTCGTCATTATCGGATACGACGGCATCGCACTCGAGCTGCACGAGCGGCTGTCGAAAGCGTACGCCAACGTCGAACTGTGGCAAGACGAAGAGACGCTGGATCGAATTCCGCTCGAAGCGACGATCGTGATCGATATCGGCGACGGCGCGACGGATCGCGGATGGGTCCTCAAAGCGCTCGACTCGCTGCTCGGTCCGGAGACCATGCTGTTTGCCGATGCCTACGCAACGGACATCGAAGCGGCGACGAAACGGCTGCAGCACCCGGAGCGCGTTGCCGGTTACGGCATTCTCGCATCGCTCGAGCATCAAAACGCCGTCGAGATCGTCGACTATGAAGCGACGTCGGACGATACGCTCGAACTCGCGCAAGAACTGTTCGAATCGATCGGACGCCGGGTCGTCTTGCTCGAACCGGTTCCCGGGCTTTTTCTCGGGCGCGTGATCGGCAGCATCATCAACGAAGCCGTGACGGCTGTTGAAGAAGGCGTCGCGACCGCGGACGACGTGGACTTGGCGATGCGCCTGGGCACGAACTATCCCCAAGGGCCGATCGAATGGGGCCGCGAGATCGGCGGCGCGCGCTTGAATCGCATACTGAAACGCCTTGCGAGCGCCGAAGGTGCAGCTTTTGGCCCGCACCGGGCGTTGTATATTCTCGATGCGGAACCTCAGCCCGAAGCCGATGCCGGCGTGGAACAAGTGACCGGTGAATAGAGACGTCGTCGTCATTGACGCCGTGCGAACGCCGATCGGACGGTACGGCGGCGCGCTGGGAGCGGTGCGTCCGGACGATCTCGCTGCCGCGGTGATTGCCGCGCTTGTGGAGCGCACGAAGATCGAACCGGCACGCATCGGCGACGTGTTTTTCGGCGCTGCGAACCAGAGCGGTGAGGACAACCGCAACGTCGCGCGCATGGCTGCCTTGCTCGCCGGGTTGCCCGTTGAAACGGCCGGCGCTACCATGAACCGCTTGTGCGGCAGCAGTCTGCAGGCCATCAACTCCGCGGCGCACGCGATTGCGTTCGGCGAGAGCGACGTCATTATCGCGGGCGGTGTAGAGTCGATGACGCGCGCGCCATTCGTGCAATTGAAGGCCGACAAACCGTTTGCGCGCGCACCCGAACTGTACGATACCACCATCGGCTGGCGCATGATCAATCCGCGCATGCCGAAAGAATGGACGATCGGCTTGGGCGAAACCGCGGAGAAGGTAGCCGAACAATACGGGATTACGCGCGAGGAACAAGATGCGTTCGCGCTGCGTTCGCAGCAGAACGCAAAACGTGCGGTCGAACGTTCCGCATTTAATACGGAACTCGTTCCGGTCGGCGAGGTCTCGCGCGACGAGCATCCGCGTCCGCAAACCACGCTCGCCGATCTTACAAAACTCAAGCCGGCGTTCAAGGCCGGAGGAACGGTGACGGCGGGGAACTCGTCGGGCATCAACGACGGCGCATCGGCGCTGATCCTGTGCAGTGCCCAGACGGCGGCCCGTTTGAATCTCACGCCGCTTGCGCGCATCGTCGCAACCGCCTCCGCAGGCGTCGCTCCCGATGTTATGGGACTCGGACCGGTTCCGGCTACGCAAAAAGCGCTCGCGCATGCGGGGCTCACCGCGGCCGACATCGATTTGGTCGAGATCAACGAAGCGTTTGCCGCGCAATCGATTGCGTGCATGCGCGATCTGGAACTCGATCCGGAACGTACGAACGTTAATGGGGGCGCCATCGCGCTCGGACATCCGCTGGGAGCGAGCGGTGCACGCATTGCGACGACACTGCTGCACGAACTGCGCAAGCGCGAAAAGCGGTACGGGCTGGCGACCATGTGCATCGGTGTCGGTCAAGGCATCGCCACGATCTTCGAAAGGGTTTAAATGACGCAGCTACTCATCGGCAAAGAGTTCGTCGACGCACAAGACGGCGCGACATATGCGGACACGAATCCCGCTACGGGCGTGCAGCTCGAGCAAGTCGCGGACGCCGGCAAGGCCGACGTAGACCGCGCGGTGCGCGCTGCCCGCGACGCGTTCGAAACCGGTAAATGGGCGACGATGGGCGCCTCGCGCCGCGCGAAAATTATCAACAAAATGGCGCAGTTGATCGCCGAGCGCTCGAAAGATCTGGCGATGCTCGAAGTCCGCGACAACGGTAAGACGATCAACACGGCAAAAGGCGAGCTGAGCGCGATCGTCGACTGCTTCGAGTTTTATGCGGGCGCCGCGACCAAAAATTACGGCAGCACGCTGCCGATGCCGATGGCGAATACGCTCGCGCATACCGTGCGCGAACCGGTCGGCGTTGTCGGCGCGATCGTTCCCTGGAACTTTCCGCTGCTGCTGGCATCCTGGAAAGTCGCGCCGGCACTTGCTGCGGGCTGCACGGTCGTGCTCAAGCCCGCGCCGTCGACGCCGCTCACCGCAATCGAACTCGGCAAAATCGCTCTCGAAGCCGGGCTGCCGGAAGGCGTGCTGAACGTCGTGACCGGCCAGAGCACGCAGCTCGGGCAAGCAATGGTCGAGCATCCCGGCATCGATAAGATCGCCTTCACCGGCAGTACCGCGACCGGCAAACGCGTTGCCGCAACCGCTTCGCAAACGGTGAAACGCGTGACGCTCGAACTCGGCGGTAAGTCGCCGTCTATCGTGTTCGGCGATGCCGATGTGAACCAAGCCGTCAACGGCGCCTTGTACGGTATCTTTTACAACGCGGGGCAAACGTGCGAAGCGCGTTCGCGCGTACTGCTGCACGAGTCGATAGCCGACGAATTTATCGCGGCGTTCAAGGAGAAGGCGCAGCGGTTAGTCATCGGCAACCCGGAAGATCCGGCAACGCACGTCGGCGCGATTACGATGCGCGAGCAGTTCGAGAAGATACAGAGTTACTGCGAGATCGCTTCCGGCGAAGGTGCGACGAAACTGTTCGGCGGCGAACGTCCCGATTTGGGTGAGACACATTCGGGCGGATTCTTCTGGTCCGCGACCGCGTACGAAGCCAAGCCCGAGCACCGCGTCGCGCGCGAAGAGATCTTCGGTCCGGTCGTTACGTTCTTGCGTTTCAACACCGAAGCGGAAGCGATCGCGCTTGCGAACGACTCCGATTACGGGCTTGCCGCGGGTGTTTGGTCGCGCGATATCGGGCGCGCAAACCGTATCGCAAAGGCGCTTCGCACGGGAACGGTGGCCATCAACACGCCCTACTCGGTCTTTCCGGGCGTGCCGTTCGGCGGGTATAAACAATCGGGATACGGCCGCGAATTGGGCTTGGAAACAATGGCGTTATACTCGGAGATCAAAAGTGTGCTCACGTATATCGGGGAGAAGCCGATCGACCCGTTCGGCGTATAAAGGGCTGCCGCCATCGAACATCTGAAGATCGGTACGACGTACCAAACGACGTACGGCACGCTGTGGAAGGACGGAGAGTACTTTCCCCGGGGGACGCGCGTCGAGGTCGTCGGGCTGCATTTGGAAGAAGGCTTCTGCGTACGCTTTCCGGGTGACGTCGACGGCGTGCCGCTCGAAACGTGGGAAGAGTGGAGCGAGTGCGACTTTTTGGCAGCGGACGGGACGGTCGAATCGCCGGGCGCGATCTCGCCGGCGACGCTTGCCGAAGCGCGCGAGGTCTTGCGCGATGCCGAAGACGGCTGCCATTTACACCTGCACGAAAGCGACGACTAGGAAAAACGTCCTAGGCCCTACGCGACATCCCGCCGCCGCATCGCGCGCAGTACAGTAGCTCTGCACTCTCTCGAGATTGCGCTAGGAGGTACTATGCGTTATTTACGTGCGATTCTGAGCATTTCTGCCGTACTAATGCTGACCGTTCCGGCGGCTGCGCAAGTGGAAAGCACACCGATTCCCGCGCTTCCTAAGCCCGATTTCTCCGCAATGTCGTTTTTGGTCGGCACCTGGAACTGCAGCACGATGAGCTCGCGCCGTTCCGCCGCTTTTCCGAGCACGGTGACGACGACGATGAGCGAGGACGGCTATTGGATGGTAAACACGACCGTCACGCCGCCGGTTAGTTGGGCGCCGGCGAAGACGACCACGATCGATAAGGTGACGTACGATCCGTCCACGAGCCGTTGGGTCGACGTGGCCACGGACGACCAGGGCGGCTACGATCTCAGCACGTCGGCCGGATGGCACGGCAACTCGATCGTATGGGACGACGTTGCGTATCCGAAGACCAATGCGACGGCAACCAACAATCCGCTCACGGTGACGAAGGTGGACGATAAGACGACTACGTCGATGAGCACCTTCAAAGAACCCGGCGGGCGAACCGTAACGGTGAAGACGACCTGCAAGAAACAGGGCTAGATCGTTTAGTCGTATCGCAAGTTGAAGCGGTGCGGCGGTATGAACGGCCCGAGAATCCAGCCTACCGGATCGCTCCGGTCGTTCGCCGGTAAGAACAATATCGCGGGCTGCTCCACGTCGCGCGGAAGGTCGAAGACCAAATCCTCGTGCTGCTGCGCGCCGCGCACTTCGTGCCGGGGTCCCGGACGTCCGGTGATGCGATCGAGCACCGCCTGCGCGCGTTCGTCGACCGTAAAACGCATGGGCGGCAGCGTCGCGCCGTTGTGGGCAAAGGTGTCCACTTCCGCGTCGCTGTCGCTCCATGTCGGTCGCACGCCGAAGGGCGCGATGATGCGCGCATGCACGATGTAGAATTCGCCCTTGGCGCGCATCGCGTTGCGCCCGCTTCCGATCCGGCCCACGCGTTCCACGCTATCGACTGTCGCGCCGACTTCATCGAGCCATTGTACGGTTCCAAACGCGAGCGGCTGCGGCGGACGGCCGTAGGCAAGAAACGCGGCGGCGAGATAGAGCAGCAGACAAAGGCCGGCAACCGCGGCAAGGATGAGCGCCGCCGGCGAGCGCCAATGCAGAAATCCCATGCATACTTTGTAGCACAAAGTTATTGATATTGCTAGTTAATAGGACCCAATATTACGGACCCCGCCGAACCAATGCGGACCGTGTTCAGCGTGCTACAATAAACAACTAGGGGGTGTCCCGCTT
>DASSRQ010000003.1:0-5521 GCA_035701665.1 Vulcanimicrobiaceae bacterium
AAAATCGGGATGGATCGTTGCGAAGAACGACGTGCCTTGGAAGATGGGCACGGAAAAATCGACGCCGGAGCGTGAAGTGGTGCCGCCGGCGGAAGAAGATGCGGCGGCGGCAAGTCCATACAAGCCGATGCGCGGTTTTGCACGCAGCGCGGCGAGTTGCGGCAGACCGCTGAGCGAACCGGAATATACGACGTCGTTGTGGTTCTGCTGCGCGGGGCCGTAACTCCACACGACGTCGTCGTTTGTTGCCGGTTCCATACGCGCGAACTGCACGCGCCAGCCGCTGCCGCCCGTTCCGTGCATTACGTTCAGCGGAATCTTCATCGTAACGGTGTAGCCGCCGTCCACGATCTTTCCGGCGGACCACCATGTCGGTGCATACGCGTTGTTTTCGCTGGAAAACTGATAGTGAGTGCCGATCGGCGTTGCGAAAAACGCGTAGCGGAATCCGCTCGTTCCATTCGGCCAAAGGTCGATCTGCACTTCGTCGTCGGTGTCCTGGCCGACGTCGTTGGTGTGCTGAAGTGCGCGCGGCGGCAGCTTCTCACGGGCATCGAACCCGACGTAAATGAAGGCACCATCCGTTACGACGTAGGCTGTCGTCGTCTCGGGCGCTGCCGCGTGATCGCGGAGATTGTAAGAGAGCGTCACGGTCGCGCCTTGCTTCCACACAGGCGATGCGAGCGTGCCGTCGATCGGCGGCGCTTGATCGACGTGCGGAATCTGCAGCGAACCGATCTGCGCGGCCGGAACAGCCGCTGCGCCGCAGAGTGTGAAAACCGAAATGACGCCCGCGAGGAGCGCGCCAACCCAAGTGTGCTTCATAACTAAAACCTTAGTTATAGTACTGTCCCGGACACTTGATGTCAACTAATCTTTTAATATTAAGAATATTACGTATGCCAGGCGTTAGGCGAGGAAATCGGTAACCTCTAATACCCGAGCCCACATTACGTCGATATGCAATACGGAATCGAGCGCACACCGAGCCCGGTCGAACGCTGGCTGGCTATGAGCCTGGTTGGCTTTTTCGCGCTGCTGACGATGCTCGCGATGCGCTTCGGCGCGGACCAAGGGCCGCATCTGACGTCGTTCATCCCGATGTTCGGCACGCTCAGCGCGGGTGCCGAACTGCTGACCGCATACATTTTATTCATTCAATGGCGCGTTAGCGGGCTTCAGCCGTTCCTCGCCGTTGCGGCCGCGTATCTGTTTACGGGTTTATTGCTGATCCCGTACACGTTGTACTTTCCCGGCGCGCTGCCGTTCAGCGAAGACCTCGCGCTGCATCAAGTTTCGATCTCGCTGTGGATTTCGTGGCATCTAGCGTTTCCGTGCATCGTCGGTATCTACGCGTTGCGCGATCCGGACTTCGCGAAGATCCGCAGTTTCGCGAGCAGGCGCAGTCCGATTAGCGGTTGGCAGATGGCCGGCGTTGCCGTCGCTGCCGCAGCGGTCGCAACGCTCGCCTTGATCGAACGAGCGCATCTGCCTATCTTCATCTCGGGCGGCACGTTCCGGCCGATCTTTAAAAGCGAGATCGCGCCGATCCTAAGCGTGCTGTCGCTGTGCGCGAGCGCGCTGCTGTTTTCTCGAACGCGCGGCGAACGCGGGCTGCCGCTGTGGCTGAGCGTTGCGCTGTTTGTGGAAGCGATGGACTGCGTGCTGAATGCGGGTTCGACCGCGCGGTACGCTTTAATGTGGTACGCCGGAAAGCTCGAAACGTTTGCGACCGCGACGATCGTGCTGATCGCGCTGCTGCGCGATTTGCCGCATCTTTACGGGCGAATCGCCGGGCTCGCAAACACCGACTACCTAACCGGACTCTTCAACCGGCGCTCGTTCAACGATCAATCGAGTTATCTCCAGCACCAAGCGCGGCGGCGGCCGATTCCGGCAAGCGTGCTGATGATCGACATCGACAACTTCAAGCGTTATAACGACGCGTTCGGGCATCCGGCCGGGGACCGCTGCTTGCGTGCGGTTTCGGCCGTTCTTCGCGAAGCAGTGCCGCGCGCGGCGGATACCGTAGCGCGATTCGGCGGTGAAGAGTTTGTGGTGCTGCTCTCGGGTGCGCCGGAAACTGCCGGCGTTCGCGTCGCGGAACGCATTCGCAGCGCCATTGAAGATGCGCAAATAGCGCAAGCGCCGGGAACCGGGAAGCCGTTTGTCACGGTGAGTATCGGCGTTGCCGGTTCCGATAATCTGGGCGATACCGACGTTCCGCAATTGCTCAGCGACGCCGACCGCGCACTCTATCGCGCGAAGAGACTCGGGCGCAACCAAGTCTGTTCGGTTGAAGACCTGTTAGCGGCTACCGGCGTATTCGCGCAGCCGGCCGGCGACGGCGCTCACTAAACAGACAAAACCGATGATGCCGGCAAAGATCGCTCCGGCAGTCGAGAGTCCCAAGGGGATGGCTGCAAAGCCCACTGCGACGACAGGCAGCGCGAGCCCGGCGTAGACGATAACGAAGTATGCCGACGTCACCTCGCCGCGCCGTTCGGATATGCGCTCGTTGATGTTCGCGAGGCCAAAGCCCATCACGACGCCCTGACCGATTCCGGACGCGAAAGCCGAAAGAAAGATCATTGCGAGAGAATGCGTCGCAATCGTTCCCCCGAGCAGCGCCATTCCAAGTACTAGCGTACTGCATCCGATCTCGAATGCGACTTGCTGGGGTATTCTCGGCACGACAAATTGGCCCAGCGCGGACGCACCCATCAGGACGAACACGAGCACGCCGCTGATCGCCGGCGAATGCACGTTCATCACCACGCCCAGAAAGCCGGGCGCAACGGCGCTGAAGACGCCCGAGACTGCAAAAGCGCATGCACCGACGATCGCGGCGCGCGTGAAAACGCTGCGAATGTCTTCGGGCACGCGCAGATGCTGCATCGAAAGATTCATCCGGCCGTGGGCGCCCGTAACGGTCTCAGGTGCGGCAAAAATACCGCCGATCGCGGCGATGACGAGAGCGAGATCGACGATGTACGGCAACTGCAGCGGGTGAGCTGCGTACTGCCCCAGCAGGCCCGATAAAAGTGTCCCGAGCCCGAGCCCGCCGACATTGACCACGACCGCGAGAAGCGTGATCGCGCGACGTTTTTCCCCGGTTGCGTAATCGACCATCGCGGCCGTTCCGGCGCCTGTAAATATCCCTGCGGAAATACCGGAAAGCACTCTTCCCGCATAGATCGGAATGAGGCTATGCGCGAAGATGAAGCAGATCGCGCTCACTCCGGAAAGCGCCAAACCTGCAAGCAGCGTCCGTTTACGGCCGACACGATCGGATTGATGACCGAAAAAAAGGAGGCCGGCTATAACCGCGACCGCATAAACGGCGAAAATGACCGTTACGATCGGCGAGCTAATGTCGAGTTCGCGCTGGTAGAGCGGATAGAGTGGCGTCGGCAGCGTGGTGCCGAGCATGTTTACGGCAAAAGCAAACGCGACCAGCGTAAGGCCGCGCGTTTGACTATGCGGCAGAGATATCCGTTTGTATCCGCCGGATGCGCAGACGTTCGCGAAGTGCCGCGTTTGGAACGCGCACTTTGTCGGCCAAGCGCACCAAGCGCAGCAAACGGATCGTCCACCATGTCAGGTCGACTTCGTACCACGCCATGCCGTGTCGCGCGGAGTACGGGAACGCATGATGGTTGTTATGCCAACCTTCGCCGAAGGACAAAAGTGCGACCCACCAAGAGTTTGTCGAGCGGTCCGTCGTGCTATACGTGCGGTAACCGAACATGTGCGTAGCGCTGTTTACGAGCCACGTCGAGTGGTACGCGATTACGAGCCGCAGGAAGATGCCCCAGAACACGTACGGCCAGCCGCCGAGTGCGAACAGCAGGATCGCGAAAGCAATTTGAAGCGGAAGATGCAGGTAGCGGAGCGCGCGATAGAACGGATCGCTCCAAAGGTCCGGGCAGTACCGCTGCAGTTCTTCCGTGGAATGCGGAATGTTCGGATTTGGCTTATACAGCCACTCGATGTGCGCCCAAGCCAGACCCTTGCGCGTGCTGTGCGGGTCGCCTTGATGATCCGAATGCGCGTGATGCACGCGGTGCGTTGCCACCCACGAGATCGGGTCGCCTTGAAACGCCAGGGTGCCCAGCAGCGCCGTCAGATATTCGACGGGTTTGACCAGACGAACGCTTCGGTGTGAGAGCGTGCGGTGAAAGCACAGCGTCACGCCGAGCGCGCCGGTCGCATACGACACCACCGCAAGCACTATCACGGCCCACCACGAGAAGAAGGCCGGGAAAAACGCCCCGATAGCCACTAAGTGAATAAAGAGTAGGACCAAGCCGGTCGGGTAATTGGGTTTGTCGCGCATCGCCGCGCTCTCTTTGATTAAAAGGCCGGAAGTCCTTACGTCGCAGGCAGCCGTAAGGACGACTAGCAGCCAAGCGTAGCGCCTCGCTAAGCGCTCCGTACGCTGCCCTTGCGTCCAGCAATGCGGGTACACGAATCGTATGAACATGAAGCGTTATCTGCTTGCGGCCGCTGCCTTGGCCGCCGCGGTTGCGTTTGCCGGACAGACGAACGGACGCGCGAACGCGCAGAGCACTCCCATGCCGACAGCGAGTGCCAGCCCGTCTCCTACGGCCTCGCCGTCGAAATCACCATCGCCGCGTCCAACCGCGACGGCGACATTTACGCCGATGCCGTTACCGACCGCGCCGACACCGAAGCCGCTGCCCAGCTGGACGCCGCAGCCGATGCCGACGATGCCACCGTAACCGGAATCACGTCTCGCCGCCGGGTCAACGAAAAGGGCACCGCGAATCTTGATTCATGAACCGCACGCCACACGCTATACTAGCGCTGGTATTTCTTGCATTTACGGCGATGACTTCTGCCAGGCCGGCATCGCCGCCGGCGCCGTCCTCGGACATCTCGGCGCCCTTTCAAATTCCCGCCGAGTTCACCGACGTCGGCATCATCGTGCCGGTCATGGTGAAAGGCCGGCGCTTGGACTTCGTACTCGACTCCGGTGCGTCGCGCGTCTCCATCGATCAACGGGTTGCGGCGCAACTCGGACTGGGCGCGGCCGACTATCGTAAATCTACCGGCAAAGGCACGGATTGGTCGCAAGGGCACTCGCAGATCGACGAGATCGGCGTTGGCGGTTACGTCCAAAAGAACTTGAACGTCTGGACAGTCGACTTTCAGCACGAGAATGTCGACAAGCGCGTCGTGGGATTGCTGGGCTGGCAGTTTTTTACCGGACATCGCGTCGATATCAACTTTAAAGACAAGACGGTGACCCTGCTGCCCGAAGACAGCGCGACGCCCGATCCCAAAGTGTGGACCGCGCTCGATATCGACACGCGCTTCAACGTGCCGCTCATTCACGCGCAGTTTAACGCGATCGACGGACGCTTCATTATCGATACGGGTTCGTTTAAAACGATTCTCTACGAACACTACTTCGAGCATTTTCATCCGAAGGGCCAGGCGGTCGTGCAAGGCAAGGTCGTCGGAATCACCAATCACGAGCGCGACTACAAGATGT
>DASSRQ010000004.1:0-3906 GCA_035701665.1 Vulcanimicrobiaceae bacterium
GCCCTCGCACAGCGTATCGCCGATGGAGAACGCTCCCGGGTTGGCCAGACCGACGACGTCCCCGGCGTATGCCGCCTCGAGCGACTCGCGCTCGCTGGCAAAGAGTTTGACGGCGCGGGAGAGCCGCACGTCCTTGCCCGAGCGCGTATTGCGAACGGTCATGTCCCGTTCGAACTTTCCGGAGCAGACGCGCACGAATGCAATGCGGTCGCGGTGGCGCGGATCCATGTTGGCCTGAATCTTGAAGACGAATCCGGAGAAATTCGGATTCTCAGGCTCGACGGCGGCGCGCGGCTGCGGCGGGGGACTCAACTTCACGAACTTGTCCAGAAAGAGCTGCACGCCGAAGTTGGTTACCGCGCTGCCGAAAAACACCGGAGAGACGTCGCCGCGCAGCATCGCTTCACGGTCAAACGCGGCGCCTGCACCTTCGAGCAGTTCGAGCCCATCGCGAAACTCTTGATACGATTGCTCGTCCAGCAAGCCGCGCAGTTCGGGATCGTCGACGCCGGCAACGCGGACGTTCGCGCGCTTCGATCCGTGCGCGCTGCGTTCGTACAGATGTACGTCGCTGGTTTGCCGGTCGTATACGCCGGCGAACGACGGCCCGTTGCCGAGCGGCCAATTCATCGGAAATGCGCCGATGCCGAGCACGCTTTCGAGTTCGTCGAGCAGTTCGAGCGGATCGCGGCTGGGGCGATCCATTTTGTTGACAAACGTGAACAGCGGAATGCGGCGCGCGCGGCAGATCGCGAACAACTTTTTCGTCTGCGGTTCCACGCCCTTAGCCGCGTCGATCAGCATCACCGCGCTGTCCGCAGCAAGCAGCGTACGGTACGTGTCCTCGCCGAAGTCTTGGTGGCCCGGTGTGTCGAGCAGATTGATCGTGTAGCCTTCGTACGGAAACTGCAGCACGGTCGAGGTAATCGAGATGCCGCGCTGTTTCTCGAGCTCCATCCAGTCGCTGGTTGCCGCGCGCTGGGCGCGGCGCGCCGAAACTTGCCCCGCCGTCTGAATGGCGCCGCCGTACAGCAGCAATTTTTCGGTCAGCGTCGTCTTACCGGCGTCGGGATGCGAGATGATCGCAAACGTGCGGCGTTTTCGTACTTCTTCTTCGATATCGTTCATATTAATGCGTTGGAGCCGCCGTGTCGTAAATGCGAAGTTCGAGCCCGCCGCCGCCGCCCCGCAGCAGCGCGAGCGTGGTACCCGCGCGATACAGACGCGCGATCGGCGGAATACGCAGCCGGTCCGATCCCCGCGTTACGAGAATCGCATCCCCGCTCACCTGCAACGAGCAGTCGCCGAACGATGCAGTCTCGCCGGGCCGCATCATCGCCGCGCCTGCGGGCAGATGTGCGAGGACGTACGCGGATGGACCGCTCGTCTTGCTCTCCTGCGTGAAACACTCGGGCAGTGCGGACATTGCCCAGGGTGCGTCGCCGGCCACGTTGGAATGACCGCGTTTCCCCGGCGGCAGCGCCTGCGAGGCTTTCGGCGGAACGCTCGCATAGACGGACTTTATTTTAAGCGCGATCTTCTCGCGGTTCGTCCATCCCGCAACCGCGATGAAGATCGTAAGCACGATGGCGCTCGAAAGCGCCAGGTATTTAAGCAGCGCTTTCGGCGCTCTCGCCGCGGCCGCTTCCTCCCAGGGTCATGCGCGCCGCGCCGATCGACCAATCCGCCATGCCGTAATAGATATCGAAGACGCGTTCGCCCAAATCGGGCCGCGGATCGATCGCGGTCGGGAACACGACGTTGTCGACGATGCCGCGCAGTTCGCTCGCCGCCTGCGGCGTGAGCAGCGGCTCCGGCGAGCGGTAAATGATCTTGTGCGGATCTTTGTAGTCGTGAATCATGATGCCGGCACTGTAGCGCATCTTCGGTTTGATGCCGGAGACGTCCAGCACGTCGACCGCGTGATACAGCGACATCCAGCCTTCTTCGATGCGCACCGGCGGCGTGCCGCCGCCGATCTTGAGCGAGCCCCACTCCGCATTCGGCGACATGATCAGCTCGCTTTCGTGCACGTCCAGAATCTTCTCGATGTCGTGCAGCACGGGTTCGAGCGGAACGTACGCGAGGCGAATCGATTCGCGATCTTGGAACGGCATGCGTTCGATCATCGGTATCGCCGCGCGTCCGTCGACGGCGGAAAGATGAAGCATCGGCCGGTGATAAAACGCCAGCGAACGCACGCCTTTCGGCGAGGTCACGGGTTCGGGGAAGAACGCCGCATCTTTATCGTCGCCGATATGCATGCCGGGTTTGTCGAACTGCATCAATCCCAAGCGCTTCCAGCTCAGCGCGTCTTCCGAGACGGCGACGGCAATTCGCGGGCCTTGCGGACCGAATGCGGTGTACGCCATGACGTACAGATCGATCTCGGGGATGAACGTAACGCGCGGGTCTTCGCAGCCGTATCCGGGATGCGGACGCAGCTCGTACGGCGCCGCCGGTTCTAACGCGAATCCGTCGCGGTGAAACGCAAACTTGTTTCCGTTCGGAACGCCTTTCACCAAGCCGACGCGCGAGATATTTCCGCGCGCGACGTCGCGCGGATACAGCAGCAGCTCGCCCGAGCGCGTGCGCGCGCTGGCGGGATTGAGTGTGCCTTCAGCGGACGTCGGATCGCCGTCCGGCTCGAGTGCGAGTCCCAGGCGTTCGATCGATGCGTCGATGGTCAGTGCTTGTTCTGCTGGCATTAACGGGCGGCGTTTCCTAATGCGGTCACTATCTCGTGCGGGAGCCGGCCGCAGGCGGCCGCAAATCGGTCGAGGTTCGTGGAGTGATCGATGACTGCGACGCTGTCGTTCGCGCCGGCGGCTCTGCCGCGAATCGTGAGGTACTGCATTCCAACCGATACAATATCGTCCGTGCCTTCGAGAGTCTTAGGGATTCCGTCGGAGTAGCCGCAGCGCGCTGTCGCGACCCGCTCCTCCGTCTCAAACGCGGTACCACCATACCCGATGCGCGACCCCGCGGGCACTTCTTCCCACTTTATAACGGGAGCCTGCACTCGTAAAGCACATCGCACGCCCGCAACCTGCGGACCGCCCGTCGCCCCGAAGAGACCGACCCCTAGCCGGACGGCGTCGCCTGCCCGGCAGCCGGCCGTCAGGGCGAAGGTGCCGGCGACGTCGGTGCGGGCGATGCGCACGCCGGCGTCCAGCAGCATGGCGCGGGCGGCTTCGAACAGCGCGACCTGTTCGTTCATCCGGGCCAAGTCGGTAATGTGCGTCCAGAGTTCGACGTGGACGTCCGCGCCCGCGAGCTCGCGCGCAAAAACGCGCAACTCCTCGAGCGTCGAGCCGCTCCAAGCAACGGCCGGACGCACGCCCAAACGCACTTTGCCGTGGGCGAGCCCGGTGCGGACGTCTTCGAGCGTTTGCATCGTCGGTAAAGCGTTCGCGCGAAGTACATTCTTAAGGTCGTTATGCGCAACCGCTCCGAGGACGATGGCCGGCGTATCGGTCACTTTTCGCAGCGAACGCAGTTCCTCGATATCGCTGACGCAAAAAGCATCGGCATAACGATCCAGGAGCGGAACGACGCGGTCAGCGCCCCAGCCGTAGGCGTCGGCTTTCACGACCGGAAAAAACGCTGCAGGCGCGCAGTATTCGCGCCATGCGCGCGCGTTTGCTATAACGATCTCCGGGTCGAGAACGATCGACGGACGCACTATGGCAGCGTTGTGTTCGCGATCGGTTCGCCGGACGGCGAAACAACGTGCACGGCAACGCCCCGGCGGTACACGGAGTTCGGCACGATCCAAAGCGTGTACGTACGGTATCGCGCCGACGGTTCGCCGCCGTCGCCGGGGGCCGCTTCGAACGCGACGACGCGAACGCCGTCGGGATTGGCGCGGATCGATTCGATGATCTGCTTGTAGCCGCTGCGATC
>DASSRQ010000005.1:0-2402 GCA_035701665.1 Vulcanimicrobiaceae bacterium
GCGCCGCGCTTTTCCGCCGTTGGCGGAGAGAACCCACAGATGCGACGGAATAGACGCGCTTTGATGCAAATAGTCGTTGTCGAACACTTCGAATGCGTCTAGGTGCTGTTCGATCGCCTTTTTATCGGGATCGTCGTTTTGCGTGACGTACGCGAATGTCGAACCGTCCGGACTCCACGCGTACGAATCGATGCCGTTCGGCGCGTCCGAAACCTGGCGGGCTTCTCCGCCGGCTTCCAGCGGCAGCACGAAGATCTGCGTCTTGCCTTTCGATTCGCCGTCGCGCGTGCCGGGCGCCAAAAACGCAACCGATGCGCCGTCATGCGACCAAGCCGGATCGGAGATACCGTGACGGTCCGTCGTAAGCGCTCGCATGCGCTTCGTCTTGACGTCGATCAGCATCAGTTGCCCGAGGCGGCGATCCTTTTCGAAGTCCTGCGTGCTGCGCATGAACAGGATGTGTTTGCCGTCCGGCGAGATAGCCGGCTGGCTCAGCGAAACGATGGCGCGCGCGGCGTTATAGTCGAGCGGCGCGGCAACAACGGCGGCTGGGATCATCTCGGGAACTTACCTCAACGCGCGAGGCCGACCTTCCCTTCGTCCGTCTCGATGATGCCGTCGCGTTCGAGTGCCCTGACGATGGCACCAAATTCATCGCGTTCCCGTCCGATGACGCCCTGCAGTTGCTCGTGCAGATCGAGCAAGGAGATCTTGCGGCCCGCGGGCAGCGTGCGCAGCGCGTCGACGATCCGCCCGCGCGCAAAACGCGTCGTCTTTTCGAACGGAATCCGTTCTTGCGGCGACCGCGCGGGCGCATGTGTCTTACGCAGCTGCTCGAGCTGAGCGGGATCGACCGGTGCCGCCGCACACACGCTCGCGAGCGGACAGATCAAACACTTCGGAGCGCGCGCCGTGCATATCTGCGATCCGAGATCCATCATCGCCGAGTTCCAGTCGTGCGCGCGATCGTGCGGCACGATCTCCAACGCTTCCGCATCGATTCGCGCATCCGGTATCTTGGACGGAACTTCCAACCCGTGCAGCACGCGATGAACTACGCGCCGGATATTCGTATCCATCGCTGCAGCGCGATCTTCGAACGCGAACGCCTGCACGGCGGCCACGGTGTACGGTCCGATCCCGGGCAGATCGCGCAGCGCCGCCGGATCGCGCGGTACAACGCCGTCATACCGTTCGACGACTTCGCGCGCCAAACGCTGTAAGCGTACCGCTCGCGAATTGTACCCCAAGCCTTGCCACAGCCGTATGACGTCGTCCGTCCCGGCAGCGGCAAGCGCGCGCAGATCGGGAAAGGCGGCGACAAACGCTTGGTACTTCGGCAGCACGCGCTCGACTTGCGTCTGCTGCAGCATAAACTCGCTAACGATGATCGAGTATGGATCGCGCGTCTCGCGCCAAGGCAGATGCGTGCGCCCGTACCGTTCGTACCAGGCCAGCAGCAGTTCCGATACTCGATTCATTCGTCGTCGTCGTCGCCGTCGTCGGTCGCACGATCGAACGCGGGCCGCGCTTTTTCCAGAACGTACGCCCGAAGTGCTTCGATAGACGGCAGCGTGAGAACGACGTCGTCGGCCGTTTTTTCACCGCGGTACAAGTTGAGCGCATCGAGTATCGTCGACTGATGCTCGATGGGCACCTCGTTCAGCGCCCAGCGCGCAGCTTCGTCTTTGTTCAGGACGCTCGGCTGCAGCGAAGAAACGCCGTGCAAGACGCGGCATGCGTTTAGAATCGAATACACCGGCGCGTCGATAATATGGCGCGTGCCCCAATCGAAGTCTTCGCGCAGCGATGCAATATACGCGTGCCACGGAACGAACGCGAACAGATCCGCGGGAGGCGGTCCGAACAGGACGAAACCGCGCTCGCGCGTTTCGAGAATGTCGACGGCAAGTTGGTTGCTGACATGCTGCGCCGCAAAGTCGAAGGAGCCGCGCCGGAACGCTTCGTGGTAAGCGGCGCTGTACTGCAGTTCGTAGGGCGTCGGATATTCGAACGAACGGGCATCGCGCTCGGCCATCACCGTAATCTCGATATCGCCTTGAACGGGCCGGGCGTCCGATAAGCGCACGATCGTGCGCGCCAGCGCCGCGCGCTCTGCGGTGTCCATCGGCCGCCGCACGACCGCAAGCAGGTCGATATCGCTGCGTTCGCGCCGGAAGACGCCCGTCGCGAGCGACCCGTGCACGTACACCCCGACAAGCCGCTCGCCGAGCGTGTCGCCCAGAACACCCGCGACGCGAATCAAATACTGACGGATGTCGCGGTCCGCATCGGTTACGCTTTGAGCGCGGTCGTTCATCAGCGCACCGCGGCGACGGCTTTGCCGATCCTGGCAATGCCTTCGGGAATCTGCGCGCGCGTAACGGGCGTCAGCGCCATGC
>DASSRQ010000006.1:0-4052 GCA_035701665.1 Vulcanimicrobiaceae bacterium
CCGGCTTGCCGCTCGGCCCGCAGCTGCGTGTCGACCAGCGCCGCAGTTTCCGCCGCTGTCTGCGAGACGTGATAGACGATGCCGCTGGTTACCGTCCCGTCGGAATGCAGCGGCGCGTGCATCGCCGGCGATGCCTCCACCGAGGCAAAAAAGGTGGTCGTCCCGTAGCGAAACAGCGACTGTTCGATTCCCAGACGCAGCCCGGCAACGCGCGAAGCGTCGTCGATGTTCGCGCTCGCCGAACCGCGCGCATACGCATAGTGCGAGATCTGATCGAGCAGGGTCGTACCCGCGCCCACTCGCGTCGTGCCAGTTAGTGAATAATACAGCATGCCGGACGCGTAACCGATCTTCGTCGACTGAAGGGACGGAGCCGAGCCGCCGTAGCCGATCGGGCCGAGGGGCGGCAGTGTTTCCGCTCGCAACTGAAAACGCTCGAACGGAATGCGCAGATCGATTACGGGCGCCGGCACAACGGGCACCGTTTCGCTGCCGGAAGGCTCTTCGTGCACGCCGTTCGCAACGTTCACCGTAATGCCGATGCTCGGCGTATCGGCGGCGGCGGGCAATGCGGAAAACGCTGCCGTTATTAGCAGCGCCGCGCAAACAAGAAACCGTTGTTTCATCGAGCTACCCGTGCTGACGCTGCAGCGGAAAGAGGATGACATCGCGGATGCTCGTGCTGTTCGTGAGCAGCATGATCAGCCGGTCGACGCCGATACCGATACCGGCCGTCGGCGGCATGCCGTACTCGAGTGCGCGCACAAAATCCCAGTCCGGTTCGGGAATCTCTTCGTCGCCTTGCGCTCGTTCGGCGATCTGCGCTTCGAACCGCGAGCGTTGATCGTCGGCGTCGTTCAACTCCGTGAACGCGTTGCTGATCTCCATCGCATTGCAGAACAGTTCGTAGCGGTCGGTGATCTCCGGGTCGCCTTTGCGCCGTTTTGCGAGCGGCGAGATGATGACCGGATACCCGGTTACGAACGTCGGTTGAATTAAGTGCGGCTCGAGCACGCGTTCGAAAATCTTGTCCAGCGCGTGACCGTGTGTCGGCGATTTGGGCATACCGAGTTCTGCGAGGATCGCCGCAGCGCCGGCCGGATCGAGAAGCTGTTCCCGCGTGTATCCGCCGTGCTTTTGAATGCCTTCGAGATACTCGATCTGCGCGAACGGCGCCTTGAACGAGATGGTCCGATCGCCGACCTGCAGTTCTTCTTTGCCGCCGGAGATCGTCTGCACGAGCTGCACGATGAGCCCTTGATTGAACTCGCGCATGTCGTTGACGTCCCAATACGCGGCATAGAGTTCGAGCATCGTAAACTCGGGATTATGCGTCGTATCGATGCCTTCGTTGCGGAAGATGCGTCCGATTTCGTAGACGCGTTCCATTCCGCCGACGATGAGGCGTTTCAGATTTAGTTCCGTTGCGATGCGCATCTGCATCATCTGGTCGAGCGCATTTACGTGCGTGACGAACGGTCGTGCGGCAGCGCCGCCCGCCACGTGCAGCAGCGTGGGCGTTTCGACTTCGTAGAAGCCGTGCGAGTCGCAGTAGCGGCGCATCTCCGCGATCAGACGGCTGCGCGCGATAAACGTGTCGCGTACGTCGGGATTGACGATGAGATCGACGTAGCGCTGGCGGTAGCGTTTCTCGACGTCGGTCAGGCCGTGCCACTTGTCGGGCAGCGGATAGAGCGACTTCGTCAAAATCTTGAACGACTTGACGTGCAGCGAGAGTTCGCCTTTTTGCGAGCGGAACATGAAGCCGTGCACGCCGGCGATATCGCCGATATCGGCGGATTTAAAATCTGCGAAACGCTCTTCGCCGACTTCGTCCTTGCGAACGTAGAGCTGCATGCGTCCGGTGCGGTCGGCGATATCGGCGAAAATCGTCTTGCCCATGTCGCGCTTGGACATCAGCCGTCCGCCGACGGACCAATCTTCGCTTTCGGCACGCGCCCCGGTCTCCAGAAACCCGTACTTTTCGAGCAGTTCCGCCACGTGCGCGTCGACGGGATAGCTCGTCTCCGCGAACGGATCGGATCCGCGCGAACGCATCGCGGCCAAATTGTTGCGGCGTGCGGCTATGAGGCCTTCTTCACCGCTGCTCAGCTCATCCACCGGTTGTCCTATCTCTCTCTTAAATCACGAAAACCCGCGTCGAGGCGGGTTTTCGTGTGGTTCCGGATGCCCCTACAAGTTCGCGCTTACGACGCTTTTTTGGCGGCCCGCTTGGGAGCGGCGCTGCCGCTCTTGATGGCTTCGATCTTATACTTCACGACGCCGCGCGGCGTGGTGACGTCGACCGTCTCGCCTTTCTTGTGGCCGATCAGTGCGCGGCCCAGCGGCGACTCGTTGCTGATGCGCTGATTGACCGGATCGGCCTCTGCCGACCCGACGATCGAAAACTCGTGCGCGGCGCTCGTCTTAAGGTCTTTGACCTTCACGATCGAGCCGAGGTGCACTTCGTCCGCGGCGTATTCGGATTCGTCGATCAAACGCGCGTTACGGATCATAGACTCGAGTTTCAGGATGCGGCCTTCGATGAAAGCCTGCTCTTGCTTGGCATCCTCGTACTCGGCGTTTTCGCTCAAGTCACCGAACTCTTTGGCCTGACGGATGCGATCGTTGACTTCGCGGCGATGCACCGACTTGAGGTCGTCGAGCTCCCGCTCGAGTTTTTCGAGGCCTTCTTTGGTGAGGACGATCTCTTTCTCGTTCAACTACTGACCCTCAAGAGGCTAAAAGAGTGTGACGAAGCGCCCTATGGAGGCGCCAGCGCCGTTGGTTCGCAGTGCCCGGGGGGCTCGCCTGCAACCTTTCCGGCACCCCGGCCGCGCCAGAGCGCGAAGGGCAGCCCAAGGCCGATTCCGGCAGCCGCGTACAGTTTCAAGGTGAAGGGCTCGAGGGCGATGGTGGCTGCGAGGACGGCTGCAAGGGTGATCAACCCGGTTAGAGGCGCGAAAGTTCCCACCCGCATCTTCAGCGCCGCCGCCGCCGAGAAGACGAAGAGCAGTCCAAGGAAGACGCTGCTCGCATTCAAGACATCGTTGAGCGCGTCGGCCGCGGTCGGCGAGAAGCCGGTTGCCAACTCGCACAATGTGACCAGCACGCCGACGGCTACCAGCGCCCAAAGCGGCTCCGCACGCCGGTCGAGCCGGCCGAGCAGCGCCGGCAGCGTCCGGTCCCTTCCCATCGCGTACACCGATCTCGAGAGGTAGAGTACCGTCGTCCAAAGGGTCGAGCTGGTGGACACCAGCACCGTCGTGACGATGACGAACCGCCACACGCCGCCGCCCAGCAAGTCGGCAACGTAGCGCATCGCGTCGGCCTGGTTTGCGGCAAATCCGCCTGCAGTTCCCAGATGCAGATATGCGCCCATGCATGCCAGCAGAATCGCCGTTGTTACCAAGAGACCGGTGATGCCGCCACGGCCTGATGCCGATGCGCCGTCGCTCACTTCTTCCGAAGCGGACGCCGAGACTTCCCATCCGTCGCTCATCCAAACGCCCAGTGTCATCGCGGTGAGAAACCCGGCGAACGAAAACGTCAATGCATGCGCGTCGTTGACTGCAGCGCCCGTAACCGCAACGTGGTGCGGCACAACGAGCGCGGCGATCGCGCTTGCGCCGAGAACGACGAGTTCCAGCAATAGCGCAGCAAGCGAAACGATCGCCGTCGGCCTGACGCCGACGTACAACAACACCGTGCTGGCGACGATCCAAAGCGCGCCGACCGCGGCGTCCCACACCGGATCTTGCGCGTGATTCGGTGCGAGCAGATCGAGGGTGTAGATGCCCGCGGGAATCGCGGTCGCCATCGTCGCGAAAAAGTTGGAGAGCAGCAACAGCCAGCCGCCGTATGCGCCGACGTACGGACCGAACGCCAAGCGGATCCACGAATACGACGACCCGGCATTCGGCGCAACGCGGCTGAGTTGCGAAAACGAGATTGCGATGCACAGCATAATCGCGCTGATGCTTGCAAGCGAAAGCGGCGCTAACGCACCGGCTGCCGCAACCATCGGTCCCATCGTCGAAGCCAGGCTGTAC
>DASSRQ010000007.1:0-10560 GCA_035701665.1 Vulcanimicrobiaceae bacterium
GTCACGTTCGGAACGATGGCCGCGCGCGCCGCGATTCGCGATGCCGGCCGCGCACTCGGCGTTCCGCTGCCGGACGTGGACCGCGTTGCAAAGATGATCCCGTCCGGTCCGGGCGGCCTTTCGATCGGCCAGGCGCTCGAGCAGATTCCGGAACTGAAAAGCTTGTACAGCATGTCGCCGGAGATCCGGCGTCTGCTCGATACCGCGAAAGCCATCGAGGGTCTTGCGCGCAACGCGGGCACGCATGCCGCGGGCGTCGTGATCTCGCCGGGACCGCTGGTCGAGTACGCTCCGCTTGCTAAGAGCGATGCGGGCGTCAACACGCAGTACGACATGGTGTGGGCCGAAAAGATCGGCCTGCTGAAGATGGACTTCCTCGGGCTGCGCAACTTGACGGTGATGAAGAACGCCGTCGACGAAATCAAGCGCACGACGAATCCGGAGTTCGACATTGCCCGGATTCCCGATGACGACACGCGTACGTACGAGATGCTTTCGCGCGGCGAAACGATGGGCGTCTTCCAGCTCGAATCCGAAGGCATGGTGCGCGTCTGCACCGAGCTGCGCCCGTCGGATTTCAACGATATCATCGCGCTCGTTGCGCTGTACCGTCCGGGTCCGATGGACTGGATTCCGCAGTACATCAGCAATAAACACGGACGCACGAAGCCGACGTATCTGCATCCGAAATTGGAGCCGATTCTTGCGGATACGTACGGCATTGCCGCGTATCAAGAGCAAGTAATGCAAATGGCACGCGAGATCGCCGGTTTCTCCATGGGGCAAGCCGACGAACTGCGCAAAGTCATGGGGAAAAAGCAAAAGGACAAAATCCCCGTCTACCGCGAAAAGTTCATCAAAGGCTGCAAAGAGAATAGCGGCGCCGATGAAGCGCTCGGCGCCAAGATTTTTGAATTTATCGAGCCGTTCGCGGGCTACGGCTTCAATAAGTCGCACGCGGCCGCATATGCGTGGGTTGCCTATCAAACCGCATATTTAAAGGCGAACTACCCGCTGCCGTACATGACCGCGCTGATGAGTTCGGTCGGCACCGACAAACTCGTGGAGTACATCGACGAGGCGAAGAAGATCGGCATCTCGGTGCTGCCGCCGGACGTGAATGCGTCGCTTGCAAGCTTCGCAGTCGTCGGCGATCAAATCCGCTTCGGCCTCTCGGCCATCAAAGGCGTCGGCGAAGGCGCCGTCGCGAACATCATCGAGGCGCGCGAGAACGCTGGGCCATTCAAGGATCTCTTCGATCTGACCAAACGCGTCGACGGCAAACAAGTAAACCGTCGCGTGCTCGAAGCGCTGATCAAATGCGGCGCGCTCGACGAACTGCCCGGCAACCGCGCGCAGAAACTTGCCGCCCTCGACACGGCGATGGACATTGCCGCCGCCGAGAACCGTGACGCGCAGCTCGGACAAGTTTCGCTCTTCGGCGATGCACCGGCCGTTGCCGCCGGTTTGACGCCGACCCTGCCCGCCGTCTTGCCGCCGAGCACCATGCAGCAACTGCAGTGGGAAAAAGAGACGCTCGGCATCTTCGTCTCCGGCCATCCGCTCGCAGACGTTGCGGATGCGCTCGCGCGCACCGGCGCCGTTGCGATCAAAGATCTTCGTACGCGTGAAGACGACAGTTTCGTCACGATCGCCGGCCTGGTTACCGGCGTGCGCCGCACGCTGACCAAAGCGGGCCAGCAGATCCTCATCGCGTCGATCGAAGATATGACGGGCACGTGCGAAACCGTCGTGTTCGCGAAGCTTTATCCGCAAGTGCAAGGCTTCTTCGAAGCCGACAAAATCCTGGTCATCAAAGGCCGGCTGCGCATGCGCGAACGTCCGGGTGCAAAACCGGGTGAAGAAGCGCCGTTGGAAGTCAACATCAGCGTGAATGAAGTCGCGCCGTTCGAGCGTCCTGCACGTACTGCGCCGCCCGCCGGATGGCACGTCGTGGTCAACACGCGCGAGCAGATCGATCGTCTTGCCGCGCTGTTGGACGAATGGCCGGGCACGGTTCCGGTTATGGCACGCATCGGCGAACGTACGCAGCGTTTGTCGCGTGGGATCGCTGCCGAGTGGAGCCTTAAGCGCGAACTCGAGCGCCTTTTCGGTCCGTCGAACGTCAGTGAAGGGCTGCCGCAGTGAGACTGCCCGCCGGCGTACGAGACTGGCTGCCGCAAGAGTTTGCCTATAAGCGCGAGATCGAAGAGACGATCCGCGAAGTCTTCCGCACGTGGTCGTACTCCGAGGTTCTCACGCCAACATTCGAGAGCGAAGAAGCGCTGGTACGCGGCCTAGGCGAGAAACTGATGCAGCAGACGTTCCGGTTCGCGGATCCGTTCGGCGCGTCGCTGGCCTTGCGAACCGAGATGACGACGCCCATCGCGCGCGTCGTATCGGCCCGTTTGCGGACGGCATCGCTGCCATTGCGTCTGTCATACATCGCGCCGGCGTACCGCTATGAAGAGCCGCAGCTCGGCCGCATGCGCGAGTTTACGCAAGCGGGAAGCGAGTTGATCGGCGCGCCCGGTGTCGACGCCGAGGCAGAGGCGCTCTTCATGGCGATCGAAACGCTCGATGCCGTCGGATTAAACGACGCGCGCTTCGATATCAACAGCGCAGCTTTGGTCGACGGCGTGCTTGCGTCGTTCGGTTTGAGCGGTGAGGAGTTGCTCGCAACCAAGAAACTGATCGCGAGCCGCAACGTTGTCGCCATCGCCGATGAAGCCATCCGCGACTTGACGCTCACACGCGGGCGGGAAGCGGTTATCGAACGCGTGCGACCGCTCTGCCGAACGCCGGAGGCGCTCCAAGCGCTCGACGATCTCGAAAGCATCGTCGCGCGTGCGCGGGCGCTGGGCTATGAGAACCGCATCAACATCGATTTCGCTCTGCTGCGCGACCTGGAATACTACACCGGCTTCGTCTTCGAAGGCTATATTACCGATCTCGGCTTCTCGCTCTGCGGCGGCGGCCGTTACGACTCGCTGCTGCCGCGCTTCGGCTACGACGTCCCCGCCGTCGGCTGGATGGTTGGCGTGGAGCGCATCCTGCTCGCGCTCGAACGGCGCCGTGAAGACGAGCGGCCGCGTACGGAAGTCGACGTGCTGGTTAGCGGATCCGATCGCGCTGCGGCCGAGGAGCGGAAGAAGGGCTTGAGCGTTCGCGTCGACGTGCGCGGGCTCGATGAAGAAGAACTGCTGACGTACGCGCGCCACAAACGCATTCCGCGGGTTATCGTCGCGCGCGGCGGCGAGGTCCGGGAGTTCGAACTGTGAGCCGCGCACCGCTCGTGATTGCGATGCCGAAAGGCTCGCTCTACGCTCCCGCTGCGGCGTGTCTGCGCGAAGCGGGCATAGACGTTCCCGAAGACACGGGCCGCCGGTTAACACTAACGACTGCGGACGGACTCGCCCAGCTCTTGTTGTTGCGGCCGACGGACGTTCCCGCATACGTCGAATTCGGTGCGGCCGACTGCGGCATCGTCGGTAAAGATGTCCTCTGGGAAACGGATCGTTCCGTCAGCGAACTGGCGGATCTGGGCTTCGGCGCCTGCAAACTTGTCGTAGCAGCGCGCCGTGACGACGGTTATCACGAAGGCGCGCGCTATCCGACGTTCCTTCGCGTTGCGACCAAATTCAAACGTTCGGCGCAAGCCTATTTCTCCGAACGCGACCTGCCGTGCGAGATCATCGCGCTGCACGGGTCCGTGGAACTCGCGCCGATCGTCGGCCTTTCCGACGTTATCGTCGACCTCGTTGCGACCGGCAACACGCTGCGCGCGCACGATATGGTCGTCGTCGACGAGATCGCCGAATCGACGGCGCGCTTCGTCGTGAATCCGGTACGTTTCCGAGCGAAGTATAGCGAACTGCGCGAGTTTACGGAGCGCTTGCGCGCGGTGCGCGTCTGATGCTCGGCATTCTCGCTGCGTCCGACGAGGACGCACTCTCCGGGCTGTACCGGAAGGGCTGGACTGCGCCGGACGACGTGCGCAGCGGCGTTTCAGCAATACTTACGGCGGTTCGCGACCGGGGCGATGCGGCGTTACTCGAATACACGCGCCGGTTCGACGCGCCCGGCTTTGAAGAAGACGCGCTGCGCGTGCATGTGCCGTCCCTCGACGAACTGCGCGGCCGGCTGCCGAACGACGTTACGACTGCTTTGGAACGCGCGGCGGAGCGGATTGCGGAGTTTCACCGCCGCCAGCTCGCAGCCGATTTAGCATACACAGATGCGGACGGAACGTACTATGCGCTCAAGACGCAGCCGCTCGGCGCCATAGCCGCGTACGTTCCGGGCGGAACGGCCGTGCTGCCGTCGTCGGTGCTTATGAACGTGCTTCCGGCAAAACAAGCCGGCGTCGCGCGCATCGTCGTCCTCACGCCGCCGCAGCGCGACGGATCGATCTCGGATGCGATTCTCTTTGCGTGCGCGCTGTGCGGCGTGGATGAAGTTTACGCGGCCGGCGGTGCGCAGGCGATAGCCGCCGCGGCGTACGGAACGGCGGCGATCGCTCCGGTCGATAAAATCGTCGGTCCCGGTAACGTGTGGGTTACCGAAGCCAAGCGTCAAGTCTTCGGCGTGTGCGGTATCGATGGGTTGGCCGGGCCGTCGGAAGTGCTGGTGGTTGCCGACGAAAACGCCGATCCCGCATTTGCCGCGGGCGAGCTGCTCGCGCAGGCCGAGCACGATCCGCTGGCTCGCGTAGCGCTGGTGTCGACGTCACGCGTGCTGCTCGAACGCTGCCTCGCCGAACTCGAGCGCCGTAAAAACGACGCGCGAAGCGACATCGTCGCGGGCGTTTTGGAACGATCTACCTACATCATTCACGCCGAAGACCGCGACGCGATGTTTTCAGTGACCACCCGTTTCGCTCCGGAGCATCTCTCGCTGCAAGTCGGCGAGCCGCTGGAATGGATCTCCGGCCTTCGCAACGCCGGAGCAGTCTTTTGCGGACCGCACACGCCGGTCGCTTGGGGTGACTATATCGCCGGTACGAATCACGTGCTGCCGACATCCGGCGCGGCCCGCTTTTCTTCCGGTCTTCGCACCGCCGATTTCCTGCGCACGTTCAGCGTGCTGCAGAATAGTCCGGCGCGTGCAAAAAACGATGCACCGCTGGTTGCTGCGCTCGCTGCGTACGAAGGCCTGCCGAATCACGCACGGACGGCACTGCGCCAAGTATGAAAAAGCCCAAGCTCGTTGCCCTCGATTTGGACGGCACGCTCGTCGGCAAGTCGCTCGCTATCCGGCCGCGCGTTCAGGAAGCGATTGCCGCCATGCGCGAGCAAGGCGTCCAAGGCTGCGTCGTTACCGGCCGGATGTACAAAGCGGCGCTGCCGTTCGTGCGCACGCTGCGGTTTACGGCGCCGGTGATCTGCTATCAGGGCGCCGCCGTGATCGACTGCGAGACCGACGACGTCCTGCAAGACGTCCCGCTGCCGAACCGCGAGGCGTTGGAAGTTGAAGCCTACGCGCGCAAGAACGGCCTACACATTCAGCTCTACGCGAACGATAAATACTATTGTGAGAGCCTCAATCCGTACGTCGAGCTGTACGCCAAAATCTCGGGCGTCGAGCCGGTGATCGTCCCATCGCTCGCGCAGCAGTTCGAGGAGTGGGGCGCGACCAAAGCCTGCATGATCGCCGAACCGGATGTCATCTTGCAGCACATGCCGGCGGTTGAATCGATGCTTGGCGACCGCGCTTACGTGACGCGCAGCATTCCGTATTTTCTCGAGATCATGAATGCGCGCGTCAACAAAGGCCGCTCCCTGCGGATCGTCGCGAATCACCTCAACATCGAGATGGACGACGTCATGGCCATCGGCGATTCGTGGAACGACGCCCCGCTGCTCGAAGCGGCGGGTATCGGTATTGCGATGGGAACGGCGCCGGAAGAACTGCGGGCCGTCGCCGACGCTGTTGTCGCGGACGTAGAAAACGACGGCGTCGCCGAAGCGATCGAACGGTTCGTTCTCGCGTGAAGCGCCGCCCGCAACGAAAAAAGCGCAGCGCGGCTGCGCGGCTGCGTCCGTTTTGGTTTCTCTTGCTCGTCGTAGCCGCGCTGGCAGTAGCCGGCGGATATTACGGTGCTACGTGGAGCGGCTTTCAGCCGAAAGGCGTCAAGGTCAGCGGAAACAAGACAGTATCGACTGCCGAGATTCTTTCGCGCGCACAGATCTCGCTGCACGACAACGTCTGGCTGCAGAACATGCGTGCCGCCTCCGCGCGCGTGCGGGCTATTCCCTATATCGCAGACGTTTGGATCCACCGTGCACCTCCGGCGAACGTTTCAATCGTCGTTACGGAGCGCAAGCCGGCCGCAATCGTCGAATCGAACGGCGCGGCCGTCCTGGTCGACGATACGCTGCGCGTTCTGCAGCCGGCGCAGGCCAACGAGGCGCTTCCGGTCGTTGTCAGTAACGCGCCTGCGCCGGCACCGGGCGCCACGTTTCGCGACGAAGCAACGCGCAAACTGTTTGCGGATCAGACGTTGCTCGCGGCGCAGCACGTGATCGTACGCCGCGTGCAGTTCGACAAATACGATGACTTAGTTGCCGACATGAGCGGCGGTGTCAAACTGCTGCTCGGCGATGACAGCGATCTTGCCGAGAAGAGCCGGATGGTCGCGCCGATTCTTTCGCAGGTCGCCGCGAAGGGACGGCGGATCGACGCAATCGATCTGCGCGCGCCGAAGACCCCGGTGGTCCGCTTCCGCTAGCCGTGCAGCTTACTCTCGGGTTGCTCTTCGCATTGGCTGGGCCGGCCATCGGAAGTACATACGACTGCGGACCGAACTACGCATCATTTAAAGTACTCGCGTGCGCGAACGGCGTGTGCACCGTGGATTATACGAATCCGGGGCAGCGCCCGCACCGGACGCGTATGTACCAGCTGCGCAACGCGTTTACGCTTCGCCGCGCACCGGCTCGTCACGCGGCGCGCGTCGTGTCCACGCGACCGAACGTGCGGCCAACAATTCCGGCTGCCCAGGGCGGCGGCGCGATCGTGCTCGGTAAGTACGAGTGCTACCAGCTCTCGATGGGCGAGCTGGAATCGGTCGCAATGCTGAACTTTACGTTGCATCCGGGCGGCCGGTTTACGGATATCGACGGACACCCCGGCACGTACACGGTCTCAGGAAATTGGATCACGCTGCACGGCACCGGCTTGAACGGGCAGCGCCTGCGCTACGTGCAAGGCGTCCCGCACTCCCATCACCCGCCGAACTTCACGTACGTGCGCAACGGCGAGGACCGGGAAAGCTGCGACGGCCAGGGATAGAATCCGGCAGGCTATGCAGGCGCGACTTGCAGTTGGGTACCGCGTTCGACCCAAAGCAGCGCGATCGCTAATTCGTGCGACAGGCGCGTCAGCGTCTCCAATTCGTCGGGATCGAACTGTTCGCCCGAGTCGCGGTATTGCGCGAAAACGGCTCCGGTGACCGTGCCGAACACTACCAGCGGAAACACCGCGCCGTGCCGCGGAAGTGCTGTCGCGAAGTCGTCAGTCCGGACGCAACTCTGGCGAGATCGAAGACGCATAAAGACGGGATCGTCCGCATTTACGGGGATTGCTTCACCGCGGCCGGCTTGAGCGGTCGGCGTATATGTCGACTCCGCTTCGCGGTAGATGCAGACGAACGGCGAGCGCATCAACCGGTGCACCTCGTGCGCTACACGAACGGAAAGGCCCCGCACGTCGCGAGCGTGCGGAAAGTCTTCGATAAGCGCCGCAATTTCGGCAGAAGCGCGCATCTTGTCGCGGTAAAGGATCTGCTCCACCAAGCGTTCGACGGACGCCTCGATCCATTTAATCGAAAAGCCCAAAATGAGCGGAACCAAAAGCTCGAAGACGGCGCTCTGTATGCGCCCCAGCGCCGCGCGCTCGACGATTTGCTCGGCGAGAATGAATATTCCGACGATGACGGACAGAACGAGCGTGTAAATGACGGCGCGGCTGAACACGAAGTCGACTGCAACCAGGCCGCGCGCCAGCACGGCGTACGGCAACACGATCGCAAGTGTCAAATAACTGATGTTTAGCGCGCCGCCCGCGGGATACGGATGGCCGGTGATGCCGGCGCTCCAATTAATTGTCGGACCGATCTGGGAGAGCAGCATCGCCACAAAGATCCAGCGCACCGCAGCCGCATTTTGTCCCCGCGCGTACGCCGCAGCGAACGCAAACACTAACACCGAACTGTATCCGACCGCCATCTGGCTTATCCAGTATTGCGGCAGCGTGAGAAGCTGCGCGCCGAAGAGCACTCCCAATCGCTCTCCGATCGCACAGGTCATAAAGGCGCCGAACGTGAGCACGCAGAGCGCCCCTAGCGATCGGCGCATTACCGGGGCGGGCCTCGGCAGCAACTCGAAAGCAAAAAGAAGGCGTGCTCCGAACGTGCCGACGCCAAGGATGGCTAATTCGAAGACGTCCATCGCCACGCTCACCCACGGCGGGCCCCAAAACCTTACTGCGAAACCCTCGAATATGGAGAGCGAGCAGACAAAGAAACCGGCATAAAGCGAGTCCTTCGCCTTACCGCGCGCTATCAAGAAGACGCCTGCGGCTGCAAGCAAAATGCGCATCATCGAATCGAGCAGATCGAGGATCGACGGCGCCCGGCGTTCGAGCCGCTCGCGAGCGTAGATCACGGCACCGTCGCGAAGGAGCGGAATTCGTAACGTCGCGCCGGCGGGACCGCTGAAGTGCTGACCTTCCGTGTGCCGGGTTACGACGTCCATGAGCCGCAGATCCTGAATATCGCCTACGCGAATTCCGGCTGCGGTGCCGGCCGGCGTAACGGTCGTGTACACCCGCTGCGAGGGGTTCAGCCGCTGTTGCGCTCCATAATTCGGCAACGATCCGAAATCGAGATAACCGGCGCAGATATCGGCGATACAGATAAACGTAATAGCCGCCGTTAGCCAGGCCGCCAGCGTTCTGTTTATACGGAACACGATGCAGGCCGCTTCGACGCAAGATTACGCCGCGCCCGCATTACCGGCCAATCCAAGGCGGCGGTCCAGGCGTACTAAAGGTATGCATTTCTTTCTCGCGCTTTTGGTAGCGGCGGCATCCACCGCCGCACCCTCGTCGCACATGTCCGGCCATATGTCCGGGCATATGACCTCCAAGCACAACATGATGCACGGCCGCATGCACGCGCACGGGACGATGCACGGCCATATGATGATGGGGCATCCGAACCCGAAATCCACACAGAAACCGTAGGCAGCCCGAATAAAAGAAGAAGCCCCGCGCGAGCGGGGCTTCATTCGTAACCGGACGGGCTGCCGTTAGCACTTGTAAACGGCGACGAATCCTTTGATCAGCGACATCATGATTTGGTCGTTGGCTTTGCACTTGTCGAATGACACGTGCGCCTTGTCCGTGGTCAGCTGCGCTTCCATGCCGTTCTCGAGTTTGACAAGGATGTGCTTGTTGTCCACGACCTTTTCAACTTGGCCTTTGTAGGTGCCGTCGGGGATGAGCGACGGGTCGACCGTCGCCGCCAGGACGGCGGCCGGTGCTGCCAGGGCAGCGAGCATTGAAACGATGGTCAGCGTTTTACGCACGGGTTACTCCAAGTAAGTTAAGCAAGAATACGGGCACGCCATTGTGCCAAGAATTTAGCCCTACGCCGGGCTCTAGCCTAAGATGATAGCGCAAGTGACCCCTGATCTTCTAGAGCTTGACGATCTTTTTGCGTGGATCCGAGGGCGCTTTGCGCGTTTTGTCCGACCTGGAACTGTCCGACCAGGTCTTGCAGGCCAGAGGCTTGCGTGAGGACTTCGGACGTCTGTCCCGCCACGTCGGTGACGGCGGTGGAGTTGGCGCGTCCCAACTCCGAGGTGTGGCCGATGGTCTGGCCGAGCGATTCGATCGAGAGTTGCTGCTCCTGGCTGGCCATGGCGACCTGCCCGGTGCGCTGCTCGATCTCCGAGACGCTCTCCAGAATCTGATTCGAGGTGATGGCTTGCTCGCGCATCGTGGCGGCTGCCTCGTGCGTCATGGCGCCCATCTGTTCGCTGGCTTTCGCGAGTTCTTCGGATGCGCGCGCCTGTTCGGTCGTCGCGACGCTGATCTCGCTGACGAGCTGCGCCATCTCGGTAACGCGCGTCGAGATCGTCTCGATCATATCGGTGACCGAGCGTGCGGACGCGGCGTTGTCTTGAACGAGGTTGTTCGCGCGCGCGGTGCGGTCGAGAACGGCGGTCGTACGGCGCTGAATGTCGGCGACGAGTTGTCCGATCTGCTTGGTCGAACTCGCGGAGTTCTCGGCGAGTTTACGGACTTCGTCGGCGACGACGGCGAAGCCGCGGCCGTGTTCGCCGGCGCGTGCCGCTTCGATGGCGGCGTTGAGCGCGAGAAGATTGGTTTGGTCGGCAATCGCTTCGATGAGGCCGAGAATCTCGCCGATTTGGCGCGACGCCTGATCGAGGCTCTGCATCTCGCTGACGACACCGGCAACGGTCTCGCTGATGCTCGACATGCCTTTCGAGAGCTGCGCGACTTCGTTGCGGCCGTCGCGGACTTGTTTGTCCG
>DASSRQ010000008.1:0-14466 GCA_035701665.1 Vulcanimicrobiaceae bacterium
TAGTTTCGGATCGCACCACGAGCTGCGCAATCTTTCTGTCTTTGACGGATCGGTCTTCCCGACGAGTTTAGGCGCGAATCCGCAGCTGTCTATTTACGGCTTTACGGCGCGGAACGCCACGCGCTTGGCGCGAAAACTTACCCGCAAATGATCGAGATCCGGCAAGCCGGCGCCGGCGACCTGGACGAGCTCGCGCCGCTCTATACGGCATACCGCCGCCACTTTAATCCGGAAGCAAAGGCCGAAGATTCGCTGCCGTTTCTGCAGCAGCGGTTCGAGCGCGACGAGTGCGTGGTGTTTCTCGCGATCTCGGATGCCGAAGCGTGCGGCTTCATCCTGTTGTATCCGCTGTGGTCGTCATGGTACTGCAAACGCATCTGGTTCTTGAGCGACCTCTACGTTGCACCGGAACAGCGCAACGGCGGAGCCGGGCGATTGCTGGTCGAGCGCGTAAAAACGTTTGCCGCCGAAAGCGGCGCGAAGAGTGTCATGGTGGAGCTCCCGCGTTCGGAGCCCCACCTGCAGACGTTTTACGATCGACTAGGGTTCGCGCGCGATCCGGTGTTCGAACTCGCGCGCTGGTCGCGCTAGAGTTTTGCGCCGAGCGAGTCGGACGTAAGCGCGATATCCGCCGTCAATGCAGCCTTCGGATTTGCCGCGCTGCTGTCGGTGAAATGCAGTTTCGTCGGAAGCGTGTGGTTCAGATCGTACGTAATCGACGCGGCGTGATGCGTCGTCTCTTTATTGATGACGAGATCGCGCGATTCGGTAATGTCGAGAATACCGTTGGTATTGCTGTTGATGGTAAAGTCGTCCGTCACCGTTCCGCCCGCTGCTCCGCCGGCGATGCGCCAATGGTTTTTATCGTCGAGTTGATCGCCGTTGATGAATTTGCGGCCCATTAAGTGCGCAAGCTCGTTCTCGTACGCGCTCAGCGCGTTGGCCTTCTGGCACTGCACGCGCGTGTCGGGATAGACCGCGCAGTCGGCTTGCGCAAACGTTCCGTTTGCATCTCCGTCAACCGTTTGCGACATGCGCACGACGAGGCCGCCGTCTTGGGTAACGCCCAACACGTCCGCGTGGATCGTGCCCTTGTATTGCTCGGTAGGCGTAGAGTAGGTGAGGCTGTAGACCATCGCTCGGACGGATTTCAAGTTCGCCGTCGAGGTCGCGGCGGCCAAAAGCAGTGCATGCATCATCGCGCGGCCTTACGCCCGCGCAGTAAGGACGGCCTGCCCGCTCGAATGGTCAGGGCTACCTGCGTGGGAGAGTACGGGTCTGGTGGCCCGCACGGTCTTCAAAACCGCTGAGGCCGGGGCAACTCGGCTGGTAGGTTCGATTCCTACACTTTCCCGCCATTCGCGAAACGCTCGTTCATCGCATGGGTGCCAAAGGACGACCTAATACCGCTGCCGTCACCGTCGTCGGAGAATCGCTGCATTGGCCAACCGTCATGATGCGCCGCGGACATCACCGCGGCAAACTGCGCGCGCGCTCCTTTCTGGCGAAATAGGCGTATGCGGGCGCCATGATGACGCGGTTATAAAACCAGCAGAGAAACGAGGTTCTAACGCTAGGCTTGCAGCGTCCTTCATCGGCATCCATCATCGCCAGGAAGAGTCCGTTGACCCGCATTAACCTACGGCTGAAGCGCGCGCATTCGTCAGGGTTCTTACCGCTCATCGTCAAGATTTGCATAGCGGCTGCACGGTCATCCGGTATAGCACGGACAACGTCGAGTACTTCTTCATCGCTGATGCCAAGGAACCGCAAGAGCATCCCGTCCACGGGGTCGTTTTGTCCAAATATATATTCGCCGATGCGCTTGCTACCCGAGCCGGTTTCGACAATTCTCCGGGCCTTTTGCACCATGCGCAAAAGCCAAGCGCAACCGCCGATCTCCGCGCGGCCCGAGACCGGTATCCATGTCGTCATGCAATGGAATACGTTTAATTACCAGACTCGTCCTAGATTCAGTTGGCCCTTTTGCTAGAGGCTCCGCAGTGCCGCGGCGCTCAGCCACGCCGGCTGCATCGGCCGGGCATTTCTTCGTACGACCTGAATCTAACTTAACCAAGGCTACTAGGACGCGATGTCGGGCATCTGGTAGTGCCGGACCTTGACCATCTGTGCGGCCTTCTAATTGGTGCCGCCGCTACTGCTCCAGCGAGTGGCTTCCTCCAAACTACCTTGCAGTCTCGGTACGCCGCGATGAAGGTTGCAATGGGAACGCGCGACGACAAGGCCGCTGCGGCGCTTTGGCTCCCTCGTTCGTCAGTATTGACATATCGGGCCAAAGCGAGAACGCATCGCAGATGATTCAGGATGTGGCCGCACTACCAAAGGACCCGCTCAAGGTCAGCACGACACGCGTCTGACCGTGAAGCCCGTTGGCAACACCGCCCGTGTTGAACAGCGCTACACGATATGAAATTGACGAAGGCTGTGTCGGGTGATGCTTTCCGCGGATACGTGTGGCGATGTCCACGGAACTTGGCTAATGCAGAGGCCGAGACGGAGCAGTTAGATTATTACGTGAACCGCCACGGTTAAAGAAAAAGAGCCCGGGCGCATCTGCACCCGGGCTCTTTCCGTTGCTCCGTGCGAGCGTTACAGGGCGTTCGCTAACGCCCAACCTTTCGGTACGCCGATGCCGGCGACTTGGTTGTATTGGCTCGCGTTGCACGAGTACGCGCCGTTGTTTCCGGACGTGCACGGCGTGAAGTACGAGCTGTAGCCGGTCGACGAGAAGAGGCTGTACAGCGACTGGTTGATCCAGCCGGCCTTCGTTCCTTTCAGCTGGTTCCGTTCGGCGATGAACGCTGCGAACGCAGGCGACGACCACGACGTGCCGAGGTATTCACCCCATGCGCCGCCGGTGTATACCGCTACCGGGAAGAACGGCAGCGAGATATCCGGCTGGTTACGCCCCGTGGTGAGCATACCGGCGATTCCGCTCTGCCAGCTCGGCAGCGGAACGATGGTCGACACGCCGCCGCCGCTGGAGCACACATTGCCCGTGTAGATGTTGTTGCACGACGTGTTGCCGGCGGTTACGGTTTGCAGCACGCCGTTGCTGTCGTACGTGAAGTCCACGCCGCCGATCGACGTAAAGTGCGGGTCGCCTGCGGGTGCGCTTACGCCCTTGCTCAAGCCGCTGTTGCACTCGTTGGAACCCGAGTCACCGGACGACGCCAGGAAGGTAACGCCGGTGGCGGCGCCTTGCTGCGCGATCGATTCCGTCGCGCTTTCGAACGTGGAAGATTCGCATCCGCCGAACGACGAGTTCACGACCTGCGCGATTCCGTCGGTCAGGATTCGGTTGTACGTGTCTTCAATCGCTTGATCGGTAAGCGAGCCCATATCGTAAACGATGATGTTCGCGCCCGGCGCAAGTCCGGCAACCGTTTCTTGGTCGAGATCGGCTTCCGCTTCATCGCTGGTGCCGCCACCGTCAACGGCTACGAACGAGGTCGTGCCCGTACGGGTGATGCCGGCTGCGCTCAGATACGTTGCAACGTAGCTCGTGTTGCCCGGCTGGTCAATCGCGATCGCGACCGTCTGGCCGGTGCCGTCGCAGCCATGCTGGACCGGGAAGTCAAACGGCTTGGCAACGCCCGTTGCAAGCGTTCCGGAAGAGTTCGAGAGCGGGCCGTTTTCCGGAGCCGCACCGTTGCAGCCCGGGACGGGCGTCGCCGTCGGAACCGGCGTCGCAGTGGGAACCGGCGTTGCAGTCGGAACCGGTGTCGGCGTCGGAGACGCGGTCGGCTTCGGCGTCGGCGCCGGCGTATGGTGCGCCATGGGCGCCATGGCGATCGGTTTTGCGATGACGACGTTGCTCAGTGAAGCGGTCAAAACCGTGTCGCTGATCGACGACGGCACCGTCGCAGGTTTCAGGTTAGCAAAGCGCTGACCGAACTTGCCTTGCGAAACCGTGTGCATCTCGGTCGAGAAGAAGCGCTCGACGGTTGCGGCCGGAGCGCTGGCATCGATGATCGTCCGATTGCTGTACTGGCGCGTGATCTGGAATCCCGCGCTGCGAAGCGCCGCAACGACGGCGTTCTCTTGTTGCGCCGTCGGCGCGTAGTACGCATTGAACTGAGCGCGCGTGATGAACTGATGGCTCGCGATGAGCTGGTCGAGCTCGGCTTGGTGGTTGTAACGCAGCACGATAGCCACGTTCACCGGCGCGGTCGACGAACGGCGTCCCATGTCCTGAAATTCCAGGGCCCCGCCGACTCGCGGAACCGAGATCTGCTCGATGGGGCCTGCAGTCCGGAGCGACGATTGCATTCCGGATCCGCCGCCCTGCGGAGACGTTGACGGAATCGTCGAAGAGTGTCCGCCGCAGGCAGCAAATGTAAGCGAGAGCACCAAAGCTGATGCGCCCGCACGTAGAGATGTTCGCATTTTCCCTCGTAGTAAGGATAGCAGCAAATAAAAGAAAGGCGTGCTACAGCCGAAACTGCTCCACGCAACGCCTCTTCAATTATTGTCCCACGACATGTGAGTTTAAACCATAGAGGCAATTCGCATACGTATGTTTCACAAACACGAAATTGCCGGCGCATTGTGCCGTAGATCGGGCACGGTTCGGCGATGCCGGTGAACGTGCTCGCCGCCGCGGCATTCGTCGTGGCCGCATACTACAACGGCGCCGTTCCGGTCGAGCAGATTCCCGCAGATCGTTTGACCGATGTCATTTTCGCGTTCGGTGAGCCGGGCGAAGGAAACGTGTGCCACGATGCGAGTCCGCGCCAAGCAGCGATTTTCGCGCAACTGCGCAAGCTGCGCGCAGAACACCCGCATCTTCGGCTGCTGCTTTCTATCGGCGGTTGGAGTGCGGCTCCGCAGTTTTCCGATGCGGCATTGACGGCAACGTCCCGGGCAGCATTCGCGCGTTCGTGTATTGCGTCGTACATTGTTCGCGAGGGATTCGACGGAATCGATCTCGATTGGGAGTTTCCGGTGCGAGGCGGCGTGTCGCAGAATCCGCACCGGCCGCAAGATCGCGCAGACGCAACCGCGCTGGCACAAGAGATCCGCAGCGAGCTCGATACCCTCGGTGCGGCGGCACACCGGCATTACTATCTAACGGCCGCGGTGCCGGCCGGGCGCTACGAAAACGGCGGCGCGTACAGCGCAAGCGACAGCTACGATCTCGCCGCTTTTACGAAGTCGTTGGACTGGATGAATCTCATGACGTACGACATGGGAACGACCTTCAGCCCGACGAGCAACTTCAATGCTCCCATGAACGAAGACCCGAATGACCCGACGCCGGCCGCGCAGCGGATCGCGAACAACGTGACCGGAGCAGTGGCATCGTTTGAAGCGGCCGGCGTTCCGGCTTCGAAGATCGTCCTCGGCGTCCCATTCTACGGACGCGGGTTCACCGGCGTCGGTTCCGACCGCGCGGGCTTATACTCTTCGTACTCCGGCGGCTATCCGGAGGTGCCATGGTCGGTCGTATCGTCGCGCTATCTCCACGACCCGCAATGGGAACGCCATTGGAGTGACACCGCACAAGAGCCGTGGCTCTACAACGCGGCGACGCACACGTTTTTCAGTTACGACGATCCGCGAGCGGTTGCCGCGAAGTCGGCGTTCGTCAAGCGGGCGGGACTGCGGGGTGCAATGTTTTGGGTGCTCGGACAAGACGATGCGGAGCAGTCGCTGCTGCGTGCGCTCTCCGGCCCGTTACTACCGTCACCTTGATCGCGGCGGCGTCGTGGGGCTGAACGACGGCCGAGTAGCCCGTATCGAACACGCCGAGATCTTTGTGCGTCCACAGATCGCGAACGCGCGCCGGCCCTTGAAATCCCACGTGCCAGTTCCACGGAACGTCGATCGTCACGGCCCGGTCGCCGCGATTGAGCAGCACTATCGCGTACGTTCTTTTACCGGCTAGCGGACGCGACCAAATTTGCGTCGTGCTCGACGGCTCGTCGGCGAGCGTTGCTTGAACGCCGAGCGGATCTTGATCGACGGCGATAAGTTCGCGGTTCTCGAGGATCGCTTTGGTTTGCGGACTCATCGACCTGATGTCGTTTCCGGCTAAAAGCGGGCTCGCGAGCACGGCCCACATCGCGAAGTGCGCGCGGTCTTCCGCTTGCGACATGCCGTTGCCGACCTCGAGCATGTCGAGATCGTTGAAGTAGCCGGGCTTCGAAAGCATCGCGTAGGCCGAGCCTTCGTCGATAAGTCTCGTTACGGCTTGCCACTTCGGGAAGATATCGTCGCCCACGCGGGCCGAATTTGCGAGGAACGGCAGTTCGCGAGAGCGCGCGACCTGTCCGAACTCCGGGTTGATGCTATAGAGTATGGGTCGTCCGGCCGCGCGAAGCGCGTCGCGCATTCGTGCGAACGAATCGTAGTCGCCTCGGCAGTGATCGTACTTCAGGTAGTCTACGCCCCACGACGCAAAGGTCTTGGCATCTTGCTGATTGTGGTCTGCGCTGCCGGTACCGAGCTTGGCCGGATATCCCGACCAGATCACCGCACACGTAACGGTGTTCGGCGACTCGTAGATGCCGAAGAGCAAACCTTTCGAATGAATGAACGCGCCGAGCGCTTTCATTCCGCTTGGAAACCGGGTGCGATTCGCAATCAGATTCCCGTGCTCGTCGCGACCGCCCATCCAGCAGTCGTCCAGCACGAGATACTTGTACCCCGCGTCCCGAAGCCCGGAGCTCACCATCGTTCTGGCGATGTCCTTGATCAGCTTCTCGCTAACGCTGCAGCCGAACGTGTTCCATGCATTCCATCCCATCGCGGGCGTATGCCCCCGGCCGTTGTCGAGCGCGAGTGCCGTTCCGTTCGCGAAGAACAATAGGACAAGCACAAAAAGCACACGCGCCGGCACCTCTACTGCAAAGTTTGAACGTTTCATGGTATGCACTTCACTCCACTGCAGCGACCGCCGTAGCATTCGCAGGCAATCGAAGACCTCCGCCATAAAAAGGGATGCTTCACTGGAGAGATCTTATGCTTGCCGCCACGCTGTTGACGACACTACTGCACGTGCGTTCGGGGACCGATTTGTATAGCGTGCAGATCGTTGCGCCGAACATCCTGCGCCTCGATTTACAGCCGGACGGCAAAAGCGCGCCGCCGACGCTCGTCATGGATCCGAAGCGGCATTGGCCGGGCGATCCGCAAGCGGATCTCGAGAGCGGTTCTCCCGCGATCGTTCGTACTGCGGAAATGACCGTGCGCGTGTGGCGCTCGCCCTTTCGCGTTGCGGTTTCGAGTGCATCGGGGCGAGCGCTGCTTTCGGGCGCGCCGGTCCGCGGCGGCGCACGCTTTACGGTCGATGGAAGCGTAAACTATTACGGCATCCACGGCTTTAGTTTGCCCGGGCAAAACGTCGACGCCCATCAGGATCCGCGGGTCGGTGTGCTGCGCACAGGCGGCACGGTCCAAGCGAACGCGCAGGGCGACGGCGGCGCTCCGCTGATTTTTACGAACCGCTTCGGGTTGCTCGTCGATTCCGACGGCGGCCGGTTCAACGTCGACGGCGCCGCGCTTTCGTTCGATCGCGATTCGCGCAAAGAGGTCGAGGCATTCATCATCGTGGGGCCGCCCGAGACCGTAATGAGCGGCGTCGGCCTGCTGTCCGGTGCTCCGCCAATGTCGCCGAAGTGGACGCTCGGATTTATCAATAGCCAGTGGGGCACGGACCAGCGGCTGATCGAGGACTACGTCGCGACGTACCGCGCGAAGCAGATTCCGATCGACGGCTTCATCATGGACTTCGATTGGAAGGCGTGGGGAGCGGACGACTACGGCGAGTGGCGCTGGAACCCGCTGAAGTTTCCGGATGGCGCATCCGGCGCGTTCGCGCGCGAGATGGCATCGAAAGGCGTCAACCTTGCCGGAATCTTCAAACCGCGCATTTTGCTGCGGAACGCGGATGGAACGATGACTGCAGCGGCGTCGTATGCGGCCGCGCATGGGCTGTTCTATCCCGGAGAGCAACCGTACCCGGATTATTTCAGCGGCCGCGCTGCGCGCGATTTGAACTTCGCCGACCCGCTCGCGCGTTCGTGGTTCGCCGCGCACGAGAAGCCCGCGTACGATACCGGCATTCAAGCGTTCTGGAACGACGAAGCCGACGTCGCCGGCGATTTCCGTTTCGGCAACTTTCAGTTCGCGAATATGCAGCGCGCATTTTACGACGGCGTACGGTCGTGGGGCGGCCGGCGCGTCTGGTCGATCAATCGCAACTTTTATCTCGGCGCGCAGCGGTACGCGTACGGCGAATGGTCGGGCGATATCAGCAGCGGCTTCGATTCGATGCGCGATCAATCTACGCGCATGCTTTCGACGCTCGACTTGGGCGAAGAGAAATGGAGCATGGATACCGGCGGCTTTTTCGGCACGCCGACGCCGGAGAATTACGCGCGCTGGATGGAGTTTGCGGCGCTCGTACCGATCATGCGCGTACACTCCACGCAAGGGCAATTCCGCCAGCCGTGGCGTTTCGGCTCGCAGGCGGAGGCCGATGCGAAGCGCGCAATCGAGCTGCGGTACCGGCTGCTGCCGTATCTGTATTCGTACGACCGCGAAGCCTACGAACGCAACGTGGGCATCGTGCGTCCGTTGTTTTGGGAGTTCCCTGAAGAAGCGACCGACACGATTCCGTACGTTCTCGACGAGTGGATGGTCGGAAAATGGCTGCTTGCAGCGCCGGTTCTGGATGAAGGCACCGCGCATCGCAGCATCTATCTGCCGGCCGGAACGTGGATCGATTATTTCCGCGGCACCCGCTACTCCGGCGGCCGCTCGATCCTGTATCGCGTTAATCCCGAAACGTGGAGCGACATTCCGCTCTTTATCCGCGAAGGTGCAATCGTTCCGACGCAGGCGGTGCAGCAATACACGGGCGAGCGCCCCGTGACGTCCGTCACCGTCGATATCTATCCGTCCACGACGCCGTCCTCGTTCACGTATTACGATGACGACGGCACGACGTACGCCTATGAGAAGGGCGTGTATTTCAAGCAGGCTTGGCATGCCGTGCAGACCGCGGCGGGCGCGCAAATCTCCCTTGACGCGCCGCAAGGATCGTACAATCCGGCCCTTCGCAGTTATGTCGTCCGAGTCCATGCGAACGGGCGCGTGACGGCGTTTACGTTACCGGTAAAGCGCGGTGTGCAGCAGATGCGGCGCGTCCCGTGATTCGAGTATGCGTACGCGGATGCGCGAGGTGACGATGGGCGCCGGCAACACGATCAGCCGCTTGTAGCCGATCGTCGTTCCCGTCGCAATCGTTTTCCACTGCGCGTCCATCTGCGCATCGACGGCAAACCGTTCCACGCGCTGGCCGTATTGGATATCTTCCTGCAGCGCGAGGGCGCGAATCTTCACGGGATGCGCAAGGCTCGTACCGGTGCTCGCGTCATGCGAAAACGATGTGCGAATCCAGGCGCCGAATTGCCGCAGACGGTTAACGTCGGCATCGTCGAAGCGGCCGCTCCGGTCGGGCGGTACGTCCAGCAGCAGTTGACAGTTGCGGCCCACCGATTCTAAGTAGATCGCTTGCAGTTCGCGCAGCGATTTCGGCGGCGCATGCGGATGCCAGAACCAGCCCGCTTCCATAGGCACGTCGCATTCGGACGGCATCCAGCGCAGCACTTTCGTCTTCGCGTTCGTCAGCGATGCGTTGCTGCCCAAATCGGCACTGCCCGGATCGAGCACGTGTGTGGATTGGTCCGGCATCGGCGCTCCGGTCAGCGGGATGACGCTCCACTGTGAAGTGCGCGCGCGTCCTTCCTCGTTGCCGACCCAGTTGATATCGATCGGAAAGACGATCGCGTGCGGCTGCAGCGTGTGCACGACCTTATACCATGACGTGAAGTCGTAGGGCTCGACGCGGCCGCTGTCCTTAAGCGGGTTTGCGCCGTCGAACCAGATCTCTTCGACCGGCCCGTACTGCGTGAGCAGTTCGTACAGCTCGTTCAGATAGTACGTGTTGTAAGCGTCGAGCCGGAGGTGAAAGGTGTGAAGCGGCTTGCGCGTGTCGCCTTTGACGAGCGTGGGAATCGTGCGCGGCACGATCGCGCTGCGGTTTGCGTAAACGCCGCCCGGCTGCGCTTGATACAGATCCGCCGGCGAGAGATAGAAACCGACGAGTAATCCGTATTTGTGCGCGGACCGAACGAAGTCGCCGACGAGATCGCCGCGGCCGCCGCGCCAGCGGCTCGATGCGACGCTATGCTTCGTGTAGCGCGTAGGCCACAGCACGAACCCGTCGTGATGTTTGGCAACCAGAATGACTTTCTTGAATCCGGCCGCCTTGAGCGTGCTCGCCCACTGATCGGTGTCGAGTGCGGACGGATTAAAGACATCCGGACGTTCTTTTCCCGTGCCCCACTCGCGGTTCGTAAACGTGTTCGGACCGAAGTGAACGAACGCGGTGAGTTCCTCGTGCTGCCATTCGAGCTGCCGTTCGTCGGGCGCGAGCGTGCCGGCTTCCCGCACGATCGCCTGCGGCGACGTACCCGGCGCAACGAGCAGGCTTATCAACGCGAGGATTGCGAGCGCGCGCATGGGTTAGCGCCAATTCACTTTGAACGTCCATGCATACCGGCCGCTCGCGCGGGCCGCCGCGGGAACTTGGACGATAATGTCTTGTCCGTAACGGTGCCAGTGCAGCGGCGGACCGTTATAGCCGAGCAGCGTGATGGTGTCTCCGTCCTCGATCGGAATCGGCGAGTGCACTTCCACGCTCGCCTGCGGACGCATGAGATCGATGAAGTAGAACGCGCGGTTTTGCTGCACGGTGAAGCGCAGGTTCCCGTCCTCCGACGTGCGCCACCAATAGTGTGAGCCGTAGATCGCCTCACCGTTGACGCGCAGCCACGCACCCATGGCGCGCAACCGCTGCTGCATGATGCCGGGAATGGTTCCGTCCGCTTTCGGACCGATGTCGAGCAGCAGATTGCCGTTCTTGCTCACCATGTCGATGAGGTAGTGCAGCAACTCTTCGGACGTTTTATAGTCTTTCGGCTGCTCCGCTGCGTTATATCCGTACGAGAAGCCCATGCCGCGGCTGGCTTCCCATTTCTTTTCGCGCGTCTGCGAAAACGTCGTATATTCGGGCGTCGAGAAATCGAACACCGTGTTGTGATTCTCGTCGTCGCCGCCGTTTACGCGGCAGCGATCGTCGATGGCGACGCCTTCCTTGCGATCCAGCGCATCGTTGTAGAAATGCGCGATCGCGCCGGCGTCGTGCCAATACGTGGACGGTTTTTCCCACTCGCCGTCGCACCAAATAATCTCCGGATGATACTGATCGACGATCTCGCGCATCTGCACGAGCATGTGGTCGTCGACGTAGCTCGTTACGGGTTTATACCCCGTATACGGAACCGGTTTCCCGCTGAAATACTGGGCGACGGGGTGTCCGGTGTACGCCGGATTGTACCACTCGTACAGCGAGTAATAGAGGCCCGGATGTAAGTCGCTTCCGTGATACTTTCGCGCTGCTTCGAAGAGCGCGCCGACCAAATCGCGGTGCGGACCCATATCGACCGCATTGCGTGCAGTCGTGGCCGTTTTGAAAAGAGCAAACCCTTCGTGATGTTTGGACGTGAGCACGAAGTAGCGCGCGCCCGCATCGTGAAAGAGATCGACCCACGCCTTCGGATCGAAGCGCGATGCGGTAAAGTGCGGAATGAAGTCGTCGTACGTCGAGTTCGGTCCGTACAGCGAGAGCTGGTGACGGTAGTCGACGGAGTTCTTCTCGTGTATCGAGTGCCAGTACCATTCCGCATAGTCGCCGACGCGGCTGAACGCAGGCACCGAGTACACGCCCCAATGGATAAAGATGCCGAACTTCGCGTCGTCGAACCACTGCGGGGCTTCGTGCGTCTGCAGCGATGCCGGATCGTCGGTATAGCGCGGCACGCCCAGCGTTAAGTGCGTTGCAAAAACGACATGTGCCTCGCCCGGGCGTGTAGCGGTAACCGTGGCTTTTGCATCGGTGCCGGCCGGCGTGGACGCGTCGTTGGTAATGCCGACTTCGACGAATGCGCGTTCGCCCGGCCCCAACCGCGTAATCGTTGCGGGCGCGACGGTATGGGCACCGGCGACGTCGACGCGAACGACGATCGGGCGCGACGGCTCGATCCAGCCGGTACCGTCGTTTTCAACGGTTGCGGTGACTGTTTGAACGGGCGTACTTCCGTCCCACTGCACGCGCGTCGTGGAGCGCGCTTCGAGAATCGAAAATGTCGGAGTTGCATGCGCCGGCGCTGCCAGGCAGACGAGCGCGGTAAGCGCCGTGCCTGCGGCTAAAGCGCGCCGCGCAGCCAATCCTCAACACCCGAAACGTGGATCGTTGCCCAAGATCGTGCGAGCTCGGAATCGTGAGCCGCAATGCCTTCATAAATCATGCGGTGCTCCCTAATCGTGCGCTGGATAGCGTTTTCTTCCGTGAGGCCGCGCCAGATACGCACGCGCGTCGTCGGCGCAACTAACCCTTCGAGAATCGAGCAGAGTACGGCGTTCCCGGACCCGACGGCGAGATGACGGTGAAACTCGACGTCGGCTTGCACGAACTGCTCGACCGACGTTCCGCGTTCGGCTTCATCGAGGATCCGGCCAACCTGTTGGACCGCTTCGTCGTCCATACGCGTAGCAGCTAATGCAACGGCCGCCGGCTCCAAAATCCGCCGCACTTCAAAGAGTTGCAGGATCGATTGATCCTGGTGAAAGTCCAAAACGAACTTCATCGCTTCTAGAAGAAGCGCGGGCTCTAAACTGGTGACGTACGTTCCGTCGCCTTGGCGGACGTCCAAGACACGCATCAGCGAAAGTGCCCGGACCGCTTCGCGCAGCGAGTTGCGCGACAGTCCGAGGTGCGCGGCCAGCTCCGGCTCTTTTGGAAGCCGTTCCCCGGGCTGAAGCTCGCCGGACACGATCATATTTTTGATTTTTTCGATGGCTTCATCCGTAAGTGCCATGGGATTGATCCAACCTTTCGCCTATTCTTAGGGCAATACTTTGAGGAACCCCTCTGTCAAGGCTCTATAACATCCGATGTGTAATGGATTCTGAACATGGAGAGTTCGCCCCCGGTCCTCGAGGTCATCGTTACCGGCGCTGAAGAGGCGCGAACGGCGGAAGCCGGCGGTGCCGATCGGCTCGAGCTGGTTGCAGAACCGGAGCGCGGCGGGCTCTCACCCTCGATCGATGTCGTCGAGCAGGTGCGCCGCGCCGTACGGATCCCCGTAAACGTGATGGTGCGCGACCGTGACGGCGGATTTTGCTACGACGGCGCGGACGTGCTGACGATGATCGATGCGGCGAAACGGTTCATGGAGGCCGGCGCAGACGGGCTCGTGTTCGGCGCGCTGACCGGCGAAGGCGAACTCGATGCGCAAGCGCTAACCGAGTTCCTCGCGCACACGGGCTGCAAAAGCCTTACCTTTCATCGCGCCTTCGACGAAGCGGCGAATCCGAAGGTGCTCTACGAACAGCTTGCGGTTTTCCCCGGCGTGGCCCGCGTGCTCACGGCCGGCGCCGCCGCGAATGTATTGGCGGGCATCGAGCTACTGAAAGAGCTGATCGCCCGCGACGTCCGCCCGATCGTTCTGGTCGGCGGCGGCGTCACGCAAGCGAATCTGCGATCCATTCTGGCAGCGACGGCTGCCCGTGAGATTCACGTCGGAACGGCATCGCGCACCGGCGGCCGGGTTGACGAAGCGAAGGTGCGGCGCCTCGCCGAGATTCTAAAGAGTTAGCCATATTCATCCGATGTAATCAAGCGGGCTGTAGCCCGTTTTTCGAAGCATTGCCGGAGGAAGCAGCGCCTAGGAGGCTTCCATACATCCTATGAATAACGTGGCGGCCATGCGGGCGGTCTTTACTGGCATCGAAACGTACGATCTGCGTTTTGCCACGTCGTTGCAACTGTACGGCTCCGACGCGATGAACCCCGATCCGGACTATTCAGCCGCGTACGTAGTCCTCAAAACCGACGGTCCGCACGACGGTCACGGGTTTACGTTTACGATCGGCCGCGGCAACGACGTCCAGCTCGAAGCCATCCGCGCGGTCGCGACGCTCGTCGTCGGCAAGAGCGTCGCCGAAGTCGTGAACGACATGGGGGCTTTCTGGCACCACCTGCGTTCGGATAGCCAGCTGCGCTGGCTCGGCCCGGAAAAGGGCGTCATTCAGATGGCGCTGGCCGCCATCATCAACGCCGTCTGGGATGCGTTCGCGCGGTACGAAGGCAAGCCGCTCTGGAAGCTGCTCGCCGATTTTTCTCCGAAGCAGCTCGTCGATCTCGTCGACTTCCATTACATCAGTGACGCGATCGGCGCGGACGAGGCGCTCGAGCTGCTCACGCAGCGCGCGAGCGGCCGCAGCGAACGCGAAGCGCACGTTCGCGATCGCGGCTATCCCGCGTATACGACGTCGCCGGGGTGGCTCGGGTACAGCGATGCCGAGATCCGT
>DASSRQ010000009.1:0-13587 GCA_035701665.1 Vulcanimicrobiaceae bacterium
AGCTGCAATCGCAGCTCGACGCCGCCAACGCGCGTGCCGAGGACAACTACAACAAGTTCTTGTTCGCCATGGCGGACTTCGAGAATTACAAGAAGCGCATGGACCGGCAGTTCAAAGAGATTGCGACTGCCGGCGAGCGCAAGATGCTGCTGAACTTTTTGCCCGTGCTCGACAATCTCGAACGCGCGCTTGCGTTCAGCGGTGAAAACACGGAAGCGCTGCGCGGCGGACTGCAAAAGACGCTGCAGCAGTTCGAAAACGTCCTTACTCAGGCCGGCGTGAAACCGATCGAGGTCAAAGGCAAGGCCTTCGATCCGAACACCGCCGAGGCCATCGGGACGCAAAGTGCCGACGGCGTCGAGGACGACATCGTTCTGGAAGAAGCGCAAAAGGGCTACATGCGCGGCGACGAGTTGCTGCGGCCCGCAAAAGTAATAGTTGCTAAATCGGACTAATGCGGCGCCCACGGGGAGCTTACATGGAGGCAATTTCCTTGAGGCGCCATGAGGTAATGGGGGCCCCACGCTTTAGCGTGGGGGGCGCGCAGGCTAGGCCGGAGCGCCTTTTCAAATGAACTACAAAGACTATTACCAGATACTAGGCGTTCCGAAGAATACGCCGGAGAAAGACATCAAGTCGGCGTACCGCAAGCTCGCGCGCAAGTGGCACCCCGACGCAAATCCGCAGAACCAAAAACAAGCCGAAGAAAAGTTCAAGGAGATTCAGGAAGCGTACGAAGTCCTCGGCGATCCTGAAAAGCGCAAGAAGTACGACGTTCTGGGCAGCGACTGGCAGCAGGCCGCGCGGCAAGCCGAGCAGCAGCGCCGGTATCGTACGACGCAAAACGAGACCTTCAACTTCGGCAACTTCGGCGGCGCCGACATGGGCGGTGCCGGGCCGAGCGGGTTCTCGGATTTCTTCGACATGTTCTTCTCCGGCATCGGACGCCGCAACACGGCGCAAAGCTCCGGCTTTGCGCAGCGGGGACAAGATTTGGAGACGACGATCGATCTCTCGCTCCGCGACGCCTACGACGGCGGCAAGAAGTCGGTATCGCTGCAGGTCGAAGATGTTTGCCCGCGCTGCCACGGCACAGGTACCCTGCGCGGACAACTGTGCGCAAACTGCCACGGCACCGGTCGCGTGCTGCAGACGAAAAAATTCGAAGTATCGATTCCCAAAGGAATCGGTGAAGGTCAGCGTATCCGTCTTGCGGCGCAAGGCGGGACCGGTACGGCCGGCGGCCCGAACGGCGACCTCTTCCTGATCGTGCATTTGCTGGACGACCCGTCGTACAAACGCAAAGGCGACGACCTGTACATCGATTTGCCCGTCAGCATCTACGATTTGGTGCTCGGCTCGGAAGTCAAAGTTCCGACCATGGCCGGACAAGTAACGATGACCGTGCCGGCCGGCACGCAAAACAACCGGTTGCTGCGCCTGAGCGGGCGCGGCATGCCGAAGGTGCGAGACGGCGGTTCCGGCGATCTGTACGTGCGCCTCATCGGGCAGCTGCCGACGGATCTTTCGGACAAAGAGCGCAAACTTTTCAAGGAGCTCTCGAGTCTAAGGAACGGCAAGAAGTAACGCCCCAGAAAGGCTGAGCAGTGGTTAAAGATATTGCCTTCACCGCGTATCCCGCCAAAAACGTCAAAGCGCTGCGTGAGTTTTACACGACCGTCGTCGGGTTGAACTTCACCGGCGAATTCGAAGAAGACGGCGTGCTGAAATACGACGAAGCCAAAGTCGGCAGCGGCTGGTTTGCGATCGTCACCACCGAGTGGGCGGATATCCATCCGTCGGGCGGCGTCACGTTCGAAGTCGACGACATCGAAAAGACGGCCGCCGATCTCAAGAAGAACAACGTCGACGTCGGCGAGATTTACGACACGCCCGTATGCCGCATCAGCGGATTCACCGATCCCGAAGGCAATCGCGTTACGCTGCATCAGACGACGGTGGCTCACTGAGCGAGCAGGTTGTAGTGCGGCCAGGCCGCAGCGCCTTTTAAAATGAGTTTTTCCCCCTACCGCATGATGTGGCACGGATCGTTCGATCCGGAAAAACCTAAAGCGCCGAAGCGCGTCGACTGGAAACGGATCGGCGCGCTTTTTGCTCCCTATTGGAAAGAGCAAACGGTGGTGCTGGCATGCATTCTGCTCGCTGCGGTGATCGGTCTCGCTCCCGCCTATCTCATGGCGCGCATCATCGACTCCGCGATCCCGCACGGCAATTTGCACGAGCTCGTGACCGACGTCGGTCTCATGCTCGGTGCGGCTATCGTCACGATGCTGCTGTCGGTGCTCCAGGGATATCTGAACTCGATCGTCGGCGAAGGCATCATGCGCGACATGCGCACGCGTCTGGTCTCGCATCTGCATCGCATGCCGCTCAAGTTCTTTACCGGAACGAAGACCGGTGAGATCATGAACCGCGTCTCGGGCGACGTGGACAATATCGACAGCGTCGTTACCGGCACGCTGACGTCCATCATCACGAACCTCGTCACGATTGCGACTACGCTCGTCTGGATGTTTGTGTGGAACTGGCGCCTTTCGCTGATGTCGATCGTCATCGTTCCGCTGATGATTCTGCCGCTCGGTCCGATCGGCCGGCGCATGCACGAGATCCGGAAACGGACGCGCGAAAAACGCGACGAGATCGAATCGATCACGCAAGAGACGCTCTCGATATCCGGCATCACCCTCATCAAATCGTTCGCACGAGAAGTCTTCGAACGCGATCGCTTCTACGGAACCGGCACCGCTTTGATGAACCTCGAGGTTCGTCTGGCGATGGTGGGCCGCTGGTTCATGGCCGGCATCGGCGCGATGGTGATCATCGGTCCCGCGCTCGTATGGCTCGGCGGCGGGTGGCTCGCGCTCAAAGGCGCAATCGCCATCGGCGTTGTCGTCGCATTCGTGCAGTACATTCAAGGCCGGCTTTACGGATCGGCGGCATCGCTTGCCGGCATTCAAGTACAGATCGTCAGTGCGCTCGCAGTGTTCGAACGCATCTTCGATTATCTGGATATGACGCCCGAAGAGTACGAACCGGCGAACGCGCTTGCGCCTGCGTCTATTGCCGGCAAGGTCGAATTCGACAACGTTACGTTCGGGTACACGTCCGAACGCGAAGTGCTGCACGGCCTCTCGCTTTCGATCGCGCCCGGCCAGGTCGCGGCGTTCGTCGGGCCGTCGGGCGGCGGCAAAACCACCATCACGCAGCTCGTTCCGCGCTTCTACGATCCGCAGCACGGCACTGTACGCGTCGACGATCACGACGTGCGCAGCATCGCTCTGACCGCACTGCGCCGCGACATCGGCATCGTCACCCAGGAAACGTACCTGTTCCACGACACGATTGCCGCGAATCTGCGTTACGCAAAGCCGGAAGCGACGATCGAAGAATTACACAGCGCCGCGCGTACCGCCAACATTCACGACTTCATCACCTCGCTGCCGCAAGGCTACGAGACGGTCGTCGGCGAGCGCGGCCACAAACTGTCAGGCGGCGAACGTCAGCGGCTCGCGATCGCGCGCGTGCTGCTGAAAGACCCGAAGATTCTCATCCTCGACGAAGCAACGAGCGCGCTGGACTCGCACAACGAGGCCGCCATCCAGGCGGCACTGGTACCGCTGATGCGCGGGCGCACGTCGCTGGTCATCGCTCACCGCCTGTCCACCGTCCTTTCTGCCGATATTATCTACGTGATCGAACAGGGACGCATCGTCGAGCAAGGCACGCACGCCGTGCTCTTGGCAAAAAACGGCGAGTACGCGCGTCTCTACCGCAAACAATTCCGCGACGGAGAGACGGCGCTCGCATGACGGACTCGCTGCAGATATCGGGGCTAGTAAAACGCTACGGCAAAAAGGTTGCCGTCGACGGCGTCTCGTTCGATGTCTGCGCGGGAGAGATCGTCGGGCTGCTGGGGCCCAACGGCGCCGGAAAGAGCACGACGCTGCTCTGCGCGGCCGGATTGCTGCGCCAAGACGCCGGAACGTTCGCTTGGAAAGGCGTTCCGCTCGGTCCGGTACGCGGACAGACGATCGCACTGATTCCCGAAACGCCGGATGTGTATCCGATGCTGACCGTTTGGGAACATCTCGAATTCGTTGCCAAGAGCTGCCGGCTGCGCAACGATTGGGAAGCGCGGGGCCGCAGCTTGCTCGACCGCTTCGGTATGACCGAGCACGCGCAGACCCTCGGTTCGGGACTTTCAAAAGGCATGCGCCAGAAGACGCTGGTTGCCGCAACGGTGCTGGCTGCAACCCCTGTTTTGCTCTTCGACGAACCGATGATCGGACTCGATCCGCTCGGACAGCGCGAGCTTCGCCAGATCGTTCGCGATCTTGCCGCCGAAGGCACCGCGATCGTTCTGAGCACGCATATGCTCGAACAAGCGCAATCGACGTGCGATCGAATGGTGATTCTAAAAACGGGGCGCGTGGTCGCCCAAGGTACGCTCTCGCAGTTACAAGAGCAGACCGGAACGCACGGAACTGCGGAAGATCTTTTCCTCGAACTGACGCGGTAGCGATGCAGGACCTGAACGCGCTGCTGTTCCTCGAGTGGCGGCAAGCCGTCCACCGCCTGCGTTCCATCCTCTCCTCGCCGGGCCGCGCGATCTTTTATCTCCTCGTCGTTGCCTACTTCATCGCGATGGCCGTTCTGCGCGGCTCGCGTTACCATGCCCAGACCGCGATTGCCGAACCGTTTGCAAGCGCGATCTTGTTCGCTTTCATTACGTTGGTCGGCGTGCTTGCATACGGCGCCGCATCCGGCGTGGCCGGCGTTTTTGCTTCACCGGCCGATGCACGTTTTCTCGCCGGTTCGCAGATCGACGACCGGCTCGTCGTGTTTTGGCTGCAGTTGCGCCGTTCGGTTTCGGCGCTCGTGCGCACGACGCTCTCGATGTTGTTGTACGTTGCCCTGGTCGCACACGACGCCCGCGGTATCGGCGTCGGGCTGGCGATTCTCGGCGGCACGCTCGGCGCGAGCGCAGTTGCGGTGCCGATGCTGAAAGTGCGCGCTCGCATGGGCACGCGCATCGCCCAGGCTTGCGCAGGCGCAATCGTCGCAATCGGCGTTTTTCCACTACTCGCAGTGCTCTCGGGGACGTTCCGGCCGTCACCGGTTCAACTCGGTGTCGAACGGTTGGGCGGCGGGCACTTCGTCAACGCGCTCTTCGCCGGTGACGCACGCGCACTCGCCGCGTTTTGGCTGCTCTCCGCGCTTCTCGTCGTCCTGGCTTGGTTCACGGGCGGCGATCTGTATCCCGATCTTTATGCGGCATCGTCGCGCGTCTTCGAACTCCGCAAACGCGCGCGCAGCGGAGCAGGCACCGGCTTTACCGCGCAGCGCCGTTACCGGAACATCGCGGCGTCCGGCGGACTAACCGCGCTGTTCGGCATGGCACGCGGTTCGTGGGCGATCGTTTGGAAAGACTGGATTGGGTTCGTACGGATGCCGGGGCAGCGCCAAACCTATCCGTTCGGCCTCGCGGCAGGCGCAGTCATCGGCTTCTTGATCGGTCTCTATGCCGTACACTCGCGTAGTCCGCTCGAGACGATGCTCGTCATCATGCCCGTGCTCTTCTTCTTCGCCGTCATGTGGCTCTCGATGGGCGCAGCGGTTTCGCTGCGCATCGATATCGCGAAGCCGATTTGGTGGTTCGGCGCAGATTCGCTGCAGCAGCGCCTGTTTGCATGGGTCTGCGCGACGTCGTGGCGTACGGCGCTTTTTATCTTGGTGACGGCCATTGCGTGGGCTGTTGCGATGCGCGAACCGCTGTGGGCGCTGTATGCGCTTCCCTGCGTTCTCGCACTCGTCTGCTACATGCGCGCGACGGGCCTCGCGATGTACGCGATCTTTCCATCATCGATCGATCAGCGCGGTCCGATGGGCTCGGTGCGCGCATTGCTCACTTATCTTCTCGGCGCGCCGCCGCTGGTTGCAATCGCCATCGTCCTTGGACTTTCGGGCGGCCGCGCACCGGTCGCCGCGATCGTGCTGGTCGCGGTTGCGGTGGCGAGTGCCGAAGTGTACGTCCTTATCGCATTTGCGGCCTCGAGGATCTCGGGCCGCGGGTTTGCCATCGCTCAAGCCGAAGGTACGTAGCACATGCCGGACGAGTCGCGCCGTACCGAAGCGTTTGTAAGAGACGCATCGCTGCTCTTCGCCTCGGCGGCGGACGCGCGATCGCTGGCTGAAGAATTCGCGCATTTGACGGTTACCTGCGGCATTGCAGAAGGCGCGCGGATCGAAACGCCCGGCCGCACCTATTTTGCCGGTTCGATCGAAGGACGCGAATCGTTTGCGTTCGGCTTTGATACCGGACGCATCGAGATGTTCGGAGCGTTCGACGAAATCGTACGTCTCGCGCTGTTCGGTTTCGCCGTTCAGCTCGGAGCGCGAATCGACGCCTCGGCTGCACGGCCGCGGCAACCGGCGCACGCTGATCTCGCGCTCACCGACGCCCTTACCGGCCTTGCAAACCGGCGCGCCTTCGACGAGTCGTTGAACAGAGAGTGGCGGCGTTGTGCGCGTTCGAGCGCTCCGCTCTCGCTGCTGGTCATCGACGTCGATTACTTCAAAGTTTACAACGATACGTACGGCCACGTTGCCGGGGACGAATGTCTGCGGCAGGTAGCGGCCGCGATCGCTGCTTGCGCAGGCCGGTCCACCGATGTTGCCGCGCGGTACGGTGGCGAAGAGTTCGCAGTTTTGCTGCCGGAGACGGCTTTAGAAAACGCCGCCCACGTCGCGGACTCGATCAACCGCCGCATCTGGTCGTGCGCAATCGCGCACGATGGCTCTTCGCTCGGACGCGTCACCGTCAGTATCGGTTGCGCGAGCATCGTGCCGGCTTCCGGTGAAGCACCGCAAACACTCGTCGAAACCGCGGACCGCCATCTTTATGCAGCGAAGGAACGCGGCCGCAATCGCTTCGCGTCGGAGCAAGGGGTTTCCGACGGCGCGCGCGTCTTTCGCCGGGTGGCTGCCACCGGAAATATTGCGCCGGCGCGAACTCCGTTCGTCGGCCGCGGCTCTGCCATCGGGGAGCTTCAGAATTTGCTCGCCGCGCACCGGCTCGTAACGATTCATGGATTCGGCGGCAGCGGTAAGACGCGTCTTGCGCTGGAAACAGCGCGCAGCGCGAAACACTTTGCGGACGGCGCGTGGTTTGTCGACCTTACCGCCCAGACCGATGTGACGGCGGCGATTGCCGCAGCGCTGCTCCCCGACGCGCCGTCGAATGTTTCGTTGAACCGCATTTTGCAGTTCGTGCGAAACAAAGAACTGTTGATCGTGCTCGACAACTGCGAACACCTCATCGAAGAGAGCGCAAGGGTAGCCGATGCGCTTATCGCCGCGCCCAACGTTCGCGTGCTTGCGACGAGCCGCGAGCCGCTTGCAATCGAAGGCGAGTACGTGTATCGCCTAGAGCCGCTGGGCGACGGCGAAGCTCAGGAACTCTTCATGTTGCGCGCGGCTGCAGCGGGCGCGCCGGCGCCGGTGCTTTCCGAAGCCGGCGTCGAGATCGCCGAGATCGCACGCTGGACCGAAGGCATTCCGCTTGCGCTCGAACTCGCGGCAGCGCATGCGGGCTCGATGCGGCTTTCAGAGATACTAAGCGAACTGACGATCCGGTTGACCGCGACGTCGAGGTCCGTTTCCGAACGGCACAAGACCCTTTTTGCCACACTCGATTGGAGTTACAAACTGCTGCCGCAGCGCGAGCAGCACATCTTCCGTTCGCTGTGCATTTTTGAGGGCGGCTGGTATGCGGATGCGGCACAAGCCTTTTTCGGTGCGCAGTATTCCGCTCAGGACGTGACGGCAGCGCTCGATGCGCTGGCGCAGAAATCGCTTATCGTAACCGACGGCACGCGTATGCGCCTTCTGGAACCGATGCGGGAGTACGCGATGACGTTGACACCGCAAACGGTGCTCGAAACGCTGCGCGACCGGCATGCACGAACGTACTTGGAACTCGTCTCGCAACGGCACCGCGAAGACGTGCAAAACTACGTGCCGGCAATTGCGCGCGCGATCGATCTTGACGAAGACGTCGACCGCATCGGCAAAGCCGTATGGGAAACGCGCGAAATCTTAAGCAGGCGCGTTCGAGAGTCTCTTCCATTCCTGGACGCATTGTGCGAACTTGCGGCGCGGCAGAACACCGGCGCTCGCACGCGCGCGCGTATCCTTACATCCGTTGCAAGTTTTTTAAATGAGGCCGATCCCTCACGCAGCGATAAACTCCTCGAGGAGGCCTGCGCGCTGCTCGAACGCGAAGGCCGCGACATCGAATGGGCGGAGGCGGTCAACGAGCGGCTTTCCACGGCACTTTGGACAGGTAAGATGCACGCGGTCTCACTTGCGGATATCGACGCAGTGTGCGTGCTGTTGGATTCGGGCGCGGGCGTACGGGATCCGGCGCATGGCTTTATGCTCGCCGGCTGCTTCGCTGCAGATAATGGAGATGTCGATCTGGCGATGCAGCGCTTCCGGCACGCGCTCGAGATCGTCCGCGAATCGAATCCCATACTCCGCGATAGCATCCGCGGAAATATCGCGATGGCCCTTATGCGCTCCGGTGAGTACGAAAAGGCGACCGCCGAGTTTGCCGATATCTTGCGGCAAGCCGAGAAAAGGGGGCCGTGGAACATCCCGCTGTTTGCGATAAACCTTGCGCTGGCGCAGATCGGCGGCGGCGCCGAGCGTGATGCCGTGGAGAGCGTCCTGACGGCACTGCGCGCGCTCGAGACGTATCCTTCCGACTTTGTTTTTGCTGCCGCTTTTGACGCTTGCGTACTGACAGCTACGGCGCTCGGCTTCAGCGAAGAAGCCGCGGAATTCGCCGGCTTTGCGCAGGCGCGGTTTTCGGCGGGAGTCGGCCGGCAACCCGAAGATCAGCGTCTCTTCGACGAAGCGGTCGCGGTGCTGCGCGACAGACTCGGCAGCGGATTCGAAGCGATCTTCGCGCAAGGCGCGGCGCTGGAGCCCGCGCAAGCCGTGCGCCTAGCGGTCGACACGCTTGCTGCAGTTTCGACCGCGGAAGCGCGAGCGCTCTAGAACGTCATCGTTTTAACGGAGCCGTTCAGTTTCAACTCGGCTCCGGTCGCGGCACGAACGTCGTCAACGCTGACACCCGGCGCAACTTCTCGCAGGACCAAGCCCTCAGGCGTTACGTCGATCGCCGCCATATCGGTGATAATGCGGTTGACGACGCGCTTGCCGGCCAGCGGAAGCGAACACTGTTTGACGATCTTATGTGCGCCGCCCTTAGCAACGTGCTCCATCATAACGATCACTTCTTTAGCGCCGTGAACCAAGTCCATCGCGCCGCCCATGCCTTTGACCATTTTGCCGGGAATCATCCAGTTCGCAAGATCTCCGTTCTCCGAAACTTCCATCGCCCCGAGCACCGCGAGATCGATGTGACCGCCCCGGATCATGCCGAACGATAGCGACGAATCGAAGAATGACGCACCGGGCAGCAGCGTGACGGTCTCTTTGCCGGCGTTGATGAGATCGGGATCCTCTTCACCTTCGAACGGGTATGGGCCCATGCCCAAGATACCGTTCTCACTTTGCAGTACGACGCTCACACCTTTTGGCACGTAGTTCGGAATCAGCGTCGGCAGGCCGATGCCCAGATTGATGTACTCGCCGTCGCGCAGCTCTTGCGCGACGCGCGCGGCTAACTCTTGACGGGTTAACGGCACGGATTAGCCCTCACGCTTTCTGGTGGTGACGCGCTCGATGCGTTTGCCTTCGGAGCCGACTTTGACGACGCGCTGCACGAAGATGCCGGGCAGATGCACGTTTTCGGGATCGATCTCGCCGGGTTCGACGAGCTCTTCGACTTCCGCGATCGTGATTTTACCGGCCATCGCGCACAACGGATTGAAGTTTCGCGTCGCTTTGTGAAAGATCAAATTGCCGTGGCGATCGCCGACGCTCGCGCGAACGAGCGCAAAGTCGCACACGATGCCTTCTTCAAGCACGTAGTCGCGGCCATTGAACGTCCGCGTCTCTTTTTTCGGTGAAGGAACGGCAATCGTGCCGCCGCCGGCTGCATACTTCCACGGCAAGCCGCCGTCGGCAACTTGCGTGCCGACGCCCGCGGGCGTATAAAATGCCGGAATGCCGCAGCCGCCCGCGCGCAAGCGTTCGGCGAGCGTACCTTGCGGCACGAGTTCTACTTCCAATTCGCCTTGCAGATACTGCCGTTCGAACTCTTTATTCTCGCCGACGTACGAGCCGGTCGTGCGGCGGATGCGATGCGCATCCAGCAGCACGCCGAGTCCCCAGCCGTCGACGCCGCAGTTATTGGAAACCGTTACCAGTCCGCTCGCGCCCTGTTCGAGCAGCGCGCTGATAAGGTTGTGCGGAATGCCGTTCAAACCGAAGCCGCCGACCGCCAAAGAGGCACCGTCGGGGATGTCGGCCACGGCTTGCGCGCACGAACCTACGACTTTATCCATGGTTAACCGCCATACAGGGCCATTGTATGCCGCCCCGCGAAGTTTTCCCGCATGACGACCGCCACCGCAAACCATGCCGCAGCCGACGAAGAGGCGATGATCCTCGATGTCGTCCGCGAACTCGTTGCCGAAAAAGTAGCACCGCGCGCCGCCGAGATCGACGAAAAAGGCGAGTATCCGCAAGACATCCGCAAACTCTTCGCCGAGAGCGATTTGATGGGCATTCCGATCCCCGCCGAATACGGCGGATTGGGCGGAACGTTTCTGACGTACGTGAAGGTCGTCGAAGAGATCGCGAAAGCATGCGCATCCAGCTCGCTGATCGTCGCCGTGCAAGAACTCGGTATGCTGCCGATTCTGATCGCCGGCAGCGAAGAGCAAAAAAAGAAGTATCTGCCCAAGCTCGCCAGCGGTGAGTGGATCGCAGCGTATGCGTTAACGGAAGCGGGCAGCGGCTCCGACGCCGCCGGCTCCATGCGCACGCGTGCCGAGCGCAAAGGCGACAAGTACATTCTCAACGGTCAAAAGATTTGGATCACCAACGGCAGCGTTGCCGACGTGGTCTGCGTCTTCGCCGTAACCGACCCCGAGAAAGGCCCGAACGGCATCAGCGCGTTCATCGTCGAGAAGGGCTTCAAAGGCTTCAGCGTCGGCAAACTCGAGAAAAAGATGGGCATCCGCGGGTCACCGACGGTCGAGCTCGTCTTCGACAACTGCGAAGTGCCGGTTGAAAACCTCATCGGCCCCGAAGGCGACGGCTTCAAAGTCGCGATGAAAGTGCTCGACAAGTCCCGGCCGGGCATCGCCGCGCAGGCGCTCGGCATCGCTGCGGGCGCGCTGGACTATGCCGCCAAGTACGCGCAGGAGCGTATGGCGTTCGGCAAACCCATCGGACAGCAGCAAGGCATCGGGTTCATGCTTGCGGACATGAAGACCGAAGTCGAGGCGGCCCGCCTGCTTCTGTATGAAGCGGCGCGCAAGTGCGACGAAGGCGCGGCCGACGTCACGCTCTGGGCGGCGATGTGCAAGCTCAAATGCGGCGACACGGCGATGAGCGTCACCACCGACGCGGTGCAGGTCCTGGGCGGCTACGGCTACTCCGTGGACTACCCGGTCGAACGCATGATGCGCGACGCCAAGATCACGCAGATTTATGAAGGCACGCAGCAGATCCAGCGGCTGGTAATCTCCCGTTCGCTGGTTGGTAAATGGAAAGCTAAATAGAGGGTCCTTTCCCGGACCCCTGGAACAGAATCGGCGCCGCCAGCGTTATGCTGGTGGTGCCGCTGTTTTTTCAGACGGCGGTTCGACTAATCGGGAGAGGAGGATACACAATGAAGAAGATTCTTGCATCGCTCATCGCGTCGGCATTTCTTCTGACCGGTACGGCCATGGCTGCTGCTCCGGCCGCGAAGACGACCGCTGCGAAGACCACGACGAAGGCTGCTGCAAAGACGACGAAATCGACCAAGGCAACGAAGTCGGTGAAATCGGCCAAGAAAGCCGCCATCAAGAAGACGGCTGACAAAGTAGCGAAGAAAGCTGCGACGAAGCCGGCCGCGAAAAAAGCGACGAAAGCGAAAGCCAAGTCGAAGACCAAGAAAATGGCTGACAAAGTAGCGAAGAAAGCTGCGAAGCCGGCCGCCAAGAAGGCGACGAAAGCCGCCAAGACCACGAAAAAAGCTGCCAAGAAGAGCGGCAAATAAACCGTCTTTATTCGATCCTTAATAACGGGCGCAGCGCAAGCTGCGCCTTCTTTTTTTATTTCGCGCGCAGCAGCGCTTCGAGATCGTTTTGGCCGATAGCGGCGATGTTGCGGGTGATTTTCTGGGCGTCCCAGTTCCACCACGCAATGCGTAAGAGTTCTGCAACCGTCGCCTCGTCGAAGCGCATGCGAACGATTCGCGCCGGATTGCCGGCGACGATCGCGTAGTCGGGAACGTCCGACGTGACGACCGCACGCGTCGCGACAATGGCGCCATTGCCGATCCGGACACCCGGCATAACGAGCGAGTCATAGCCGGTCCACACGTCGTTCTCTACGACGGTATCGCCTTTGTTCGGAAAGACGAGTTCCTCATCGAACCGCCCGGCCCACGCGCCGCCGAAAACGGCAAACGGGTACGTTGAGAATCCGGAACCGCGGTGGTTGCCGCCGTTCATCACGAACGTCGTACGCGCGCCGATAGCGCAGAACTTTCCGATGCGCAGCTTATCCCCGATGAAGTCGAAGTGGTACAGCACGTGTTCTTCGAACTGCTGCGGACCTGCGGGATCGTCGTAGTAGGTGTAGTCGCCGACTTCGATGTTCGGCCGCGTAATGAAATTCTTCAAAAATCCGGTTCTGAGAATTGCGGCGCCGAACGGAAAACGTTCCGCCGGATCCGGACCGCAGGAGCCGGTCTCAGCCACCGGTCAGCATCGTGCCAGGATGTCCGAACAGTAGCGGCAATCCCCAGCCCGCGAGCCACGAGATCGCGAACACCGCCATACCAAAAAGGACGACTTCCAGGCCCTTCTGCCAGTTCACGCGATCCGTCAGCGTGCCGGCGTAATAGCCGATGGAAAACAGCCCCGCGATCGCCAGCGCTAAACTGACGCCTAGCGCCGTCCATCCGGAGAGCGTAAACAGATACGGAAGCAGCGGGAGCAGCGCGCCTACCGCAAACGAGCCGGCCATCTGAAAGGCTGGGCGCAAACTCACTTCTTCCGCAATACGCGGATCGATGCCGAACTCGTCGCGCATCATCTCGTACAGGTAGATCTCGGGGTTCTGCGCCAGACGCGTCACGATCATGTGCGCTTCGTCGGCGCTGAAGCCTTTGAGTTTATAGTAGGCGACTTGCTCGGCAAACTCGTCTTGCGGATTCGCTGCCATCTCGCTGCGTTCGAGATCGATTGCCGCCTGAACGACTTCGCGCTCCGACTTGCCGCCGAGATACTCGCCCACGCCCATCGAGAGCGCGCCCGCAAGCAGTGCGAGCAATCCGCTGAGGACGACGAACCAACTCTTTCCTTCGGCAACGCCGACGCCGGTCGCGATGCCGAGCGTCGTGAGGATGCCGTCCTGCACGCCGAACACGAGCTC
>DASSRQ010000010.1:0-15636 GCA_035701665.1 Vulcanimicrobiaceae bacterium
GGCATCGCACGCGGCTTCGAGTTGTTCGCTTGCGCTGCAGCTCGCGCCGGCGCCCGCCGACAGATCGAGCAGCGAGAACTCGAACATGCCTTCGAGCAAGCGTCCCATCCGCATCGCCTCCCGGCGCGCCACTTCCAGAAACCGCTGCGCAGTCGCATCGTCCGGCCGTTCGTCCAGCACCGTTTCGATGTAACCGCGGATCGCGCTCAGCGGCGTGCGCAGTTCGTGCCCGACCGCGGCAAAAAACTCGTAGCGCTCGCGTTCGCGCAGGCCGCGTTCCAACGCACGCTCGACGGCGCCGTCAAGCGCAGCGCGATTCGGCAGCGCCGCGACCGGCGTCCATCCGGCTTCGACGCGCACGCCCAGCCGCGAGTGCATCTCGCCGGCGATGCGCTCGAGCGCGCATCGTCCGGCGGGCAAGCGCTGTACGCTCCCGCTGCGCGGCGGCGCGATCAGCGCTGCGATAAAGCGGTCGCTGCCCGCATCGTGGGCGATAAGATCGCTCCCGCGCAGCAGCGTCGCGCACGCGCGGCCGAACGCGCGAACCGCGCGGCGCTCTAATTGCCGCGCAGCACGCTTGCCGTACTGCCACGCAAGATCGGCGAGATCCGGCAGACGAAACGCGAGCAGCGTCGAGACGGCGTTCGCATCCGCGGCGCACAATCGATCCGCAAGCGCATCCATCGTCGCGCAGTGCGCGTCAGCGCGCGACCTTGTAGCCATACCCATGTACCGTCTGCAATTGCAGCGGCGGCTCGTCAAACGTCTCTAGTTTCTCGCGAAGGCGCCGGACGTGCACGTCGACCGTGCGCTCGTCGCCGGCATAGTCGAAACCCCAGCACCTGTCGAGCAGCGCGCGCCGCGAAAGCGCCATTCCGGCATTCGCTACGAGCACGTGCAGCAGCGCGAACTCGCGCGGCTTCAATCTGACCTCAGTGCCGTCGATGCGAACTTCGCGAGCGGCTTCGTCGATTTCGACCCGCCCGCATTGCAAAACGGCCGGCCGCGCTTCTTGCGGCTGCCCGCAGCGCCGTACGATAGCTTTGACGCGCGCGACAACTTCGCGCGGCGAAAAAGGTTTCGTGACGTAGTCGTCCGCGCCGATCTCCAAACCGACGACGCGATCGATCTCGTCCGCGCGCGCCGTCAGCATGACGATCGGAATCGTGTGCTGCTCGCGGCGCAGCGTTCGCGCAACCTCAAGGCCGTCGATTGCCGGCAGTCCCAAGTCCAGCACGAGCGCGTCGGCCGCTTTTCGGGCCGCGCGCAAGGCGGCGTTTCCGTCGGCGACCGCGACGGCTTCGAATCCCTCGCGTTCGAAATGGTGGACGAGCAGGTCGCGTATGGCGGCATCGTCTTCGGCAACGAGCACTCGGAGAGCGGGCATGTGCTGTGCAGTGCCCGCGGCTTGAGCGGCTGCGACAACGGGTAAAGGCGCGGCATGGCGGATGACGAGAGCAGCGGCAATACCGTCCAGCTCGACAAGTACGAAGAGCATGAAGTAAAACGGCGCGTCAGTTTGCGCGCCGAAGTCGTGTTCGAAACCGTCCGGCGTACCGGCGAGAACGAGCTGAGCCGCCCCGCGCTTTCACTCGCGTTTTCGGGATTTGCCGCCGGCTTATCGATGGGCTTTTCACTTCTCGGCACCGGCGTGCTCGAAAGCGCCCTTCCGGATTCGCCTTGGCGAATGCTCGTCGCAAATCTCGGTTACACGTTCGGATTCGTCATCGTCATTCTCGGCGCGCAGCAACTCTTCACCGAGAATACGCTGACCGCCATTCTTCCGGTTCTCGACGATAAGGACAAAGTCAAGAAACTCGGCGAGATGCTGCGGCTGTGGGGCATCGTGCTGCTGTGCAATCTCATCGGCGCGGGACTGTTCGCGTGGCTGGCCGCGCACACGTCGACGTTCTCGCCCGGCGTGAACGCGGCGTTCATGCACATCGGCCAAGAAGCGTTGAAGCCGTCGTTCGTCGAGACGATCTTTCGCGCCGTCCTTGCCGGATGGCTGATCGCGCTTTGCGTGTGGTTACTGCCGTCCGCCGACGCTCAGCGCTTTTGGATCATCGTCTTCATTACATGGCTCGTGGGCGCCGCAAACCTGAGCCATATCATTGCGGGCGCGGTTGAAACGCTTTACGTAGTCGCGCGCGGCGCCTATCCGTTCGGTACGTGGTGCCTGCATTTTCTGCTGCCCGTGTTTGTCGGTAACTGCATCGGCGGCGTCGGGTTCGTCGCTATCTTAAATTATGCGCAGGTTGCGGCACCCGATGACAAACAGCAAGCTTAGCGCGATTATGACGCCTCTTCTGCAAGTGGACCGAACGTTGCCGCATGCTCGCGCAACTTGCGATAGATGAGCGATGCCGGAAAGCCGAGCCGTTCCAGCGCACGCGCGGCCGACGGATAACTCAGCCCGGGTTTTGTACGGAACAGTTTCGCGATAGCGTCGTCGGCGCGCTCGTCTTGTCCGACGCTGCCCGTTTGCACGGCGATATACGCAGCATCGCGTTCGATGCCTTTGCGCACGAGTTCGCCGACCAGCCGGCTATCGCCGATGGCTTTGCGCTTCTGCTCGACGTAAAGCTGCGCGAACAATTTGTCGTCGATGTAGCCTTCGGCTTTGCATCGCTCTACGGCACCGCGAATCGCTTCGTGCTCGTACCCCTTACGCTCGAGTTTGGCCCACAACTGCGCTTCGGTCATGCGCCGCTGCGCCAATGCGCGGAGAGCGGTTAACCACGCTTTGCGCTCCTCAGAGGAGGCTGATGAGTTCATCCCGCGCCTCTAAGCGGCGGGCAGTGAGATCGAAATAGTTTCAACGCGCGCCGTTGACTCGTCACTCGGCGGAATTTCTATCCCCCTGGAGCGGCGGTATTCGAGGGCGAGTGTTATGGCGTCGCGCGCCATAAGACGCGCGTCTTCCACGGATTTTCCGAACGTCGCGACTTCAGGAAGTGCCGGCACGACTACGTTGAACGCTCCATCCTCGGGTTCGAGAATGACCACGTAGCGGTAATCAATGCCGGCAACTTCTGCACGCATGATGCCGGTTCTTACTCGGCGGCAGCTCCGGCAGCCGAACCGTTCTTGGAAGCAACGACCGCTGCGAGTTCCTCGCGGATCTTGCTGGTGATTTCGTCCGCCAGATGGACGTTTTCTTCGAGGAACGCCTTGGCGTTCTCGCGGCCTTGACCGATGCGCGTCTCACCGTAGGTGTACCACGAACCGCTCTTACCGACGATGTTGCGCTCGAGCGCGACGTCGAGGATCGAACCCATCTTGCTGATACCGTGGCCGTAGGTGATATCGAACTCGGCTTGCCGGAACGGCGGAGCGACTTTGTTCTTCACCACTTTGACGCGCGTGCGCGAACCCACGACGTCGGTACCGATCTTGATCTGTTCGAGTTTGCGAACGTCCAGACGGATCGAGGCGTAGAATTTGAGCGCGCGGCCGCCCGACGTCGTCTCGGGGTTGCCGAACATGACGCCGACTTTTTCGCGCAATTGGTTGATGAAGATCATCACCGATTTGCTGCGTGAGATCGCGGCGGTGAGTTTACGCAGCGCCTGCGACATCAAACGTGCCTGCAGACCGACGTGCGCGTCGCCCATGTCGCCTTCGAGTTCGGCTTTGGTAACCAGCGCGGCGACCGAGTCGACGACGATGACGTCGACGGCATTGCTTCGCACCAGCATCTCGGCGATGTCCAGCGCTTGTTCGCCGGTGTCCGGCTGCGACACGAGCAGATTGTCGAGATCGACGCCGAGCGCTGCGGCGTAGTTCGGATCGAGCGCGTGCTCGACGTCGATAAACGCCGCCGTGCCGCCGTTCTTCTGCGCTTCTGCAATCGCATGCAGCGCAAGCGTGGTTTTACCGCTGGATTCCGGGCCGTAAATCTCGACGATACGTCCGCGCGGAAATCCGCCGACGCCCAACGCCAGGTCGAGCGCTATCGAGCCCGAGGGCACGACGTCGAACGACATCTTCTCGCTGAACTCGCCCATCCGCATGATGGAGCCTTTGCCGAACTGACGCTCGATCTGCGCCAGGGCGTTACTCAATGCTACTTGCCGTTCGTCTTGCGCTGCCATTTTTGTACTCCGTTCGCTTTTTTGCACTATGTCTTTCACGTTAGGCGTCTGCCATGACAAGGGGGTGGCACTAAAGATCCGAGTCTTCGAACAAGGCGTCGATGAACTCGGATGGTGAGAACGGCCGAAGCGCATCCGCGGATTCGCCCAAACCGATGTATTTTACGGGAACCTCGAGCGTATCCACGATGGCGACGAGCACGCCGCCTTTGGCCGTCGAGTCGAGCTTGGTGACGACGACGCCCGTAAGCGTGGTCGTTTCATTAAAGAGCTTCGCTTGCGAAATCGCGTTTTGACCGGTCGTTCCGTCGAGCACGAGCAGCGTCTCCGCAGGGGCTTCGCCCGTCTCGCGCTCGATGATGCGCCGCATCTTCTTGAGCTCTTCCATGAGGTTGGCTTTGGTCTGCAGCCGCCCGGCCGTGTCGATCAAGATCACGTCGGCGCCGCGCGCTTTGCCCGCCTGCACGCCGTCGAAAACGACTGATGCGGGATCGGCGCCTTCTTTACCGCGCAGATAATCTGCGCCGCTGCGCTCCGCCCAAATTGCGAGCTGTTCGGCGGCTGCGGCACGGAACGTATCCGCGGCAACGAGCAGCACGCGTTTGCGCTGCGATTGCAGCAGCGTTGCGAGCTTGCCGATGGTCGTGGTTTTGCCGCTGCCGTTTACGCCCACGACGAGTACGACCGCAGGTTTGTGCGCAAGATCGAGCTCGGCGCCGGGCAGGGTCAGAAAGCGTTCGACGTCCTTGCGGAAACGCGCCACGATCTGATCGCTGGTCTTCCAAAGTTCTTGTTTTGCGACGGTGCGCAGACCGCCGACGATCTTTTGCGTGGTCGGAACGCCGAAGTCGGCGAGCAGCAGCAGATCTTCAAACTCTTCCCAGACTTCGGGCGTGATAGGTTTGCGCGCCCGTCCCAAAGCCTGCACGCCCGTGAGCGTATCGCGGGCTTTTCCGAAGGAGGCCCGCAGTTTCGTCAGCCAGCTCATCGGAGTACCTTGTTTCAAAAGGGCGGAATCGAACTCCTGTTCGATGCGGCGCGTCTCCGTGGACCGGCTATGCCTGGGTAGCCGCGCCGCTTTCGGATTTCACGTGTTCGATGCGGCGCGTCTCCGTGGACCGGCTATGCCTGGGTAGCCGCGCCGCTGTCGGATTTCACGGGTTCGATTCCGCCCTTTCCAGTTACGGCGTGCCGGCCGGAGGCGGCGGCGTCGTGAACTGTTTATAGAATGCCGCCGGACTCATCGGACGCCCGAGGAAGTTCGTCACCTCGACGTCCGGTTCGTACGTGCGGGCCGGTTCCAGAATCGTCTTGCGGTAACGCATGCCGACCGCCGGATTTTCGAGTCCGCCTTTTTGGAACGCGGTGAACATGTCTTGCGCGTACACGAGCGCCCACAGATAGCTGTAGTACCCCGCGTCGTATCCGAAGAGATGGCCGAACGATGCCTGCGGATGCGTACCCGGCGCCATGGGCAGCGGCGTGTACTGCTCCTTCATCTGCGCCCACACGGCCGTCGTGTCGACTTTCGGACCCGAGCTGTGATACGCCATGTCCACCATGCCGAGCAGAATTTGACCGGTCGTAAAGTAGGCTTCGTTGACGTACCGTGCGCGCACGATCTTTTGAATCAGATCGTCGGGCAGCGGTTGTCCGGTCGTCACGTTGGAGCTGACTTCTTTCAGGATCGACGGCTGCCACATGAAGTTTTCGAGCATCTGCGAAGGCGCCTCGACGAAGTCCTGACGGAATCCGCCGCTGAGCGTTTCGTACGGTGCCGTCGAAAGCAGCGCGGCGAGATTGTGCCCGAACTCGTGGAAGAACGTGATGACGTCGTCGTGTGAAAGCAGCGCCGGTTTGCCTGCGGCCGGCCGCGGCCAGTTACCGAGAATGGCCGTCACCGGCGGACGGTAGCTGCCGTCGGCAAGACGGCGCGCCGGAATCAGCGGCCAGTTTGCAAAGTGGCTGAATTTTCCGGGACGGGGATAGAAGTCGAAGTACGTCGTGCCGATGAACTTGCCGCTCTTCGTGTCGAAGACGTTGTAGCTGATGACGTCCGCATCGTTCCACGAATTCGGCTTATCGACTTTGACGAACGTCACGCCGAGCAGCTTGTGGTACAGATTCATGATGCGGTCGACGACGGTGTTGACCGGAAAGTACTGCCGGATCGCCTCGTTGTCGACAGCATACTTCGTCTTGATGAGCTGGTTGTTGTAATACGAGACGTCCCACGCGTCGATGGTCGCCTTCGCATCGCCCGTATCGGTACGTTTGAGCTGCTGGAGCACGTCCAGATCGGCTTTTGCCTGCGGCATCAGCTTCGCATCCAGCGTCTTCTCGAACGTTAAAACGCGCTGCGGCGTGCGGGCCATGCGATCGGCAAGTTGATACGCTGCCCACGATTGATAGCCGAGCAGGTGCGCGAGCTGGTCGCGCACGGCGATCGCGCTCTCGAGAATCGCTACGTTCGGAAGCGCGCGGTTATTGTAGGCGATATAGTAAGCCTTACGCGCGGCCGGATCTTTCTCGTTGCTCAAAAACGATCCGACGGTGCTTTCGTTGACGTCGACGGTCAACGTGCCGTCGGCGTTCTTCTTGAGTTTCTCGGCGAAAGCGGCGGGAAGGCTTTGCGCCTGCGCCGCCGTGATCGAAATCGTGGTTGCGTCGTTGTTCAAGTTCTCGCTGAACTTGCTGCCGAGTTCGGTCAGCTGGTTCGAGAGTTTGATAAACTGCGCGCGCTTGGCAGAATCGAGCGCGGCACCGGAACGCTTGAAGCTCGTGAGGTAGATCTCGAGCAGTTTGCGGTCCGCCGCGGTCTTTGCGGTTCCGCTCTTCTGCACGGCAACCAGGTCTTGGTAGACGTCCGGGCGCGCGCCGAATGCGGAGAAATAGTTGCTCTGAGCGATGTTGCATTTCTCGGAGGCATCGCGCACCGTTTTCTCGGTGGCCATGTTGAAGAGAAAGCTTTCGGCAACGAGGCGATCGCTCTCGTCCGCTTCCGCATTCTCCAGCGGCAGCAGCGTGTTCGCAAACGTGCGCTTACCTTTGAGCGAGGTAATATGCTTCACCGCCGTATCGAACGCGCCGAGCTGCGACTTGCAGTTTGCGGCGATCTGATCCGGCGTGAGATTCCAATTGACGACGGTCGGCCGCGCGGGCGCAAGCGCGAGCAGCGTGACGGACAGGCCGCATGCGAGGACTGGCAACAGGCGTTTCAACGTGGTTTTTCTGTCCTTTCCGGAGATGCTAACGGGCGTGACTTCGGCGCGCAGCCGCTTCGTCCACCCGGAACACGTATGCCAAAATCTCGGCCACCACGGCATAGAGCTCGCGCGGAATCGATTCGGTAAGGTCTAAACGAGAAAGGGCTTCAACGAGTTGCGCGTCCTCGTGGAGCGGCACGCCGTGCTCTTTCGCCAAGCGCACGATCTCCTCGGCGGCCAACCCGCGCCCCGCCGCGACGACCTGCGGCGCTTCGTGCCCGACCGGATCGTACTTGAGCGCGGCCGCAGCGGGACGCGGCGCGACGCGTTTGCGGAAATCGTAAAAGCGTCCGCTCATGCCTGCGCGTCCAATCCCGACGATCCGGCTGCGGGGCGCGCGCGCTGCGGCGAACCGGCAGCGGCAGGCGCCGCGTTGGACTGCAAGACGTTTGCGGCGGTCGACGACACGCGATAGCGCAGCTGTTCGAGCCGGTCGCGAAGCGCGCCGAACCCGTCGCGAAACGCCGATGCGGCCGGCGCCGCCTCCGTCTTTACATCGACGTTGACTGCGCGTCCCGACGTCTGCACGTCGATCGCTACGGTTCCGAGATTCGCCGTATCCAGGACGAACGCGATATGAAAGTTGTCTGCGTCCATCGGATTGCGCGATGCGCCGCCGTCGCGCGAGATGCGAAGATATGCCGGCTTACCGCCCTCGTGAAAGAACGCCGGCAGTGCGAACGCGATGGTTCCGGGAGCTTGCGCGCTCGCATTGAGCGTATTGAGTTGGTTCCCGGCGATGGTCACGAGCGATTCGTTCAGGGCTTGCGCGACCGTGCTCGTGCGTCCGCCCGGTGCATCGCGCAGCAGCGCGAGCATCGCTGTTTTGAGATCGTGCCGGCTCGCTTCGGCGAGCACCGCCGCGCGGCCGTGCACTTCCGCATGCGCGAGCGGCGTTTTCACCTGCTGAACGTTTGCTGCCGGTTGGGACTGCACTTGATGCGCTTGTTGCGCTTGATCGGAACGTTGCGCGGGAGTTCCGGATTCTTGACGCGTCTCCACCGCCTGTTGCGGAGCATCCGCAGCGGACGCCTCGTTCAACGCTTGAAGCAGCGCAGTGAGTTTTGGTTCGCCCCCGCGCACGGCGTGCGAAACGTACGCTTCTATTTGCGCGGCAAGCGTTTCGACGTTTGCGAGGTTGAGTTTTCCCACGAACGCGGCGATCGTCCGGATCGTTGCCGCGCGCGGATCCGACGGCATCTGCGCGAGCACACTCTCTAAGCGTCGCAACACGGGCGCCAAACGCTGCGGCGCCTGTTGCGCGATGGCGGCAACCGTCCGCGTGAACGCGGTATCCGGAAGTTTGACCGAACGCAGAACGTCGCTGACCGTGCGCGCGACCGCAGCACGGCTGGTAACGACCGGCGGAACGAACTGCGGCCTCGCCGCTGCAGGACTTGGAACGGACGCACGTGCCGAGTTCTGCTGCGCCGCGATACGCGCGTCGATCGCCGGCGGCGGCATCTTGATCTGCGCGGCATTCTGCGGTGCGGCTTGATTTTGCGGCTGCGCGCGCACGACCGACGCTGCAACGAAGACAGCGCGCGGAGGCGCCGGGGGCGGCTGCGCAGGCGGGACTTGCTGGGCGGGTTGCGGTTGTTGGGTCTGCGTCTGCGCGGATGCGCTTTGCGAGGGATCGGCCGTGCCCAAATTCCGAACGTAGATCTGGTTGCCGCTCACGTTCGTCACTTGCAGCGCGAGCGTATCGCCCGGATACACATCCGGCGGCAACTGCGCCGGCAGCGTCTGCCCGGCTACTTCGATGAAGTCGGTACCGCCCTGAGGCGGAAGAATGCGCGCTGTTAACACGTCGCCCGGCGCGAGCTTCGCCTGCAGCGCAGCGGCCGAGGCATCGAGCGTGAGGGCGGTTTCTAAAAACTGCAGGTCGGCTGCATTGACCGCGGCGCCGAGTGCGGCGCCTTGCGATGGGTCCAGACCCGCCATGGCGTCCTAAGCCGTTACGTCGATAAAATGCTCGCCGTCGCCGAGGACCATGCCGGGCTGGGCGTCTTCTTCCGCGGCGGGATCCGGCAGATACGTGCGGCGGCGGGGGTGCTGCTGCTGGCGCTCGCGGTCACCGCGCGCGCGCACTTTCGAGCCCTGGCTCTCGCCCGTGTTCGCGACTTGCTCCTCGCGGCGGACAACTTCGGCGGCAAATGCCGCCGCTTGCGCCTGCTGGGCTGCGGATTGGGACTCTTGGGCTGCGTTCAAGACGGCCGCGTTCTGCGGCGCCGCCATATAGGCTAGTTGAAGGTCTACCGGTCGAATCGCCATCCGTGTACGTCCTCGCTATCCGGCTTTACTTACGTTATCGGTCCCGGTGGGACTTTTGCGCAGATATTTCTGCTTCACGTTCGGATCGCCCTCACGGTAGCCCAAATCCGCCCGCAAATCGCGCAGTTTTTGGCGCAGATGGATGACGGCCTGGGCATGGATCTGCGAGACGCGCGACTCCGAAACGCTCAGCGCGCTCTTGATCTCCTTGAGCGTTAGTCCGTCGAAGTAATAAAGTGAGATGACCGTGCGCTCTTGCGGCGAGAGATGCTCCACGGCGTCGACCAGCGCGGCGCGGATCTCGCGCGATTCGACGGCGATGGTGACGTCGTTGTCCGAGTCTTTGAGCGTGTCGACCAGCGGAATCTCGTAGCCTTTTTCGTTCGGCAAAAACTCTTCGAGCGAGAGCACGGCCGTGCCGCGGACGCGCTGCATGAGCGAGTCGAGTTCCTTGGGCGTAATCTGCAGTTTCTCGGCGATCTCGGCTTCGGTCGGGACGCGGCCCAACTTCGCCTCGAGTTCCTGATAGGCGCGCTCGAGTTCGCGGGCGCGCTGCCGGACGGCGCGCGGTACCCAATCGAGGGAACGCAGCGCATCGAGGATGGCGCCGTTGATCCGGGTGATAGCGTAGGTTTCGAATTTGACGCCGCGATCGTCGTCGTATTTTTCGATCGCGTCGATGAGGCCCAGAATGCCGTCGTTGATCAAATCGTTCAACTCGACGTTGGGCGGAAGGTTCACGGAGATACGGCCGGCGACGTACTTAACCAAATGCAAGTACTTGTGCACGATCTCTTCTCTAGATAGTTCGACACCGCCGATTACGTAGCGCTGCGAACTGCGCTTGGACCTCATGCACGCTCCACAGTACTTTGGCCGTTGTGATGACAGAGAGCCGTAAGTTATCGGTTGTATTGCCCGCGAAGCGTAGTGCTCCTACCAGGGACCTATGGCCTAGTTGACAGTTTCCGTTAAGAAGTCAACTCCGCGATCGCGCCGGCGATTTGTTCGAGCGGCAAAACGCGGTCGACGAGGCCCGCTTGCGCAGCCGCGCGCGGCATACCGTAGACGACGCTGCTTGCGGCGTCCTGACCGATGACGAAGCCGCCACGGTCTTTTACCTGACGCAAACCGACGACGCCGTCCTGGCCCATTCCCGTTAGGATAGCAGCCAAGGTACCGCTTCCATATGCCTCGGCGACCGAGGCCATCATGACGTCGACGCTCGGCACGTGCAGCGAATGCCCGTCGTCGGCAGACAAGAGCACGCTCACCTCGTCGCCGCTGCGCCGCAAGCGGAGCTGACGCCCCGCCGGGGCGACGATCGCGTGGCCCGGCCGCAGCACCATGCCTTCTTCCGCTTCGCGGACGTTCACGCGGCTCGATGCATCGAGACGCTCGGCGAGCGGGCGCGTGAAGCCAGGCGGCATGTGCTGCACGATGACGATCGGGTGCGGGAAGCCCGCGGGAAGCTGCGGCACGATACGCGAGAGCGCGACCGGACCGCCGGTTGAGGTTCCGATGGCCAAACAGGAAAAGACGCCGCGCTTTTCGCGGACGGGCGGCGCCTCGGAGAGCGGCGGAAGCGTCACCTTCGCCCGCATCTCGGGCCGTTTTGGCCGCACGGCGCGCCGGCCGAAGACCCGCACTTTGCTCACCAAATCCCGCGCAACGTCGCTGATGTTCACGTACGCCGCATCCGGCTTCGGAATGAAGTCGACTGCGCCGGCTTCCAACGCCAAAAACGTCGTCTGCGCACCCTCCCGCGTGAGTGCGCTGACCATGATGATCGGAATGTCGCACACGCGGCTGATCTCGCGCACCGCCTCGAGTCCGCCCATCCCCGGCATCTCGACGTCCATCGTCACGACGTCCGGCTTTAGCTGCGCGGCTTTTTGAATCGCTTCTTCGCCGTTGCGCGCAGTGCCGCACACGACGATATCTTGCTCGCCTTCGAGCATCTTCGTGATCGCGCGCCGCATAAAGGCCGAGTCGTCGACGACTAAGACACTCGTCATCGCGTGTTCTTCAACCTATAAAAGATCGCTTTGGGCAGAACCGTCGGCTCATATAAATCCGTAAGGCGCATGATCGATTCCGCGTGACCGAGGAACAGATATCCGCCCGGGCGCAGCGCGCGCGCAAAGTTTTCGACGACGCGTTTCTGCGTGGGTTTATCGAAATAGATCAGCACGTTGCGGCAAAAGATCGCATCGACCGGTCCGACGCGCGCGACCGCCGCTTCGTCCAGGAGATTCACCCGCGAAAACTCCACCATGCGTCTGATATCGTCCGAGATGATGAACCCGCCGCTGGATGACGGGCGGAAATACTTCTGGACGAACTCCGGCGGCGTCGCGCGAAAGCTGAGTTCGCGGTAAAACCCCTCCGAGGACTTCTCCAGCGCGCGCGGCGAGATGTCGCTGGCTTTGATCTCTATCTGCGAGGCCAGCAGCCGGCGCGTCTCCAAGAGCGTCATCGCCAGCGAGAACGGCTCCTCACCCGTCGAGCACGCCGACGACCAGATGCGCAGCCGTCCTTGGGCGCTCTTCAAATACTCGTCGACCACCGCAGTCGCCAGTACGTCGAGCTGCGAGCGCTCGCGAAAAAAATAGGTCTCGTTGTTGCTCAGGACGGAGGCCAGTTCGTCCCACTCCGTCTGCCGTTCCGGATGCGTCGACAGAAAGTGGTAGTAGGCTCCAAAATCGGCGACGCTGCGTTTGAGCAGGCGCGTCTGCAGGCGGCTCTGGAGCAAGAACTGTTTCGTGTCGTCGTAAAAGATGCCGAACCGTTCGCGGATGGCATCGCGCAGCTGACGGAACTGCGCGTCGCTAATTTCAACGAGCAAAACGCCGCCTTAGACGCGCTGCGATCGCAGCGCGAATTGCAGCGCTTGTTGATAAAGATAAAGTCGGTCGGTCATGCTTCGTTCGCGGTCTTCTCGTTGCAGAATATCGGCAAACCGCGGCGACTTCGACAGTTGTTTGAAAAGTACGCCGAACCGTCCCGGGCGGCGCTCCAGATACCGCATGAGCGCCACGCGATGTTTTAGCCGCCGGTCAAAGCGCGATTTCAAGGCATTTGCGTAGGTTTTGGCTGCCGGTCCGGCTCCGGCGCGTTCGGCTGCGACGGCCTGCGCGGCCATTCTGCCGCTCATCGCCGCCTCGAAGATTCCCTCGCCGTTCGTCGCGTCCACGAGTCCGGCCGCGGTGCCGCCGAGCAGAAGCGCGGCGTCCGAGACGACCGGCCTCGGCGGACCGCCGTAGAGCAGGTGCCCTTCGGTCTTGATCGTCTGCGCGATGCCGGGGTAAAGCCGCGCCCCGACGCGCTGCGCGAACGCATCGAGCTCCGCGCGAATCTGCGCGCCCGGCATCTTGCCCATCACGCCCAAACCGATCGCCAGATGATCGCGTTTCGGAAACATCCAGCCGATCAGCGTGCGGCCGTCCTGCGAGTCGAAGTAATGCATCTCGAGCGTTTGATACGCGATCGGTGCGGCCGGCTTTTCTAAATAAACGCGGTACTGCAAGGTCGTCATCAGGTTCGGCGTCCATGCGTCGTAGGCAAACGGTGTCGATTCGAGTTTCGCCGTCGAACCTTGCGCCAAAAACACGTGACGCGCGCGGATCGTTTTGCGTTCCCCGGTTTTCAAATCGGCATACTCGACGATCTTCGCGCCGTCGTTTGCGCCTGCGCCGCGGAACAGCGTGGACGTTGCAATGTGCGCACCGGCTTCGTGCGCCAGCCGCGCCATCGTTCCGTCGAGTTCCTCGCGCGTGCTCGTGTGGCCGGGGCCGAAAAACACTTCGTGTTCGCGTCCCGAGGGATCGAAGAGCGCAAGCCGCGGCGTGTCGCAGTGCACCAGACTGCGCGGCAGGTCGAACTCCGCGCAAAATCCCGGACGCAGTCCGGCCGCGCAGACGCGCTTCGTCCCGACGACCGCGTCTTTGTCGAGAACCAGCGTCTCGATGCCCGACCGCGCCGCCTCCCGGGCTGCCGTAGCGCCTGCCGGGCCGCAGCCCGCAACGAGCAGCTCTACCTCTTCTGCCATCGGCGGGAGCTTTTGCTCGGGGGGACACGTTCCTGGGAAGCGAAACGGCAGGGCCGACATGTCACATTTCCCGCCCCGGAACTACCTGCAGCTCCCCTTAGGGGAAAGCGCGCCCGACGAGATCAACGTCGTCGTCGAGATCCCCGAACGCTCGCGGAATAAGTACGAGTACGATAAATCGCTGGATATCTTCCGGCTCGACCGCGCGCTGCACTCGCCCATTCACTACCCCGGCGATTACGGCTTCGCGCCGCAGACGCTCGCGCTCGACGGCGACCCGCTCGACGTGCTCATCCTCACGATCGAGCCGACGTTTGCCGGCTGCCTGGTTGCCGCCCGCCCCATCGGCCTGCTGAAGATGCTGGACGAGGGCAAAGAGGACGACAAGGTGCTGGCCGTGCCGGTCGGCGAGCCCTCGTTCGAAAGCATCAAAGACTACACGGATATGTTCGCTCACACGATCCGCAAGATCGAGCACTTCTTTGCGACGTACAAACTGCTGGAAGGCAAGAAGACCTCCACGGGCGGCTGGCAAGACGCCGGCGCCGCGCGACGCATTGTCGTGGAAGCGCACCGCCGTTTCCTAGAGCAGGAAGGCACCCCGGAATAGAGCAATCCGAGCGACCAAGAATCCCGGTGCCGGCGAAAAGCGGCGCGCGGGGCTTTTTTACTGCGCTGTGCTGCACAAAGGAAACCGATGAGTTCAATGAGTGGGATAGGCACTAACGCCGCGATTTATGCGGGCGTTGCTGCCGGGGTTCTGGCCATTCTTTACGGCCTTTACCTTATAAGCTGGATTCTGCGCAAGTCGCCGGGTAACGCGCGCATGCAAGAGATCGCGGGCGCAATTCAAGAAGGCGCCATGGCGTTTCTCAAGCGCCAATACACGACGGTCGGCATCGTTGCCATCGTGCTGTTCTTCATCATTTGGCTCGGCCTGCGTTCGTGGGAAACCGCTGTCGGATTTCTCATCGGTGCAGTGCTCTCGGGCGCCGCGGGCTTCATCGGCATGACCGTGTCGGTGCGCGCAAACGTGCGTACCGCCGAAGCCGCGCGTTCCGGCATCTCGGCCGCGCTCAACGTCGCGTTCCGCGGCGGCGCGATCACCGGTCTGCTCGTCGTCGGTCTGGGCATTCTCGCGGTTGCCGGATACTTCGGCATTCTGCTCGCGCTCAACGGCGGGAACGAAGCTGTCGCGCTCGGGCCGATGGTCGGACTCGCATTCGGCTGCTCGCTCATCTCGGTGTTTGCGCGTTTGGGCGGCGGTATTTACACGAAGGCCGCCGACGTCGGTGCGGACCTTGTCGGCAAAGTGGAGGCCGGCATTCCGGAAGACGATCCGCGCAACCCCGCAGTTATCGCGGATAACGTCGGCGACAACGTCGGCGACTGCGCCGGCATGGCTGCCGACCTGTTCGAAACGTATGTCGTTACGACGGTCGCTGCAATGCTGCTCGGCAATCTGCTGCTCGGCACCGTTGCGGGTTCGACGACCTTCCCGCTCGTGCTCGGCGCCATCTCGATCGTCGCTTCGATTATCGGAACGTTCTTCGTCGGCATCGGCAAAGTCGATCGCAGCAAAATCATGAACGCCCTTTATGTCGGTTTGGGCGTTGCGGGCGTGCTTTCGGGCATCGTGTTCTACTTCGTCACGAACAAAGAGTTCGGCGGCGGCATCGACATCGCCGGAAAACACATCACGGCGGTCAACATCTGGATCTGCTCGGTTATCGGCCTGCTCGTAACCGGTCTGATCACTTGGATCACCGAGTACTATACGGGAACGCAGTTCTCGCCGGTCAAGCGGATCGCCAACGCGTCGATCACGGGCCACGCGACGAACATCATCAGCGGTCTTGCCGTTTCGATGCAAGCAACGGCGCTGCCGGGTCTGGTCATCGTTATCGGCATTCTCGCATCGTACGCGCTCGTCGGCTTGTACGGCGTC
>DASSRQ010000011.1:0-4383 GCA_035701665.1 Vulcanimicrobiaceae bacterium
TGTCCGTCGGTTATCCAGACAGCATTCGTGTTGCCGACGGGGAAGCGTTTGTAGCGCACGTTGTCGAGCGCGACGTCGCCGCTGCTTGCAACCGAACGGCCATATGCATCGACGCTGACGGCGAGACGGCCGGTGCCTGCGAGCGTGTCGCCTTGATCGAAGTAGTCGTTGAAGTCGGCGAGATCGGCGTGCGGTGCGTTGACGCTGCCGGAGAGATGTTTGCCGGCGACGTTTGCGTTGAACGCAACGGTAGTCGAACCGACGGTGACGCGGCCGCCGCCGACGGAGATATTTGAAGGCGTGCCGTCGATCGTTCCGGCGAGGTTGCGGAAGGCGAGGCCGTGCACCGAACCTTCAGGCGCATCGAACGTGCCGTTGACATAAGGTGTGGAACCGCTGCCCGTTACGTGCACGTCGGCGTTCAGACTGCCTTCGATATATTGTTTCTGCGCAGCGGGGCTGAGTACGGCGAGCATATCGTCGGCGTCTGCGCCGCGTAAGGTTGCGTTGAGATCGTACGTCGGATGGGCCGGTGCGCCCATTGCAACGCCGCCGACCGTTCCGTCGAGTGCGATGAATGCGGGGCCGACACCGAGCAGCGCGTCTTGCAGTGCGAGACGATCGCCGCTGTATGCGAACGCTGTGTCTGCGGAGACGGGGAACTTGCCGTACTGCGCGCGATCCACGACGACGGCGCCGTTCACGTTCGGTGCGTTCAGCGAACCGCTTGCGGTTGCGGCCAGATTCGCAGTGCCGCTTTGCAGCGGGACGCCGGCGCCGTGCAATGCTGCGACCGGTAAGTTTGCAACGGAGACTGCGAGGTGCGAGTTCTTGCTGCCGATGCTGCCTGCGGCAACCGCGCTGCCGGAGTGCGCGATCTGCGCGTGTGCGGCGTAGACGTCGAGCGTGCCGCGATTCTGCGCCACCGTTGCGCTCAATCCGTCGAGCGGAATGCCGCGGATGCCGGCGTTTGCGAAGCGCGCGTCTTGAACTTGCGCGATGGCCCGGCCGCGATCGTACACGAGTGCGAGCGGCGCGTCGACCGTGCCGGTTGCCGGAAGGTGGCCCGCGATGCTGCTGATTGCGGCGAGCGAACCGTGGAAGCGGCCTTCGAGCGCGACGTGATTGGTACCGGCGAACGTGCCGTGCGCGTTCAGCGTTCCGAACGATCCGTTCGCATCGATGCGCGCGACGTTCATATTGCCGGGACCGCCGCCGAACGTGGCGTTTGCGGAGGCGATTTGGATGCCGTTATACTGCGCGTCCGTAACGCCCGCGCGACCGTTCAGGCCGAGGCGGCCGTTCTGCTGCACGGCGAAGAGATTGCCGTTCACCGTTGCGCGAACCGGCGGCAAGCCGCCCGCATGCAGACCGGGAAGCGACGCAACGCGGCCGCCGTCAATCGTCAAGCCGTTCGCGCGAACGAGTGCGGCGATGCGGTTCTTCGGATGGTCGATTGCGATGCGCGCTGCGAGCTGATTCTGCAGGTTCATATCGACGGTGCCGACACCGTTCGATGCGATCGCAAATGCGCTGGCGAGTTGCGAGGTTCCGCCGGTGCCGTAGAGCGAGCCTTGCGTTTGAATCGAACCGAACGAGTCGCCGGTTGCGAGCAGGCTCGCGTGCAGCGGCATATCGGGCAGCAGCGAGACTGCGTACGGGATCTGGTTGCTCGAACCGTCTGCAGATGCGAACGCTTCAATAGCGTTGGGCTGTTTTTGCAGATTGACGCGGCCGCGTACGGCGGCACTGAAGCCCGCGTACCTCAGCGTGAAGTGCAGCAGGTTCGCCGTCTTTCCGTCAAACGCGACGCTGCCGTCGGCATCGCGCAGCGGCAGATCCTTGAACGAGATGTGCGGCGAACGCAGCGAGATCATCGCGAGCGGCTGTTTTACCGTGCCCTGCACGAGCATGGACAGATCGACCGGACCGCGCAGCGGGAGATGCGCGATGGGCGTGGCCATCAGTTTCAAACGATCGAGTTCGCCGTGCGTATCGACGGTGATGCGGAACTGCGGGTTCTTGAGATCGTAGATGCCGCCGCGTACGTAGACCGGTGCGCCGGCGACGTTTGCTATAAGGCCGCTGGTCGTCATGCCGGCGCTCGTCATATCGAGCGGGCCGTGGACGTTGTCGATCGGCGCTTTGACGCCCGCCATGGCGATGCGCGCGCCGCGCATCTGCGCGCTTGCCGAGATGCTTCCGTAGTAGCGCGCGTCGAGGTTGTCGAGATACCCCGCCGTCATGCGCATGTTCGCATTGTTCAACGCATAGTTGACCAGCTGCGGGAGCGGGACGTGCGCGGCGGTCCAATGATGCAGCGTGTAGCCGGCGGGCGTGTCGATGATGCCGCCGCCGCGGATCGGATACTGCGCGCGGCCGTCGGTGTACGCCATCGTCGCTTTGTACGTCGTGCGCGCCGAGGTATCGACGTTCGCGTTGAAGTTTACGGATGCGACTTCGACATCGCGCGCGGTCGGATCGATGCGCTGCTTGTCCAGAACGGCAAGCGAACCGTCGATCACGCGCAGCGTCATGTGCATCGGCGAGCCGCCCGGCTTCGATGGGCCGCCTTTGCCGAGTGACGGCAAATTGTACGTGCCGTCGGCTTTGTGCACGACCGTCACGCGCGGACGGTAGACCGTGATCGCGTGCAGTCCGTACAGGTGCTTGCTTCCGGGAAGAAGATCGTGCATATCGTAGGCGACGTCGATACGCGGAATGCGCGCGAGTTGTTCGCCTTTGGCGCTGACGCGTACGTCGGTGAGCGTCGCGTGGCTTCCGTGCAACTCCATGCCGCCGAACTCCATTTGCGTGCCGGTGGCGGAGCCGAGAACCTTTGCGACGAGGCCTTTGGAGAATGCCGGTTGGGCCAGCAGAACTGCCACGATTAGGACGAGCGCGGCCAGCACCCCAATTGCGGCCATCCGGTTTCGGCGCAGGGCATTCATTACATACGCTTATGCCCAACTTTCCGCAGGGGGCCGTCAGCCTGCTTTAAGTTCCTTTGTCTGCGCCGACGTAACGAATGAGTTTTACGATGAATTGCGGCACGGTTGAGAACGCCGATGCATCGCCGTAAGCCGCGTATAATTCGCCGAACGGCGTTCTGCGATGATATGCCGCTGTGAGGTTCCAACCGCTCGCGAACGACGTGTTGGTAAGGTACGGTTGATAGCCGATGATGCGGCGCACGCCGAGTGCGAGCGACTCATCGCGACCCAGCGAGAATGCATACGCACCGCGTTCGAGCCACTGCACGTATCGCGCCCCGTTATCCATCGCTTGATCGGTATCGTCGGCTTCGAGGAGAAGCGAGCCGCGATTGCCCACGCGCATGGTGCTGCTGCGCGTCCACGAGTTGAGGCGTCCCGGACCAAAGCGGCCGGTCGTGAACTGCACCAGCGTCGGCGTTGCGCTGTTGAAATCCCAGGTGAGCGCGAGGCCTTGCTGGTTGATCGGCGAGAAGATGCCGTTTCGGAGCAGAAGATACGACGCACCGGTCGACGCTTGCACGTTCAATTGATTGCGCATGGTGAGCGAGAAGTTCACGCCGTTGTTGGTTTGGTTGAGCGCTCCGTCGTGCGCGTGGAAGCGTTCGAGATCGGCGTTTATCTGGAAGGTTTTGAACGGCGAGGTGCGCGCGAAGTTGATCTGCTTGAATGCCGAGACGACGTAGCCCGCGATATCGGGATGGAAGATAAGGCCGTCGTACGGTAAGAAGTACGCGCCGACTTTGCGCATTTCGAACTGCAGGCTGCTGGTCGGGCTGTACCAATTGAAGCCGCCTTCGTAGCGCTGCGCCTGCGTGCCGTCTTTGACTTGCGTGCCGTAATCGTTCGCGTAACGGATCCATTCGGAGAGATTCGACAGGTTGTCGTGCGTGAAGCTGACGTTGTACGAATCGTCTTTGAAGCCGGGCATGTCGACGGCGTTGCGCTGGACCGTGAAAAAGTTCTTGTTGCCGGGCGAGGTGTAGTTGAGCACCTGCGCGGTGTCGTTGCGGCCCGTGCCGATGGCATCGAACGTGGCGTAGGTGAACTGCCCGCGCTGGCCTTCGAGCGCGTACCCGTCGCGCGGCGTCGGAATGCTGTTGGTATACAGCTGCGTGCCCGGACAGTCGGTGCAGTTCGGCGTCGAGTTGTAAAACTGGAGGCCTTGCGTGAAGAACGGGCGCGTTTCGTTCAGCAGACGCGCAAATGCGGTTGGGGCGATCGTTTGCTGGTCGGTTTCGACGTTCGAAAAATCGGGATGGATCGTTGCGAAGAACGACGTGCCTTGGAAGATGGGCACGGAAAAATCGACGCCGGAGCGTGAAGTGGTGCCGCCGGCGGAAGAAGATGCGGCGGCGGCAAGTCCATACAAGCCGATGCGCGGTTTTGC
>DASSRQ010000012.1:0-4965 GCA_035701665.1 Vulcanimicrobiaceae bacterium
CCGCTCGTCGTGCTCGATAGCGTCACCGAAAAGGCGAACGTCGATCAGGTGCGCGCGAATCTGCAGTTCGCACTCGAAAACCAATCCGCAGGCGTAACGCAAGGTTCGGGCGGCGTGCAGCAGGCGCAGGCGCAAGTGCAGAACGCGGCGGCGCAAGTACCGGTCGCGCAGGCCGGCGTCGATCAGGCGCAGGCGCAAGTCGCGCAGGCTCGCGCGGCACTCCCGGGCGCGCATCAGGCCGTGCTCGACGCGCAGGCGAATCTGAACCGTACGCGTTCGCTGGTCGGCACGGGCGACGTGGCTCGTTCGCAGCTCGATGCGGCGCAAGCGCAGTACGAACAGGCACTCTCGCAATATAACTCGGCCGAACAAGCCGTGAACGCAGCGCAAGCGAACGTTGACGCCGCATCGCAAAAGGTCGGTGCCGCACAGGCCGGCGTTAGCGCAGCCCAGGGCGGCGTGACGACGGCGCAAGGTAAGTTGAGCCAGGCGCAGGCGCCCGCTCAGATCGCCGCACAGCGCGCGGCACTCGAAATCGCGCAGCAGAATCTGCGGTACACGCGTATCGTCTCGCCCATTGACGGATTCGTCGGTGAGAAGAGCGTTGAAGTCGGACAAACGGTACAGCCGGGTACCACGCTGATCACGCTGGTTCCGAACCGCGTGTTCATCACGGCGAACTTCAAAGAAACGCAAGTGGGCAGCATGCGTGCGGGACAGCCGGTCGATATCAAAGTCGACGCGTACAAAGGCGTCACGTTCCACGGCAAGGTGGACTCGATCAATCCGGCATCGCAGAACACGTACGCGCTGGTTCCCGCGCAAAACGCTACGGGCAACTTCGTGAAAGTCACGCAGCGCATTCCGGTCAAGATCGTATTCGACTCGAATACGGACTTTAGCCGGTATCCGATGCGCCCGGGTATGTCTGTCGAGACCTCGGTATTAGTGAAGTAATCCGGCTGTGTATCAGTCCACCATCGAGTATGGCTGGCGGCGAACGGTCGTCACGCTTGCCGTCATCGCTGCCACCATGCTCGAAATCGTCGACACGACGATCGTCAACGTCGCACTTCCGAACGTTCAGGGCAATCTGGGCGTCTCGGTCAACGATGCGGCGTGGGTCGTCACAGCGTACATTATCGCCAACGTCGTAATCATTCCGATTACGCCGTGGCTCCAGGCGCGATTCGGACGCCGCGCATACTATCTGACGTCCATCGGCATCTTCACGTTCGCTTCGGCCATGTGCGGCCTGTCGGGATCGTTCTCGCAGCTCGTCTTTTGGCGCGTCGTCCAAGGCGTCGGCGGCGGCGGCCTCATCTCCACCTCGCAAGCAATTCTTCGCGAAACATATCCGCTGAGCGAGCAGGGCAAAGCGCAAGGCATCTTTTCGATGGGTGTCATCGTAGGCCCGGCGCTCGGCCCCGTGCTCGGCGGTTTTATCACCGATAATTTGTCTTGGCAGTGGACGTTCTTCATCAATCTGCCCATCGGCATCCTGACGGCGCTGGCGGTGTTCTTCGTGCTGCGCAATCCGGCGCCGCCGCAGAAAGACCGTAAACTCGATTGGCTCGGTCTGGGACTGCTCGCTCTGGGTTTGGGTTCGCTGCAGTACGTGCTCGAGCAGGGCCAAACCAACGACTGGTTTTCCGACGGCGCGATCCGCGCGTTTTCGCTGTTCGCCGTCGTCGGGTTAGTGGGCTTCGTCGTACGCACGCTGCGCACGCGTAATCCGATCGTCGATCTGCACGTGCTCAAATATCGCGAGGTTGCCGCGGGCAGTCTGCTCGGCGCGGTGTTAGGCATCAGTCTTTACGGCTCGGTGCTGATTCTGCCGCAATACGTGCAGAATACGCTGAACTTTACGGCGACGCAGAGCGGCGAGACCATGCTGGTTCGCGCCCTTGCGATCATGCTCGTAACGCCGTTTGCAGCCATCATTGCTTCTCGCGGCCGCGTGGATGCGCGGTGGATGGTCTTCGGCGGATTCATATTGCTCGGCATATCGAACTGGATGCTCGCAACCGTTACGACGCCGCAAACCGAGTTCTGGACGTTCGGCGCATCGCTCATCGTGAGCGGCCTTGGCCTCTCGCAGATCTTCGTTCCGCTCTCCATCGCGGTGCTCGGCTCGGTGCCGGCGCGCGACGTACCGGCGGCGTCGGCTTTCTTCAATCTTGCGCGCCAAGTCGGCGGCAGCATCGCTACGGCCGTGCTCGTCACCGTGCTGGTTCGCGGCGTCACCATTCATCAGACGGCGCTCGGCAGCGATGTCACGCTGCAGGCGCAGGCCGTACAACAGTTCTTGCAGGCAAACGGCGGCGAACACGCGCGCTCCGCATTGCAGAACCTCGCCGCATTCGTAACGCAGCAAGCCTACGTGTTGTCGTATGCCGACACCGCGCGTTGGACGGCTGCGATCTCACTACTGCTTGCACCGCTGGTCATCGTCATGCGCCGGCCGCGGCCGCACGCCTCGTAAACGTAATAGGAGTTTTTCGTGCTGTTCCTCTCGTCGATCGTTCTCGCCGCTATCGGTGCGGCGGTACCGACACCGGCACCCGCCCCGCAGTTGCCCGCGGTACCCGCCGTGGCACCGGGCTATCGCGCGCCGAAAGCGCCGGTGCCGTCGCCGGGCGTGATCGGTGTGACGCAACAGGCGTTCGTCGGAATCACGCTGCAGAACGCAGTCGGCATGGCGCTTGCCAAAAATCCCGATCTCACGGTCGCGCAGGCGAACCGGCGGATCGCGGCCTATCGCATCGCCGCTGCAAAGGGGGCGTACGACGTCAACTTTTCGGTCGAGCCGCAATATCAATTCTCAAAGACGGCGCCGCAAAACGCGTTCTTCGCCGGCCCTGATTTCGGACCGATCGTCCAGCGCAGCACGTCCGTAGCGGGCGGACTGCAAGGCATCCTTCCGGGCGGACAGCAGTACAACGTCACGGTAAGCGGACGCAGCACGAACGACAACACGACGATCAACACGTTCAATCCGTACTATCCCACGCAGTTCGGGGTGAATTTTCTGCAGCCGCTCGGACGCGGACGTTCGTCGAACGAAGCCGGGCACCAGCTGCAACTGGCGCAGCTCAACGAGACCGGCACGAACGCGCAAACGCTGACGAGCGTCTCGACGACGATTGCAAGCGTAGAGAACACCTATTGGGATCTCGTTGCCGCATGGCGCAACGTCGCCATTCAGGAAAGCGCGCTCAAGGACACGATCGCCCAGCAGCACAGTAACGTGCGGCTGGCGCGTGCGGGTGCCAGCGCTCCCGTCGACGTCGTTCAGGTGAACGCGCAGGTGGAAGTGTTCCGCCAAAACGTGTATCAAGCATTACAGCAGGTCGCGCTGCTTCAGAATCAACTCAAATCCGAGCTGACGGACGATCCGAACGACTCCATTTGGAATGCGAACCTCGTTCCGACCTCGCCGGTGCTCGAACTGCCCTCGCAGGACGCGCTTGCGAAACTGGTCGTTCAGGCGCTGGCGAACCGCCCGGAGATCGCGCAGATCCGTACGCAACTGAGCGTAGCCGCGGAGAACGTCGCGTACGCGCAAGATCAGACGAAGCCGCAAGTCGACCTGCATCTGGGATACCAATCCAACGGCTTCGCCGGCCAGTTGGCGCCGCCGGGATCGTTCTTCCAAAGTTCGGCGCAGCAAGTCGTCGCGATCAATCAATTGATTGCGGCGGTCAACTCGACGCTTCCGGCAAACCAGCAGATTGCCGCGCTCCCGACGGCAAGCCAGCCGGTACCGCAGTATCTCGTCGGCGGGCTCGATCAGTCGATCAAGAATCTTTTGTCGAACCGCTTTCCGGTGTATACCGCCGGCGTGCAAGTCAACTTTCCGATCGGCAATCACGCGGCGAAAGCAAATCTCGGCGCGGCCCGCGAGCAGCAGCGTATCGCGCAGATTCAAGAAGCGCAAACGATTCAGCGCGTCACGGTCGACGTGCGGAATGCCTTGCAGACCTATACGAGCGCGCTCGCCCAATTGCAAGCCGCACGCGCTTCGCGCGAGGCTTCGGAGCAAGTATTGGCAAGTGAAGACCGCCGCTTCCGGTCGGGTGAATCGACGACGTTCCTCGTTCTGCAGCGGCAGATCGAGGTCAACGACAGCCGTGCGCGCGAGCTGCAGGCTCAGACGAACCTCAACAAAGCGGTCGTACAATTACAGCAAGCAACGGGAACCATCCTTACTTCCAACAACGTTACTTTAACGAACATCGGTGAAGGGACGTCGAATCCATGAAAAAGCTCACCCGCATACGGCTCTCTAAACAATCGCAAGCGAAGTTGCGCGAGCGCAGCGCGGTCCTGTACGGGCGCGAACTGGAGCGGTGGAACCAACGCCCGCTCGGTTATCTCGAGGCAGCCGCTGGGTAAGATCTCGCCATGAGCGAGATTGGAAAAGCGATTAAGAATGTCGGTGACGCCGTCGACGAGGGCATTCATCGCGGGGAAGCCGCGGGTGAACGCGCCAAGCGCGACGTTGCCGGCGATGCCATGACGCCCGGAGAAAAATTAGGCTCCGTTGCGAACGAAGTGAAACGCGACGTTCAGGCAGACATGGACAAAGCGAAAAGAAATATTCGCGAATCCACCTAACGAGGAGAAGAGGCGCCGCATCTGCGGCGCCTCTTTTTTATTCCGGCTGTGACGCCGCCGCGCGGTCGACAAACCATTCGAGGTTGCCGTCTACCGGATCGACGATCTGCACAGGATATTCGACGGGGTCGTGCGCGCCGTCGCGCACCGTTTTCAGCATCGCCGCTTTGCCCGCTCCTTCGGTCGCAATGATGACGGCGCGCGCAGCATTGATTACCGCCGGCGTCAGCGTGATGCGATGGGTCTTCATCTTTTCGACCCAGACGGCGCGCACGAGCCGCTCTTCATCCGTACGCGGATCGGTTCCGGGAAACAGCGAGGCGGTGTGGCCGTCCGGGCCCATGC
>DASSRQ010000013.1:0-6120 GCA_035701665.1 Vulcanimicrobiaceae bacterium
TCGACAGAATCATCGCGTCGGCGGGCAAGCGCGACAGATACACGATCGCCTCGTCCGTGTTTCCCGCTTCGAGCGCGATGCGCGCAGCCGAAAGATAGTCTCCGGCCTCGACGAACGCATCGATCGTCCCGGCGGCGTACCGTTTGATGTCGTCCCCGCGATACGCCTGCAGTGCGCGCGCGAGCAGCGGACTGATGATCAGGTCGAGGCCGCGCTCGACGAGCAAACCGCGGGCCTGCAGACTGCGCAGTTCGGCGCGAACGTTGGTCGCAGGCAGCACGCCCTGCAGCAGCGCTTCGTCGGTAGCGTTCACCGCGGCGGCAGTGACGAGCACCGCGAGTTGATCGTGCGGAAGCGTCTCGACCAGCTGTTCGTAGAGATGCCGCTTGAGCGGAACGTACGACGTACCGTCGAGGTTACGCGCGGCGTCTTCCCCTTCAGCCGCAAGGACGCGGCGAATGAACGCTACGGATGACGCGTAGCCCGCGGTCGTGTCCAGCACGAACTGCGGAAACGTCTCGGAGTGCGGCACGTCGGCAAAAAACTCTTCGATCTCGGCGAGCGTAAACGCAAGGTCCGCATCGTTGAAGTAGCTGATGCGGGACGGCGAGATACCTTCGAACGGACTCGGTGCTGCCGGGTCGGTCGAGCGCGCGACGATGAGCGCGCCGTCGTCACTCGTTTGCGCGGCCGCCCATGCGCGGTATTCGGCGGCTTGCTCGGGCGTTAGTTCGCTCCAGCCGTTCAATACCGAGACGGCCGGATGCAGCAGCGCCGCCCGCTGGAGCAGCATCTGAAATCCCGAACCGCGCTGGGCCACGCAGTAAACGAACCGCGTTCGTTCACCCGCGAGCCGCGCCGAAAGCCGCTGACGTACCATCCAAAGCGTTATACGGAATGTAGGGCCGGAATCGTTGCACCGCAGCAAGCGGCTTTGCATAAATTTAAAGGCCCGCGCATGCACCCACTAGCACGGGCCCCTATCTGGTTGGGAGAGATTTGAAGCGAACCACGTCAGACGCTTCTAGGACATCCTACTCAGCCCGGGTGTCTTTCCGGTGTCTTCCTTACAATACCGGCAGCTCGTAGCGCACTTCTTCGAACGAAACCCCGGTCACGAGCATTCTCCGCTGCGTGCCTGCCGGTTGAAAGCCTAGGCGCTCGGCAACCGCTCTGCTGCGCAGATTTTCGGTTCGGCACGTGATAACGAACGCTTGAACGCCCAGCGGTCCGGCGGACGCATCGATCAACGCACGCACCACCCGCGAGACGATCCCGCGCCCCTCATGCCCTTGGTCGATCCAATAACTCAGCTCAGGCTGCCTCGAATCAAACATGAGCCCATGCAGACTCACAACGCCGATTAAAATGTCATGCTGAGCTTGTCGAAGCACGCCTGAGCCTGTCGAAGGCAGCCAAACCCCATAAGCAAACTCCGCATCACTCCCCCAAGAAGCGATCTTCGAGAGAAAATGCGTGCGCGCAAACGCTTCTTCAAACCCGTCGCGCCCCAGCGCCATGAACGGACGCAAATGCTGCGCGTTCGCGCGCGCGAGTTCGATCAGCGCAGAAAGATCCGCGTCCGTGAGCCGGCGCATCTCGCCGCCTTCGAACGCGATCCGCTCGGGCGGTTTAGCCGTTGCTCTTCTCTCGCTGCAGCAGGGCAATCACGTTGTCTTCGCTGTCCATCGCATACCCGAAGCGGCCGACTCCCGGAATCGTCTGCACGCGTGCCTGACGTCCGCCATGCATCACCACTTGCGTGAGCGCAGCGTCGATATCGTCCACTTCGATGGTCGGCACAGGCGCTTTTACCGGCTCTGCGCGCTGCGTGATGGCCGCCGCCACGCCGGGGCCTTCGCCGCCGCTCGCGTGGGGTTCGTGCGTCCAATACGGCACCGGCGAGTCCGGAAACGCCGCAAACTCCCACCCGAACACGTCTTTGTAAAACTGCGCGGCGCGCTCGACGTTGTCCGCGGGCAGGTGAAAATTAACGATCTTGGGCATCGCCGATTGCCAGCACTTGGTCGCGCGACGGAACGATGGCGAACAACGCGTTCGCCGCATTCAATGCCGCGTTATCGCGCGGAGTTCCGCCCCAGTTCGAATTGAAGCGGTTCACGAACGCATCGTTCGCATTAAGTACGGCAGCGGCTTCATTCGATGAAAGCACCCCTGCAACGCTGCGCACTGCGCCGTCGAGCGAGATCGAGCCGGCCGCGGCACTCGCGATCGCGTTGTCTAACTGCGCGCGACTCGCAGCGCCCAACGATTGCAGGCAGGCCGTTCTCGCATCGCTCTTTGCCGACGCGATACGCGCAGCCAAATCCGCACCGACCGGAACCGGTGCAGCATCGCTGTAGCGAGGCGCCCCCGCCGCTAACGCGCGCGCTTCAAGAACGGGCGCCGGAACCGGCTTCGGTACCGCCGGCGGCGGCATCGCCGCGCCCGGACCGAGCGAACGCTGCGGGGACGACGGACGGTACTGCGCAAGCGCCTGCGGCGACGACGGCAATGCGCCGTTCAGCGCGACGATCGCCCGAACTTTGGAGTTGGGCAGCACGAACGTCGTGTCGGATGGTTTGGCCGTGTGCTGGCCCAATACCGAAAACAATTGCTTGTTCTCGGCAATGCTGACTTCCTGACCGCGCAAGAATGCCCAACCGGCCGGCGCCGTCGCGCCGTCGAAGCGCCACGCCTCGCCGATTATCGGATGTGTAAGGACGTTCGCCGGAATTGCATCTGCGGCTTGCGGAACCAGCCGCAGCGCGCCCGAAGGTGCTGCGGGCGGCGTGCCGTTGTGCGACATGCCCGGAAGCGCCGAGAGACCTTGATGGCCGCCGCATCCGGCCAGGACCGCCGCTCCCGCGGTGCTCAAAAAAGCAAGACGTTTCATTTCGCCCCTACGTTTGTGACGGAAAGATGCCTTGTAAGGCAATGCAGTATGACAGCGTCAGATACGGCTGCCGGTTTTCATGCGCTTGCGATCCCCCAACGCTTGAGATCATTTGCGGATACATCGCCACCATGTTGCTGCTGCCGGACGAGTACATCGGGACGTTTCCGGTGTTCGCCGGATAATTGTTCGTAACGCTGCCCGTGGTGTTGTCCCCGGATTTCACGTCCGCGTTCGCCGGGTGAATGTGTGCGGGCATCTCGCTCTGGGTGAGGGTATGCGATTCTTCACCGCCGCGTTCGCCAAGTGTGTGACCGCCGCCCATATGCATCGGTACGCGGCCTTCGAGATTCGGCAGCCCGAAGTTAACGCGCCCGTCGCCCCCGTACGTCGTCCCCAAAAGCGAAAACAACGCTTGATTTTGATTGATCGGCAGCAACTGTCCGTTGCACAGCGCCCACCCTTTCGGCGCGAAGTTAAACGAGAAGATCCTGATCTCGCTCATGAAGTTATCACTCATACCGATCTCTCCTTACGGCCGCTTAGGTGCGAGGCGGGTACACGCCCTGAAGGGCGATGCAAAAATTCAGGGTCAAGTACGGCATCAGATTGTTGTGCGGCTGGGAGCCGCCGGCAACGCTGCTCATCGCCGGGTTCATCATGCTCAGTTGAGGCGTGGCCGAACTCGAAAACGTCTTGATCGTTCCGGCATTTACGGGAACGGCGCCACTGGGCGATACAGCCTGAGCGTTCCGCACGTTGCGATCGGCACTCATCGTATGCGTGTGCGCCGGCATCTCCGCCGTGATGAGGGTCACATAATCCGTGCCGCTGAGGGAGCCGATCGGATAATTTACTCCGCCGCCGCTAAACTGGTCGGTGTGGACGGCGACGGATCCTTGCAGATTCGGAAGTCCGAAATTACTTTTGCCGTCTCCGCCGTACTGCGTGCCCAACAGCGAAAACAGCGCGGTGTTCGACGAGATCGGAAGTATCTGCCCGTCGCAGAACGCCCATCCTTTCGGAGCGAAATTGAACGGAAAGATGCGTATCTCCGCGACAAATGGATACATTCGCGTCTCCTACGTCGCGCTCGGGTAGATGCCGAACAGCGAGATGATGTAGTTCACCGCCAAGTACGGCTGCATGTTGTCGTGAGGCTGACTTCCGCCTTGCGACGGCAGAATGTTGCTGTTATACGTCTGCAGGGCCGGCGCATTGGGGTTAGCCGCACTGTTCGGCACGGTGTACAAGTTGTTCGGCGCAGCGTTCGCAAAATAGGCGTTCGACGGATTGTCCGTCGTTGCGGCGCTGTTGTCGGCGACCGGGACGTGCGTGTGCGACGGCATTTGAGCCGTCGTCAGTGTTACTTCCGTGACGCCGCCGGAGTCGGCCAGATTATACGTGCTGGTGCCGTTGCTTCCCATGTGAATCGGAACTCTTCCGGAAAGATTCGGCAGGCAGAACGTGTTCTGACCGTCGCCGCCGTAGGTCGTGCCGATTAATTGGAAAAGCGTATCGTACTCCGAAATCGCCAACGTCTGGCCGTCGCACGTCATCCATCCGCTGATGGCGAAATTCCCCGCGAACAATCGGATTTCACCGACATAAGGTTGCCCCATTGTCTTCTCCCCTTACGTTTTGAAGGCCGCAGCGAGCGGCTTGGCGGTCATCTGTACGAACCCGGTATTAGTGGGCGCTGCAGAAAAGCCGGCGCAGGTCAAATCGTCGTATCCGGCCGGTGCCGTCAAATTCGAGATGTCGTAAATATATAGGCCGTTCTTCGACGTCGCGGCGCCGCTGGAATAGGCTTGCACGCCGATAAGCAGCTTCGTATTCGAGAGCCACTTCATGGTGTTCACCAGCGATCCGTCCGTGCCGTAGATATAGTTGGTGCATACGCCGGAATCCGATGTAGCGTTGAACGGAATCGGTCCGCCGACCGCAGCGCGTGTTGCCGTGTTGTCGTACACCTGCACCTGCGAATAGCCGTATGCCGCAATCCACGCGACTGCTACGTGGCCGTCCGGAGACGTCGCGACGAGATAGTTCTGGTTTGTCGTATTGATCGTCTTGACTTGCGTATACGAAGCCGAATAGAAGCTCACCAGCGGGTGATAAACCGAATAGTTCGCAATTACCAGCTGTCCGTTTGCGTTGTCCCAGGCCAGCGATTGCGGCTTATCGATACCGTAGTGGGTATCGTCCTTGATATCGGTCTCGGTGCCGCTCGGCGTATAGACCGCGACTTTATTCGTTCCTTGCGTCCCAGAGTAGGCCGGATCTTCTTCGGCGCCCGTGGTTAGGGCGACCGCATACGTTCCTGCGGTCGCTGAGGGCATGGACATGACGGCCGTGGCGCCGAACCCTGAAGCAGCGAGGTTACGCGGAGCCGATGCCGCGACGTAGTTGTTCGGGAAGGTGTACTCCGGCATCACGTACGGCGCGGTCGTGCCGTTATTCGCAAGCGCAATGCTGCTGTCGCGCGAGTCGTAAGCGAGATGCTGCGGATTGAACGCGTTCGTGCTGACCGTCGTTGCAACGTTGGCGCCCGTCGAGATGGCACCCGCCGGAACGCACGCCATATTGCCCGAGTCGGTCGTCGTGTTCGTGCCGGCGTTGGCCACCAGGAGGTCGCCGTTCGAATCCCACGCCACATCCGTCGGATTATTGACGTCCGCCTTGCCTTCATTCGTGGAGTTCGTCACGGCGAGCGATGCAGGCGAATAGGCGGAAAAGGTGTCGGATCCCGGGGTGTTTGCGCCAAGCGAAACGTTATAGAAGTCGACCACGCCGCTGCCCACGCCCGTTTGCTGCACGGCAGCCACGAAGTTGTGCGCCGGCGGCGCCGATCCGGTATAAAAACTGAACGACTTGGTAACCGCGAACGAGAGGGCGTCCGTTCCCGAAGGCGGCACGCCTTTGATGTTCACCGCCGCGCCGGAGATAGACGAAGAGCTCGGTGTGAGCGTGAACGTCTGCGCGGATTGGTTGATCGAGAACGCGACCGTTCCGCCGGTGGTGTTGATCGTACCGCTCGTCGATTGATACGTAGACGTATTGTCCTGAATCTCGATCGTCGGCAAACCGGGCGCAACGACCGTCTTGCCGGCGGCGTCGGTGAACGTCACGCCGTATGTCACCGGCGAAGTTCCAACACTCGGATACACCGAACCGACCGCGCCGGTTTGGCAATACCCGCTCGCAGTAATTGCTACAGCAGC
>DASSRQ010000014.1:0-4968 GCA_035701665.1 Vulcanimicrobiaceae bacterium
CCACGGTCCTACGGCTGGCTTTTTGCACAGCCCCGGCCTAGGCCCCTTGGACCTTTTATGAAGTTTTAGGCCTATTGACTAATAGGGGTGTCTATGCATCGGCTGCTTGAAGGCTTAAAAACGTAACCTTTGTTACTTCTGTAGAAGTGCTTTGCGAACACCTTACAGAACGGTTCGTTTGCTGACGTGCCAATCGGCGGTTCGGCGGCATCCAGACGGAGCGGGCTGCGGGATGCCGTAGAACACGCTGTTTTCGTGCGCATCACATTATTCGCGTAACGCTCGTCGCATTTACGAATAGCGCAATAAAGCGCTGTAAATACTGATGTTTTTGTGCGTTACGGTGAAAGTCTGCGCAGCGTCCAAACGCCGTTCGAACGATTGTATTCGAGGCGGTCGTGCATGCGGTTCGGACGGCCTTGCCAAAACTCGAAGCGATCCGGACGGATCAAGAAGCCGCCCCAGGAGTGCGGACGCGGCACTTCTTCACCTTCAAAACGTTCCGAGTAATCCGTGACGCGCTGGTCCAAAAGCTCGCGGCTCTCGACCGGCTCGCTCTGTTCGGAGGCCCAAGCGCCTATCTGGTGTCCCCGCGGGCGTGATGCAAAGTATGCATCGGACTCGTCCTCGGAGAGCTGCTCCACGCTTCCCTCGATGCGCACTTGCCGTTCGAGTTGGGGCCAGTAGAAGAGCGCGGCTGCGGCCGGATTCTCCAGCAGCTCCCGTCCCTTGCGGCTGCTATAGCTGGTGTAGAACACCAACCCGCGGGCGTCCAGACCGCGCAGCAGCACCATCCGCGCCGAGGGCTGCGCACCATGGGCGCTTGCCACGCACATCGCGTTGGGCTCGGCAACGTTAGCGTCGCGCGCATCGTCGATCCACCAGCGCAGCTGCTCGACGGGATCGGACGCGACGGCGCTTTCCAGCAGTTGGGCGCGATCGTAGGTGCGGCGGATGTGTGCTAGATCGATTTCGTCCATATTCCACTCAGGAACGCCAGGGCCATCAGGGCGGCGCCGGCAAGCGCGCTTGCAAGCGATAGGTCGACCGCAGAGCGTTCGTAGGTGGTCGTTCGTCCAAGCCGCGAAAGCGCCTCGCGCAGTTGCGAAGCATTCTCAACGCGGCTGTACGCGCCGCCGGTAACCTGCGCGTAGGTTTGCAGCGCCTGCTCGTCGATACCGGCAGATTGAAGCGTACCGGGCACGAGCGCGCCCGAGTTCGTTCCGATCCCGATCGTGTAGAGCACGATGCGGTCGCGCGCGAGGGCTTTTGCGGCCTCGAGCGGATCGCTTCCGGCGTTGTTTTCGCCATCGGTAATCAAGACGATCACACGTTTACCCGTATGCGGCAGCGAACGCTGCGAAAGATTCAGCGCATCGCCGATAGCCGTAGCGCCGTTCGGCGCCGGAACGTTTGCTAAAGCGGCAACCACGCGGTCGCGCTCGCGCGATGGCGGCATAACCAGCTGCGCGTCGCCCGAAAACGAAACGATGCCGGCTGCAACGCCGGAAGGCGCCTGGGCCAAGAACGCGCGCATCGCACTTTGCGCCGCATCCGCACGGGTGGGAGCAACGTCGGCCGCCGCCATCGATCCCGACGTATCGACACAGAGCATCACGCTGCCGTCGCGCACCGGCAGCAACAGCATCGCGCGCGGGCCCGATGCCGCAAGCGCAACCAGCAGCACACCGGCGGTCCAGAGCGCGGCAAGCGCGCGCGCCGGCCAGAGCGGCGGCCGCGCGGCAGCAATGAGAAACGCGAGATTCGAAAAGCGCAGTGTTTGTTCGTTCCGCCGGCGCTGCGTGTACGAATAAACGAAAGCGAACGCTGCAGCGGCGATGAAGGCAACGAGCAGCAGCCACGGATGCTTGAAGGTCATATGCCGAACGCGTGCCGCAGGCCGGCGGCGCCGTCTTCTTCTTCGGCGATCCCGGCGCGCCAGCCGTATCCTTCGAGTGCACCGACGATCGAACGCTCGCGCTCGCGCGATGCGGCGGCGTACCGTTCGCGTTCGCGTTCGCCGAAAAACAGCACACGCGCATCGCCGCTTTCCGCGTCGCGCAAACGCACGAACCCGGAGAACGGCAACAGATCTTGCCATGGATCGCGCGCAACCAGCGCCGTACAATCCAAGCGGTGCGCGAGCAGCGCAAGCAAATCGCGCTGCGCGCTATCCGCCGGCGCGTACCAAAAGAAGTCCGAAACAACCAGCAGCGCCGATCCGCGCGGCAGCGCAACGGCTTCTTCAAGCGAATCGAGTTCGATAGTGCGATCGGTACGTAAAGCGGCTTGCAGCCACTCGTGCTTCGCATCTTGCGCGGCATCGAAGAGCGACCGGGAACGGCCCGCTTGCATCGACGCGGACGAATCGATATACACGGCCAGCGTCAACGCGACGTCTTCCAGATAGATGCGCGTCTGCAGCTGCGTGCTGCGGGCGCTGGCCGCCCAGTCGATGCGTCTGACATCGTCTCCGTGCACGTACTCGCGCAGTTCGACGAACTCGTATCCGTCGCCGCGATAGTTCAGCGGCGAGCCGTCTGCGCGCAGACGCGGCCTTCTTCTTCCTCCAAGCAGCGCTTGCCGAAGCGTCACGGCGCCGGAACGCGTTCGATCGCGGCGGCGACGAACGTTTCGGGAGCGACGCGATCGACGGCGATGCGATGCGTGTACGCGATCCGGTGCGTCAACACGCTGCCCGCAAGCGCGCGCACGTCGTCCGGCAAGACGACGTCGCGCCCATTTACGAACGCTCGCGCGCGAGCGGTAAACGCAAGCGCGAGCGATGCGCGCGGACTCGCCCCGAACTGCACGTACCCGTGCGGCTCCCGCGTTGCGGCGACGAGATCGACGATGTAGCGTTTGACTTTCTCGTCCAAATGGACTGCGTGCGCCGCTTTGCGCCAGTCGAGCACGTCTTGCAGCGTTGCGATACCGTGAAGCGGCTGCGTGTCCGAGACGGCAAACCGGTCGAGAATGCGCAGCTCTTCGCCCGCATCCGGAAAGCCCACTTGCAGTTTGAAGAGAAAGCGGTCGAGCTGCGCGTGCGGGAGCGCGTACGTGCCGTCCGCATCGATAGGGTTCATCGTTGCAAGCACCATGAACGGCTGCGGAAGCGCATGCGTCTGCGGACCGATCGTGACTTGCCGTTCCTGCATCGCTTCGAGCAGCGCCGACTGCACTTTCGCGGGCGCGCGGTTTATCTCGTCCGCAAGCACGATGTTCGCAAAGACCGGCCCCAAGACTGTGTCGAACTGCGCCGTACGCTGATCGAAGATGCGCGTGCCCGTAATATCCGCGGGCAACAGATCCGGCGTAAACTGCACGCGCTTGAACGTGCCGTCCAGCGCTGCCGCCAGCGACCGGCACGCAAGAGTCTTGGCGAGTCCGGGCGGACCTTCGAGCAGCACGTGTCCGTCGGCGACAAGCGCGACGACGAGCGATTCGACGATCTCCCGCTGACCGACGATGGTTTGAGAGAGCGCGGCGATCAGGCTTTGCGGCGTGCGGCTCATGCGGGAATCTCGTCAATAGCGTTCTGCAAACGTTCCTCGTCGATGAATGCGGCGCGCTCCAAAGCGAACAGCAAGGCACGCGTGCGCGGATGCGCGGCAACGGGAAGCGTCAGCACGTCGGCTAGCGTTTGACCTTTCTGCGCACCGACTTCCTCCCACAAGCGATCCCGCGCGTTCATCACCGCGATCCGGTCGCGACGTACGCGCAGTTCGGCAAGAGCCGTCTCGAGGCTCGGGCGGGGTTCGGGCTGCGGATCCGGTGCGGCCTCAATAGCGGCTTCCACGTGCGCCCTGCGATGCCGTTTGAGCACGAACCAGAGTGCGGCGCCGAACATCGCAGCAAAGAACAGCAGACTTACCACTGCGGCCCACGCTCCGGGACCCGGATAGCCGGGGCCGGCAACTTCGAGCGTCAGCGGATTAGAACGGAAGCGCGAGAGTTTGCCGTTTCGGGCGTCGATCGCATCGAGAAACGCCGCGCCTAAGCCGACGCGGCCGCTCGCGTGCGCGACGAGCTGCATCGTCTCGCGATACGTCGTACCGCCGGCATCGGTCGAAAGCGATCGCTCGTCACCGAGCTCTTCGGTACCGAGCAGTTCGGGAAGAAAAACGTTGTCGAGATGCGTGACGCGTTCGGCCACACGGATCGTCATCGTTACGCTGAACGGCTGCTCGACGCGCGGCGAATCCGTGCTCGACGAGAGCACGAAACTTTTGACGTGGAGACGCTGATAGGTTTGCGCGTTTGCGCGCGAGGAGACTGCGAGAACGAAAAGCGCGAGCGCTATAAGTCTTGCAGCCACTGCGCAAACAGCCGGCGTGCGTCGAACGGTCCGGGCGAGGCCTCGGGATGGAACTGCACTGCGGCCACGGGCAAGTCGCGGTGCTTGAACCCTTCGTTCGTACCGTCGTTCAAATTCACCATCGTCTGCTCGAGGTGTTGCGGCAGCGATGCAGCGTCGACGGCATATCCGTGATTGTGCGCGGTAACGAGAACTTCGCCGCGCTCCAGGTCTTTGACGGGTTGATTGCCGCCGCGATGTCCGTACGGAAGTTTGAACGTGCGCGCACCGCACGCAAGCGCGAGCAGCTGATGCCCCAGACAGACGCCGTACATCGGGCGTTCGCCGAGCATCGAGCGCAGCGTATCGATCGTTTCCGGCAGATCCGTCGGGTCGCCCGGCCCGGGCGAGATGAAGACGGCTTCGGGCTCGTGTTCCATGATGCGTTCGCGCGAGGCGTTATACGGCAGCACCGTAACGTTGGCACCGAGGGCGGAGAGTTCGCGGATGATCGCCTTCTTCACGCCGCAATCCAGCAGCACGACACGGGGGCCGTCCGCGCTTCCCTCGATATGCTCGGTTTGCGTTGCGACGCTGGGAACGAGTTCTTTCGTGGTCGCCGTACGCACGAACTGCGTGAGAACGGACTCCGCTTTCGCAAGCGCCTCGTC
>DASSRQ010000015.1:0-4037 GCA_035701665.1 Vulcanimicrobiaceae bacterium
TACCAGGCCGAAGCGATCCACGGCGGACTCTCGCAAGAGCAGCGCGATCGCGTGCTGCGCCGTTTTCGCGAAGGCGTCTCGGAGATTCTCGTTGCCACCGACGTCGCTGCGCGCGGTCTCGATATCGAACATCTCTCGCACGTGGTGAACTACGACGTACCCTCGTCACCCGACGCTTACGTGCATCGCATCGGGCGCACCGGGCGCGCGGGGCGCAAAGGCGTCGCGATAACCCTGGTCGAGGCACGCGAACACCGGCTGCTGCGGAACATCGAGCAGCACACGAAACGCAAGATTCGCGTGGAATCGGTTCCTACCGTCCTGGATCTTCGCACGCGCCGTCTGGAGTTAACGCGCGCCGCTTTGGAGGACGCGCTTGCCGGCGGCGAACTCGAGCGCTATCGCGTCGTCGTCGAATCGCTTGCCACGCAATACGACGTCCTTGATCTTGCGGCTGCAGCCGTCAAACTCGCCGATCGCCGCGAGGGCGGAGAGAAGGAAGACGTCGAGATTCCCGAAGCGCCGCCGATTCCGGGCGACAAGGCGGCAAAGGGGAAAAAGCCGGAGCGCGTCAAGAGCGGTCCTCGTTTGCGCGCCGAAGATGCGACGAAGTTGTACATCGGTTTGGGACGCTCAGCCGGAATTCGTCCTGCCGATCTCGTCGGTATGATAGCGAACGAAGCGCGCATCGGTTCGCGCGATATCGGAGCCATCGATATCACGGACCGCTTTTCGCTCGTCGAAGTTCCGTCGTCCGAGGCAAAACGCATTATCACAGCTCTTCGCGGTAAGGCAATCCGCGGCAAAAAAGTCTCCGTGCGTTTAGATCGCGGCCGGTAGGGATGCACCGCTACACTTATGGCGGCCGCGATGAGCGGTTTGCTTGGCGCCGCCGGCACCGCTCACGCATCGGCCGTCGTACCTACCGGAACCTACAAATGTTATTTCTTGGGCTATAACGGCGGAGTTCAATTGAGCTCCATCGGCATTCTTCATATCACCGGCCCGAACTCGTATCGCGACGACGTCGCGAACTATCGCACCGCCAAATCGTCGCCGGCCTTCGGGACGTTCACGTCGTCGCCGTTTAAGCGCATGGACGAGTACGCAAAGATTAGCTTCAAGGGCACGCTGCTCGGCGGCCATTGGGCGTACGCAAACCGCAAACCCAACGGCGATCTCGCGATCATTTTCCCGAACAACGAGAAAGAAAAAGCCTTCGATCCCGGCTCCACGTGGTGTTACTACTCGAAGTAAAATAAGCGGGCACGCGCACGTCGTTTGCGTCATGCGCGATACCGTTTTTCGCCGCCTTAACAAAAAGCGTACAGAAATCGTGGGCGCAGCATAAGGGGTTTATCAAAAAACGCGCAGGCGAACCCGCCTAAAGTCGCTGAACGAGCGCAGACCCTTTCTTGCCGCACAAGGATTCTTGCATGCACCATTCCTCCAAGGCTGCTGCGCTTATTCTCACTGTGTCTATCCTTGCCGCCTGTTCCGGCGGCGGCGGTCTGACACCGCAAGCACCACTGCGTTCTATCGAGGGCGCGGTCACCGCTTCCAACGGCGGCCAATACGACTACGATGCGAATCCACCCACGCAACCGTTCGATAGCACCACCGACTACACGACAAACGCGTTGCCGCCGCCGTCCCTCTGCGTTCGCGTTTACGGCCTGACGTGTTACACCGCAAGCGAAATTCGCAAAGCCTACAACGTTCCGTCGTCGTACGACGGCTCCGGTCAGACCATCGTTGTGATCGACGCGTTCGGAAGCCCGACGATTCAACAAGATCTCGCGTATTTCAATGCCGTTATGGGGCTGCCGGGCACCACGCTTAACGTGTCGTACCCCACGGGACAACCGGCTGCGTTCGATCCCTCCAGCGCGCTGCGAATAGGTTGGGCCGGCGAAACGTCGCTCGACGTCGAGTGGGCGCATGCTATCGCTCCAAAAGCGACGATCGATCTCGTCGTTGCTCCGACCAGTCGCAGCAGCGACATGCATGCTGCGCAAGATTACGCAGTGCACAACCATCTCGGCAACGTGATCTCGATGAGCTACGGCTCGTCGGAAATCGCGATTCCGGGCGGCGCGACGAATAAGTATCTGCAGCATTCGGATTCAACGCTCCAGCAAGCCAAAGATGCCGGCATCACGGTTGTCGCAAGTGCCGGCGACTACGGCGCAGGAAACGGTACCCAAACGCTACGGCCGGAGTATCCGGCGTCCAATCCGCTCGTACTGTCCGTCGGCGGCACCTCGCTGCTGATGAGCGATGCCGGCGTCTATCAAAGCGAATCCGTGTGGAACGATAGTTCTTCGTCGCAATGCCCGCTTGGATGTCAACTCGGGCTTCTTGCCGGCGCGACCGGCGGCGCGCCGAGCTCGCTTTTCAAAGCGCCGTCTTATCAACAGAGTCTGAGCCACACGGCATCGCGTGAAACAGCTGACGTGAGTTATAACGCCGGTGTATACACCGCTGTGCTCGTCGCACAAAGCTTCCGCAACCCCGGCCATTACGGGCTGTACTTCGTCGGTGGAACCAGCTCGGGCGCGCCGCAATGGGCGGGCATCATCGCGCTTGCGAATCAGGCCGCCGGACATCCACTCGGCTACGTGAACCAAGCACTGTACACAATCGGCAAGAGCGCGTCGTACAACAGCGTCTTCCACGACGTAACCACGGGTTCGAACGGGCTGCTCGGCGGACCGTCTGAAGCGGCCGGAACGGGATATGACATGCCTACCGGTTTGGGCTCACCGAACGTTGCGAATCTCATTCCGGCGTTGATACGCGCCTCAAATACCTAATCTCTTAGTAGGTGGGCAGGGAAGCATCGGCGGAGAATGACCCGCGCATGGGCATAGCTCGTGCAGTGAACATCGCCGATCTCCGGCTGCTTGCGAAGCGCCGTTTGCCTCGCGTCGTTTTCGACTACATCGATGGCGGCGCGGATGACGAGATCACCATGCGCGAAAACTGCCGCGCGTTCGAATCGATCGAGTTTCAGCCGCGTAATGCCGTAGAGTGCCCGGCGCCGAACCTTCGCACGACCGTGCTCGGCACGGAGATCTCGATGCCGCTTCTTCTTGCGCCGGTGGGAAGCTCGCGCATGTTCTATCCACGCGGCGAGTGCGTAGCCGCGCGTGAAGCCGGCATTGCCGGAACCGCGTATATTCAATCGACGCTTTCGGGATGCCGCCTTGAAGACGTCAAAGCGTCCACAACGGGGCCCGCGTGGTATCAGCTGTATCTCGTCGGCGGCCGGGACGTTGCCACCGCAGCGATCGAGCGCGCTCGCGCGGCGGGCTTTTCGGCGCTCGTCGTGACGATCGATACGCCCGTTGCCGGCCTGCGCGAACGAGACGTACGCAACGGCGCAAAAGAGCTCGCGAGCCGCAACTTCTTCCAGATGCTGCCGTATGCGTCGCAATTCGTTACGAGGCCCCGATGGGTGATGGACTTTCTACGCGACGGCGGCTTGATGAGTTTTCCGAATGTGATGCTTCCGAGCGGGCCGATGCCGTATGCGGACGTCGGCGCTGCCCTCGAGCAATCTACCGTATCGTGGACGGATTTGCCCTGGATTCGCGAAGCGTGGCGCGGGCCGATCGTTATTAAAGGCGTGTTGTCTGCTGAAGACGGGAGACGTGCCGTCGATGCCGGCGCGGAAGCGATCGTCGTGTCGAATCATGGCGCGCGTCAGCTCGATACGGTAGCGCCGACGATTCGCGCGCTGCCGGACGTGGTCGCTGCCGTCGGCACCCAAACCGAGATTCTCTTCGACAGCGGCATTCGGCGCGGGAGCGATATCGTCAAAGCGTTATGTTTGGGCGCACGCGCAGTCCTTATCGGACGCGCGTACGCATATGGGCTCGGCGCCGCGGGCGGCCCGGGTGTAGCGAAAGCCATTCGAATCTTACGCAGTGACGTTGCGCGAACGCTCAGATTATTAGGATGCCCCGGCGTCGCGGCGCTCGACCGCACGTATTTACGCTAAGGCAGCGTATAATGCCGGCTCATGCTAGAAA
>DASSRQ010000016.1:0-12785 GCA_035701665.1 Vulcanimicrobiaceae bacterium
ATGTACTCGGGCGGCCCTTCCTCGCCGGCGTGCGCGACCGCACGCATTCCATTTGCGCGCGCCTTTTCGTACACCGCTGCAAACTTCGAAGGCGGATGTCCGACCTCGGCGGAGTCCAACCCGACGCCCACGATCCGGCCGGCAAAGGGCAGCGCTTCATCCAGCGTCTGCATCGCGCTTTCCGCGGATTGGTCGCGCAGGAAGCACATGATCAATTTAGTCGTGACCCCGTAGTCGCGTTCGCTGCGCGCAAGCGCAGCCCACAACCCCTCGAGCACCGTTTCGAAGCGGACCCCGCGCGCCGTATGCGCTTGCGGATCGAAGAAGATCTCCGCGTGTTTGACGTTTTGCGATGCGGCGCGGCAGAGATACGCCGCGGTGAGTTCTTCGAAGTCGCGTTCGGTTCGCAGCACCGACATCGCTTCGTAGTACAGATCGAGGAACGACTGCAGATCGGTAAACTCGTACGCTTTGCGCAGTTCTTCTACGCTGGAATACTTGAGTTTGACGTTGTTGCGCGCAGCGAACGCAAAGATCTGCTCCGGCTCGAACGTACCCTCGATGTGCAGGTGCAGTTCGGCTTTCGGAATGCTCGCGGGGTCGATCATGCGCGGCCACGCAGCATGCGGAAGTCGCCGCTGCGCACGGTAATGCCGCGCGCGTCGAACCATTCGAGCAGCGGCACCGCATATTTACGCGAGGTGCCGATAAGGTCGCGGAACTGCGCCATCGTCATCCGCTCGTTTGCCCGCAGAAACGTTTCGACGCGAGCGCGGATAGCCGCAATCTGCTGACCTTTATAAAGGTCATCGTTCACTTTCACGAGCGCCCCTTTTGCAATCAGCATATCGAACGCCTTGCCCGCGCCGGGAACGCGCGACTGCTTCACGCCGGTAACGGCCGCGCTCAGCGCGATCGGTACGAACGGCGCCGCCGGATCGCCGGCCAACAGCTCGTCGAAAAACGTTCGCTGCGGGGCGGTCAACTCCGGAACGAACTCCGGCGTCGAAAAATATCCCGCGCGGTGCGCGAGCAGGCCGTCGCGCGCAAACGCCTGCAGCAGCCGCGCCAGCACCGTCTCCGGCAGGTTCAGCGTGCGCGAGAGCGCCAGCGAGGTCTGTCCCATCGCCCAGGGCTCGGCTTCCTGGCGGGCGCGAAGTTCGGCGGCGATGCTTTCCAGCAACGTCCGGGCCGGTGCGTTGGCTGCATACGCAAGCGGGCGCGCGACGGCGATGACCTCGCCGCGTTCCGCTAAACTCTGCAGCACTTCTTCCACGCGCGCTTCCAGTAGATTCAGGTCGGCGGCAAGCTCCGCGGGCGTCGAGACGACGCGCGCACTGCGTTCCAGCGCGGCGGCGACGCGATCGCTCACGGGATCGCTCTGCGGCGTAACGTCGTCGGCTGTTCCCGCTGCGGAGAGCCGGCCTCCGCCGAGCAGATCTTTGGGTGAGAGACGGCGCACGACGAACGCCGAATGCGGCGGCGCGGCAACCGGTGTCTGCAAAAACAACTGCGCATGCACTCGTTCGCAGGTTGCCGGAATCTGCGGCAGCACGAGCGTACCGAGAATCTCTGCCGACCCGACGTACGCGCGTACAGCGTTGCGGCGCTTTAGGATGGGCAGCGCACCGGCAACCGGCGTGAATTGGACGTCGAATGCATTGGACGGCACGAACTGCGGCGCACCGAGCACTTCACCGCGCGCGATCTCCGTTGCGGCGACCGACGGAACGTTGATTGCCGCGCGCGAGCCTGCCAGCACGCGCTCGCGCTTCTCGTGAAACGTCTGCACGCCGCGCACGCGCACGCTCTTGCCCGAAGGCTGCAGCGTCAGGGTATCGCCGGCCGCGATTGCGCCTTGCATCAGCGTACCGGTAACGATCGTGCCGTGTCCCGGCAGAGCGAACGCGCGATCGATCGGAAGATACGCCGGAGCGTTCGCGTCGCGGGGCGGCAGCTGAGCCAGCGAGTCGTGAATCGCTTTTTTCAACACGTCGAGATTCGAGCCGGTGACCGCGGAGACCGCGATAACGCGGGCATCCGCGGCGATCGAGTCGCGCAGCGATTCGTGCAGCGCCTCGCACGCCGGTTCGACGCCCGCGGGCGGCAGCAGATCCGCTTTCGTCGCTGCAACCAAGACGCTGCGCACGTTGAGAAACTGCAGGATCTGCAGATGCTCCACCGTTTGCGGCATAATGCCTTCGACCAGATCGACGACCAGCAGCAACAGATCCATGCCGGCAGCGCCGGCAAGCATGTTGTGCAGAAAGCGCTCGTGACCGGGGACGTCGACCACTCCGGCTTCGACGCCGTCGGGAAACCGCAGATGCGCAAAGCCCAGATCCAGCGTCATCCCGCGCTCGCGCTCTTCTTTCCAGCGATCGGGATTCGTGCCCGTCAGCGCTTGGACAAGCGAAGATTTGCCGTGGTCCACGTGCCCGGCCGTTCCGACGATGTGCATACGCTTACGTGTCGAGCACTGCAAAAAGATGGGTCATAACGTATCCGTCGTGGTGCGGCGGAATCGTGCGCAGATCGAGCAACACGCGTCCTTCGGACGTTCGGGCGATGATCGGCAACGGGAGTCTGCGAAGTTTTGCCGTGAACGCCGCCGCATCGCCCGGCGCGATCGAAACGGCGATCGATTTCAGCGCCGCTTCCGGCAGCGTTCCGCCTCCGGCGTACGCTTCGCTCTCGACGATCTCGACCGGCAGTGCCTTCGCGTACAGCTCGGCGCGCGCGCGCAGTTCGTCGAGCGTCGTCTCCAGCATGGCAAAAAATGGAATCTCTTTACGCGACTCGCGATCGCGGTACAGCTGCAGCGTCGCCCCGAGCGCGGCAATCGTCAGTTTGCCGACGCGCAGCGCGCGCAGCAGCGGGTTGTTCTTCATGCGCGCGATCAGGGCGCGTTTGCCGGCGACGATGCCGGCTTGCGGCCCGCCGAGCACCTTGTCGCCGGAGAATGCAACGATGCCGATGCCGTCCGCAATCGCTTCCTGCACCGTGCGTTCGTGCGGCAATCCGTACTCGCGCAGATCGACGAATGCGCCGCTTCCGAGATCTTCCGCAAGCGGTACACCGGCGCGATGCGCCAGCGCGGCGAGTTCTTTGGGATCGGCGTCCTCAGTGAACCCGCTGATACGGAAGTTCGACGTATGCGTGCGCAGCAGCAATCCCGTTTGCGGCGTCAGCGCATTCTTATAATCCTCGACGCGCGTACGGTTTGTAGAACCGCATTCCACCAGCGTGGTTCCGGCGCGGCGCAGCACGTCCGGTACGCGAAAACCGCCGCCGATCTCGACGAGCTCGCCGCGCGAAACGATCGTTTCTTTGCCGCGGGCGAACGTATCGACAACGAGCAGCACGGCCGCCGCGCAGTTGTTCACGACAACCGCGTCTTCGGCGCCGGTGAGCTCGCGCAGCAGCGCGCCGGTGCGGTCGTAACGCGACCCGCGCGAACCGTGTTCGAGATCGAACTCGAGGTTCGAATACCCGCAGCCAACGGCGGCTGCGGCATCAAATGCGGTCCTTGCGAGCGGCGCGCGGCCGAGATTCGTGTGCAAGAGAATGCCGGTCGCATTGATCACGGGCAGCAGCCCCGAGGCCCGCTGCGATTCGAGGGACGTCTCGAGACGCAACACGATGGTGTCGCGCAGCAATGCAAAAGACGGCACGCCGCTTTCGCTGCGGCGCGCCGCCTCCAACACTTCGTTTACCGCTGCTTTGACCGTCTCGCGGCCTGCGAGTTGCTCGAACGGCGCAATCTGCGCATCTTCGAGCAAACGGTTCATGGGCGGAATCGACCGATTCCCCACGCCGGCGGGAAGTCTAGCTCAGATGTTTGCCGAGCATCGACGTAATCGTCTGCTCCGACACGTAACCGACGATGCGGTCCACGGGCTGGCCGCCTTTGAACAGGATCAGACACGGGATGCCCGAGACCTGATACTGCGCGGCGAGATTCGGATTCTCGTCGGTATTCAGTTTGACGAACTTCGCCCGGCCCGCGTGCGCGCCGGCGACCTTCTCAACTACCGGCCCGAGCATCTTGCACGGCCCGCACCATGGCGCCCAAAAATCCACGAGGACGGGCTGCCCCGCTCCGAGGACCTCGGACTGAAAATCGTTCTGGGTTACGTCCGCTAACGCGCTCATCTTCGGTTGCTTCTACTCCTTTGCATACGTTTCAACAGCGGGTCCGGGTTGTTGGTTGCGCTTGCTATGCACCGGTCGCTAGGGTGACATCACCGGTCAACTAGCGTTGACCGGTTCGCCGGTGATTCCGGTTACCTGAGCTGCCTGTTTGCCCAGATTGGTGATGGCAATCACTTCGTCGCCTTCGCTCAAGCGCTGCAGGCGCACACCCTTGGTGGAGCGGCCCGCTTTGCGGATGTCGGCGACGCGCAGACGGATCACCTGGTTCGACGAGGTGATCATAAGAATCTCGTCGTCGGCGTTGACCATGATCTGGTCGAGAACCTTACCGATGTCTTCGCGTTCCTTCGCAAACGCCTTGACGCCCTTGCCGCCGCGCGAGGTATGACGGTAGTCGTCGATCGGCGTGCGCTTACCGAACGCTTTGGTCGTGACGAGCAGCACTTCGCGGCGCTGCGGTTCGACGATGTCCATCGCAACGATCGTGTCGCCTTTTTCCAGCGTCATCGCTTTGACGCCGCGTGCGTTGCGGCCCATCGGACGCACGTCTTTCTCGTTGAAGTGCACGGCCATGCCTTCGGTGGTGCCGAGAATGATGTCGCGCGAGCCGTTGGACAGATCGACTGCGAGCAGTTCGTCGCCTTCGTCCAAACCGATCGCATTCAGACCGTTGCGGCGCACGTTCGAGAAGTCGTCGAGTTTGGATTTCTTGATCACGCCGTTTTTGGTGACCATGACCAAGTAGTTTTCGCCCTCGAAGCTCTGCACCGGGAAGACTGCCGTAGCGTATTCGCCCGGCGGCAGCGTGAGCAGGTTCACGAGCGCCGTTCCGCGCGCTTGACGCGTGGTATCCGGAATCTCGAATCCGCGCAGACGGTACGCGCGGCCCTTGTTCGTGAAGAACAAGACGTGATCGTGCGTCTTCGTGATGAAGAAGTTGCGCACGACGTCTTCGCGCTTGAGGTTCGAGATGCCGATCACGCCGCGTCCGCCGCGGTTCTGCGTCTTGAACGTGTCCACCGAAACGCGCTTGATGTACCCGCCGACGGTGTACGTCACGACAACTTCGGTATTCGGGATCAGCGCTTCGACCGAGAACTCGTTTTCGGCCGGCACGATCTCCGTGCGGCGTTCGTCGCCGTGCTTCTTCTTGATCTCCAGAATCTCGGTTTTGACGATTCCGGCGATGCGGCGCGGGCTGCCAAGGATGTCTTGCAGTTCGGCGATCGTCTTGATGAGCTGCTGGTACTCGTCCTCGATCTTCTGCCGTTCCAACCCGACCAAGGTGCGCAGACGCATGTCGACGATCGCCGCCGCCTGCACCTCGGTGAGTTTGAAGCGCTCAATGAGGCGCGTACGCGCTTCTTCGGTCGTCTGGCTGGCGCGGACGATCTCGATGACTTCATCGATGTTGTCGAGCGCGATCCGGTAGCCTTCGAGCAGATGCGCGCGCTCTTCGGCTTTACGAAGATCGTACTGCGTGCGTTTGGTGACGACGTCTTTGCGGTGCGCGACGTAGTGCTCGAGCATCTGCTTGAGCGAGAGCACCTGCGGCTCCAGCGCAACCGTTCCGTCCGGACGCGGCTCGCCGACCGGCACGAGCGCCAGCATGTTGAAGCCGAAGCTCGTCTGCAGCGGCGTATGCTTGTAGAGCTGGTTGAGCACGACGTTCGGCGTCGCCGACTTCTGCAGTTCGACGACGACCTTCATGCCTTTGCGGTTGGAGAGATCGTCCAAACGCGCGATACCCTGAATGCGCTTCTCCGCGTGCGCTTCGGCGATCGCCTCGACGATGCGGCTCTTGTAAACTTGGTACGGAATCTCCGTGATGACGATCTTGTGGCGGCCTTTTTCTTCGACGATCTCGGCCTTGCCGCGCATGATGATCGAGCCGCGGCCGGTGCGGTACGCTTCGCGTATCGCTTCCTGTCCGACAATGATGCCCCCGGTCGGAAAATCGGGACCGCTTACGATGTTTGCAAGATCGTCATCGGAGATCTGCGGTTCGTCGACGAGCGCTGCAACAGCGTCGGCAATCTCGTTCAAATTGTGGGGCGGAATGTTCGTCGCCATACCGACGGCGATACCGCTGGAACCGTTCAGCAGCAGCTGCGGCAATTTGCCGGGAAGCACGCCCGGTTCGGTGCCTTGGTTGTCGAAGTTCGGAACGAACGCAACGGTCTCTTTATCGATGTCCGCCAGCAGTTCGAGCGCCGCGCGCGCAAGACGCGCTTCGGTGTAACGGTATGCTGCCGGAGAGTCGGGATCGATCGAACCGAAGTTGCCGTGGCCGTCGACGAGCGGATAACGCAGCGTGAAGTCCTGCGCCATGCGCACGAGCGCGTCGTACACCGACGAGTCGCCGTGCGGGTGATACGATTTGAGCACTTCGCCGATGATACCGGCGCATTTGCGGTGCTGCTTGGACGGGTCCATACCCATCTCGCGCATCGCGAACAGGATGCGCCGCTGCACGGGCTTGAGGCCGTCGCGAACGTCGGGCAACGCGCGAGATGCGATGACGGACATCGCATACGCGAGATAACTCTCGCGCATCTCATCTTCGACGTTTATCTGCGAAATAATATCGTTGTTCAACTAATCCTCGTCAACGGTGGCCGTGCTCCAGCGCTTCGAGTACCGACTCCGGAAGCTCGAATTCGCGCGTCGCAAATATGGGGTCTTCGGCGATTCGGGGCGCCGCGGGCAGCACGTCGGGCGCGGCGCCGGGCGCATCCAAAAACGGCGCCGCAACGCCGGCGTAAACCCGTTCCCGGGCCGCCTGAGTTGCCGCGTGCAGTTCCTGCAGATACGCTTGCGCCTGCGCGATCAGCTCTGCTTTGTGGTCGCAGCCGGAACGCAGGTTCACAGTGGTTAATGATTCGCCGCGAAGATGGTACGAACATTTACGAGCGAGGCTGCTTTCCGCACGTTTGCAAGCGACTTTGCCCGCTCGCTTAAAGCCGGCGACGTGGTCGGTCTTTCCGGCCCGCTCGGCGCCGGAAAAACGACGTTCGTGCAGGCAGCCGCGACGGCGTTGCTGGGCGGCGATCCCGTAAGCAGCCCCACCTTCACGTTCTGGCACCGGTATCCGTCGGGGGACACCGCGGCACCGGTCGATCATATCGACCTTTATCGCATCGACGATCCCGCCGAGATCGTCGAGCTGGGATTGGACGACGCCTTCGAGGGCGGCTCCATCGTCTTCGTAGAGTGGTGGCAGAATGCCGGGGGCCGTCTGCCCGCGCCTTCGTACGAAATCGTCATTGCGGGCAAGGGCGAAGATCCGCGAACGGTGACGGTGATCTCGAAGTGACGATTCTAGCCATCGATGCGGCACGCGGCGGCTTCTCCTGTGCGGTAGTGCGCGACGGTACTCCCATCGCGACGAGCGTCGTTGACGCAAAGTCCGCGCTCGAACGCGGCCTAAGCGCGGTCGCGGACGTCCTAGCGAAAGCCGGAGCCGGCCGCAGCGACCTCGATCGCGTGGCCGTCGGCATCGGCCCGGGGAGCTTCACAGGCGTGCGCATCGCCATCAGCTATGCGAAGTCACTCGCGCTGGCTTGGCAACTTCCGCTGGTGGGCGTCGACACGTTCGACGCGCTCGAGGCCGGCATCGAGGTTCCCGAAAGCGGGCTGCTTACGGCCGTACGCGGCCGCACCGGCGTCGTCTCGGTCCGGCTGACGCTCCGCGGCGAGCAGTTTCGCGCTTCCGGGTACGTCGCCGACGCGATCGGCGAGATAACGGCGCACGGTCAACCCGGGCTCGTCCTGGGCGATACACAGGACGTGCTTCCCGCGCTTGCCGAACGCGGCTTGAACGTGCAAACCATAACCCCGAAGTTCGACCCGTCCGCGCTGGGCGTCGCTGCAGCGGCGGCACTGCGCGAACCCGCTGCCAGCGCTCACGCAGTGCGCGCGGATTACGGCGAGCTGCCCCCGGCACGAATCCCGACAATTGCGGCGCCCTCGGGGAGCAATGGCGGTAGCACGACATCGAGGCGCCACGAGGATCGGGGGCCCCGCGAAGCGGGGGGCGCGCAGCCCGGGGCGGAGCGCCGTTCAAAATGAAGCTCCAGCCGCGGCCCGGCGTACGCGACTTTCCGGCGCTGCGCATCGAACCGATGAGCGACGCCGATATCAAACCCGTGCTGCTCATCGAGCAGCAGTCGTTCTCGACGACGTGGCCCGCAAACGCATTCTATCAAGAACTGCACGACAACAAACTCGCGCACTACTTCGTCGGCAAGATCGGCGATGAAGTGGTTGCCTACGCGGGCATTTGGGTTATTCTCGAAGATTCTCACGTAACGACGATCGCCGTTCGTCCGGATATGCGCGGTCGCAAATACGGCGAACTGCTCTTGCTGCACGCGCTCGATCGCGCCATCGAAAACGGCGCGTCGTGGATGACGCTCGAAGTACGCGAGAGCAACACGGCGGCGCAGGCACTCTACCGCAAATACGGTTTCACGACCGTTTCGACGCGCAAAGGCTACTACAGCGACAACAACGAGAATGCGCTCGTTATGTGGGCCGGCAATCTCAAAAGCGAGATCTACAAAAACCGCCTGCGCGCTTTGCGTTCGGCGCTGTACTAAACGTTGGCGGATGTAACGGATGGCGCGCTCGAAGATCGCGTTCGCGAGTGGCTCGGCCAAGATCACCGGTTCGAACATTGCAAACGCGTTGCCGGATTGGCCGTCGAGCTTGCGCGCGCGCACGGCGTTGACGAGCGGCAAGCCTACCTGGCGGCGATGCTGCACGACCTTGCGCGGTTGTACTCGGCAAAGCGATTGCTGACCGAATGCGAGCAGCGCGGAGTTCCCATAGACGAGTACGCGCGGAACAATCCCATCGTGCTGCACGCACCGCTCGCCGCGGTTCTTGCGGGCGAATCGTTCGGGGTGACCGATCCGCAGGTATTGTCCGCCATCGCCAAGCACACGCTGGCCGACAAAGAGATGTCGCCGCTGGACGCGGTGGTCTATCTGGCCGACACGCTCGAGCCGGGACGGACGTTTGAAGCGCGCGAGGGCTTGGCAGCCTTGGCAGCAACGGATCTTTTTGGCGCCCTACGTGTAACGATCGAGAACTCGCTGCGGTATCTACAGGAGAGCCGCATCGAGCCGGCGCCGCAGACGGCGCAAGCGCTTGCCGCTCTAAGGTAATTGGAGGTTTGAACTGCCGGACATTCTGGAACTCGTGCGCGAGGGCGCACTCGACAAAAAGGCCGACGAACTCGTGGAGATCGATGTCGCCGGCCGCACGATCATCGCCGATACGTTCGTGCTGCTGACGGGTCGATCCAAGATTCAAACGCGATCGATCGCCGACAGCATCGTCGAAAAGATCAAAGGCGCCGGCCTAAAGGTTTCACGCATGGAAGGCTACGCCGACGGCAATTGGATCTTGATCGATCTCGGCCCCGTGGTCGTGCACGTGTTCACACCCGAGCAGCGCGCGTTCTACAACTTGGAACGTTTGTGGTCCGCTCCGGCAGCGGCGCAGGCGCAATCTTCGTGAGCCGGCGCAGCGCGCGCATCCGCCAAGCATGGCTGCGAATCGGCGTCTGGCTGTTCATCTTCGTGTTTGCGTTCAGCATCGTCGGCGGATTGCTCGCCGGCGGTATCTTTAAGTAAGAGGTCAATGAAAAGCATGAAACGCGCTGCTGCGGCCCTGATCGCCGCGCTTGCGGTAACGGCACCGGCACTCGCGCAGACGTTCGTTCACGACGATGCGCAGATGCTCTCGGCCGGAACCGTTTCGCAGTTGAATACGCGCATCGGCAACTTCAACGCGCAGACCGGCAAAGAGGTCGTCGTGCAAACGGTTCCATCCGCGCCGAACGGCGACGTGCGAACCGCTGCCGAGAATGCTTTCGCGCAGCAGCAAGTCAACGGCGTCCTGATCTATATCGATAAAGGCGACCGCAAAGACTACGTGATTCCCGACACCGCGCTCGTACGTTCGGGCTGGTGGGGACCGCAGACGTCGACCAACATCGCGCAGGCGATGGACGCGCAGTTCCGTACGGGCGATTTCGACGGCGGCGTGACCGCCGGCGTCAACGGCGCGCTCGACATCTACCGCTCGCATATGGGATCGCTGCGCGGCAATAACGCCTCGCAACCTTCGTACGGCAACTCGAGTACCTATAGCCGTCGGTCATCGACCGGAGGAGGCATCTCGGTGTTTTGGTGGATCGTGATCATCGGTATCGGCTTCTTGGTGCTGCGCTCGATCATGCGCGCGGCCTCGGGCCCGCGGTATTACGGCGGCGGCGCACCGGGAGCAGGCCCGGGTCCAGGCTACGGCCCGGGATATGGTCCGGGCTACGGCGGCGGCTATGGATGGGGCGGCGGAGGCGGCGGCTTCTTTAGCGGCCTGCTCGGCGGACTCGGCGGCGCCTGGCTCGGCAACGAGCTCTTCGGCCGCGGCGGCGTCGGAACGGGCGCGTGGGGCAACGTCGACCCGACTGCGGGCGGCGGAAACGCACCCACGGATGCGGGCGGCTGGCAGTCCGATCCCGGTCAAGCCGACATGAGCGGCGGCGGCGGCGGCGATTGGGGCGGCGGCGGTTTCGGTGACGGAGGCGGCTTTGGCGGCGGCGGCGATTTTGGCGGCGGCGGCGGAGGCGACTTCGGCGGCGGCGGCGGCGGTTGGTAACGCCACTAACCTGACATCAGGAATCGTAGAATAGAGCAAGAAAGCGGCGCGTTATGAAACGCGCTGCTTCTTTGTTTCTCGCGATCTTTTTATGCTGCGGCATGACGCCTTACGGCGCGCTGCAATGGCGTAACATCGGACCGGTTCGCGCAGGACGTGCGATAACCGTGGCCGGCGTTCCCGGCACCGACACGTATTACTTCGGCGCCGTCGGCGGCGGCGTTTGGAAAACCGAAAACGCCGGGCGCACGTGGACGCCTATCGGCGATTCGCTTCCCGTCGCATCGATCGGTGCGGTTGCGGTTGCGCCGTCGGATCCGAACGTCATCTATGCCGGCAGCGGCGAGGCCGATATGCGTTCGGATATCCAGCAAGGCGACGGCGTTTACAAATCGGTGAACGGCGGCGCGAGCTGGACGCACATCGGACTTACCGACACGCGCCAGATCGGACGCATCGCGATCGATCCGAAGGATGCGAACGTCGCGTATGTCGCCGCACTCGGTCATCAATACGGACCGAATGCGGAACGCGGCGTCTTTAAAACGGTCGACGGGGGCAAAACGTGGTCGAAAGTCCTGTACAAAGATCAGAACACCGGCGCCATAGACGTGACGCTCGATCCGTCGGATCCGAACGTCGTATACGCATCGCTCTGGCAGACGCGCCGTCCGCCGTGGAACGTCTATCCGCCCAGCAACGGACCGGGTAGCGGCCTCTATAAAAGCAGCGACGGCGGAAAGACGTGGACGCACATCACCGGGCACGGATTTCCCGGGGGCATCGTAGGCCACATCGGCATCACCGTTCCGGCTGCGAATCCGAAGCGCGTGTATGCGATCGTCGATACGAACGACGACAAGACGGGCGGCGTATACCGTTCCGACGATGCGGGCGCGACGTGGACGAAAACCGACGGTGAAGGCCGCATCTGGAAACGCGGCTGGTACTTCGGACAGATTACGGCGGATCCGAAAGATGCGAACGTCGTGTACGTGATGAACACGTCGACGTACCGGTCGACTGACGGCGGCATCACGTTCGACGCCGTCAAGGGCGCGCCGGGCGGCGACGATTATCACGCGGCCTGGGTCGATCCAACCAACTCCAACCACGTTATCCTCGGAAGCGATCAGGGCGTCGTCGTAAGTCTGGATCGCGCAAAGACGTGGAGCACGTGGTACAACCAATCGACCGCGCAGATCTATCACGTGGTGACCGACAACCGCTTCCCGTACTGGGTCTACGGCGCGCAGCAAGACTCCGGCGCGGTTGCCGTACCGAGCCGCAGCATTCACAGCAAGATCTCGATGCTCGATTGGAAACCGATCGATGCGGGCGGCGAGAGCGGCACGATCGCGGCCGATCCGCTGCATCCGGGTGTGCTGTTCAGCAGCACCGGAACGTACGAAAATATCGATACGAATTGGGAGACGGTGCTCGATCCAACGGCCAAATACACCAATACGGTCTGGCGCAACACGTGGACGATGCCGATCGTCGTTTCACCGCTGAATCCGCGCGTGATCTATGCAAGCCATCAGCGCATCTTCCGCAGCGGCGATGCCGGAAAGTCGTGGCAGATCATCAGTCCGGATCTCACGCAGCCGCGAAACGTCGTACCGCCTACCCTCGATTCGTACACCGCGAACGATTCAACCGGTTTGCCGCGGCGCGGCGTCGTTTATTGGATCGCGCCCTCGCCCGTCCGCGCGCATACCATTTGGGCGGGTACCGACGACGGTCTGATCTGGTTGACGCGCGACAAAGGCGCGCACTGGCAGAACGTCTCGATCCCGCACGTGAGCGCGTGGAGCAAGATCGGCGTTGTCGACGCAGGCCGGTTCGACGCGAACACCGCGTACGCAATCGTCGACCGTCATCGTTTGGACGACAATCATCCGTACGTGTACCGCACGCACGACGGCGGCAAGCAGTGGACGGCGATTACGTCCGGCATT
>DASSRQ010000017.1:0-2071 GCA_035701665.1 Vulcanimicrobiaceae bacterium
TTCGTTCATTGCGACTGCCGGCGCTGCTTACGGATCTGCACGAGCAGCACCGTGATGAAGAACGCGTTGATTGCAAATATGGCGGGATCGGCCCAGGCGGGCCGCCATCCGAACGCTATTTCGCACCACATGATGATGCAAGCCGCGCAGAGCAGCACGATGGCAACCCACTGCGCGACGCGAAACATCATGCTTCCGTCAGCGCCTCTTTGATCAGGCGCTCTTGTTCGACGGCGTGAGCGCCCGGATAGCCTTCCGACGGCGATGCACGGTACGGACGGCCGACGTAATCGATCTCCATCACGTCTTTCATGCGCTCGATTAAACGGCGGCGTACGTAGGCGCGGGCACCCATGTTCTTCGGTTCTTCCTGCACCCACACGAGTTTCTTCGCGTTGGGATAGGTTGCGATGAAGTCGAGAATCTGCTGGTACGGCAACGGCGAGAGCTGCTCGATGCGCACAATGGCCGTGCGTTCCATCTTGGCATACAGCTCGTGCTGCGTCAGATCGTGATAGATCTTACCGGTGCACAGCAGGATGCGCTCGATCTTGTTCTTGTCTTTGACATTCGGATCGTCGATGACCGGACGGAATTTGCCGTTTGCCATCTCGTCGATACGTCCGCCGGCGGCTTCTTGACGCAGCAGCGACTTCGGCGTCATGACGACCAGCGGAACCGGCTGCGGCATCGTCGCCTGCTGACGCAGCAGGTGGTAGTAGTTCGACGCGTTCGAGAGATTGGCAACGCGCAGATTGCCTTCCGCAGCGAGTTGCAGGAAACGCTCGAGGCGCGCGCTCGAGTGCTCCGGTCCCATACCTTCGTACCCGTGCGGCAGCAGCAAAGTCAGACGCGCGGTCTGTCCCCACTTCGCTTGGCCGGCAGCGATGAATTGATCGATGATGATCTGCGCGCCGTTATTGAAGTCGCCGAACTGCGCTTCCCACAGCACGAGACCGCGCGGGACGGTGGCGCTGTAGCCGTACTCGAAGCCCAGACATGCGTACTCGGAGAGCGGGCTGTTCTGAATCTCGAACGATGCTTTTGCGCTGGAGAGATGCTGCAGCGGCACGTAGCGCGCGCCGGTCGACGGATCGTGCAGCACCGCATGGCGGTGACTGAACGTGCCGCGCTCGGTGTCTTGTCCGGTGATACGGACCGGCGTTCCACCGGTGATCAGCGACGCGAATGCCAGCGCCTCCGACATGCCCCAATCCATCACGCCGCGCTCGGCAATGCCGGCCTTGCGGCGATCGAACTGCGTTTGCAGCTTCTTGTTCGTGTTAAATCCGGGCTCGACGGTAACGAGCTCGTCGCTCCATGCGCGCAGCTGGGCTTCGTCCACTTTGAGCGCGCCCGCGGCTTCCACCGGCGTCGCAGTGAGCTTCGCAAGCATGCCCGCGAGATCGTGTTTCGTATCGCCCTTGACCGAACGGTGCGCCTCTTGCAGCTGCGCCGTTGCTTGCGCAACGAGTTCGTCGGCCTGCTCCTTCGGAAGCACGCCTTGCGCGATCAATTTGTTTGCGAACAGTTCGCGCGCCGTCGGATGCGCTTTGATGACGTCGTACATTTCGGGCTGCGTGTATGCGGGCTCGTCCTGTTCGTTGTGGCCGAAGCGGCGGTAGCCGATGACGTCGATCACCGCGTCGCGGCCGAACTGCTTGCGGAACTCGACTGCAAGACGCACGGCCCAAATGCATGCCTCGACGTCGTCGGCGTTGACGTGCACGATCGGCACGTCGAAGCCTTTTGCAAGGTCGGAGGCATATCGCGTGGAGCGGCTGTCGCGCGGATCCGTCGTGAAACCGACCTGGTTGTTCGCAATGATGTGAATCGTGCCGCCGGTTTGATACCCGGGCAGCGACTGAAGGTTGAAGACTTCCGCGACGATGCCTTGACCCGGGAATGCGGCATCGCCATGAATGAGAATCGGGGCGGCCTTGCGCACGTCGTGCAGCGGCACCGGCTGCGAATGATCCGTCTGCAGCGCTCGCGTTGCGCCTTCGACGACCGGATCGACCGCTTCTAAATGGCTCGGATTGTTTGCGAGCGTGACGGTTACCGTTCCGTT
>DASSRQ010000018.1:0-2506 GCA_035701665.1 Vulcanimicrobiaceae bacterium
TCGTCGTCGAGATACTTGCATCCGGTCGGGCCTTTTACTGCAAGCCTTCCAATCTCGCCGCGCGCGACTTCGTTGCCGCTATCGTCGTGAATCTGGGCTATGTACCCCGGAACGGGCTGCCCGGTGGAACCCGCGACGACGCGGTCTTCCGGCGAGCCGATAAAGATATGCAGCATCTCGGTGCTGCCGATACCGTCGAGGATTCTCAGCCCCGTTGCCGCATGCCATGCGTCCCACACCGGCTTGGGCAGCGTCTCTCCGGCGGAGACGCAGCTTCGCAACGAGCGGATATCGTGCGCTTCGAGCATATCCGTCATTGCGCGGTAGGCGACCGGTGCCGTAAATATCGTCGTCACTTTGTGCTGCGCGATCGCCTGCAGCAGCGGTTCCGGTTGCGCCTTCTCGAGCAGCAGCGTCGCCGCGCCCGCATGGAGCGGAAATAACAGCAGACCGCCCAGGCCGAACGTGAAGCCGAGCGGCGGGCTTCCGGCTATTAGATCATCGGGCCGGACCTGCAGTACGTGCCTGCCGTATGTTTCGCACGTCGCGATCAAGTCGCGATGAAAATGCGCGGCGGCTTTCGGTTTTCCCGTCGTACCGGACGTAAAGCCGATGATGGCAACGTCTTCCGCTGCGGTTGGAACATTTTCAAACGAATCCGGCTTTGCATCCATCGCCGCTTCCAATTCGCCGTTGCCCCAAAACAGGGTGCGCAGCCGATCGCGGTTTTCGGTCGCGTTCAGCTCATCTGCGAGCCGGATATCGCAGAGCGCGTGCTCGACCCTTACCTTTTCCTGGATCGTCTGCAACTCGGCTGCGCGATAAAGCGGCATCGCCGTTACGGCGACGGCACCGGCCTTGAGCACGGCAAACCAGCACGCGGCAAGCATCGGCGAGTTGAAGCCGCGCAGCAGCACGCGGTTGCCGGGAACGACGTCCATCTCTTCGACGAGCACACGCGCGATTTGATTGGCCTTCTGCTGCAACTGCGCGTACGTCCACGTGAGATCCGGCGAAAGAATGCAGCGCCGCCCGCCGCGGCCTTCGCGCACGTGTACGTCCAATAACCGGTCCGATGCGTTCATGACCGGATCGAAGCGCAGCTCCGGAAGATCGAACAACAGGTCCGGCCACTTCGTCCGCGGCGGCAATGCATCGGCGCAGAAACGATCGACGTGCGCCGTCATCCCAGCACCGAGCGCGCGATCACGACTTGCTGGATCTCGCTCGCACCTTCGTAAATGCGCAGCGCGCGCACGTCGCGGTATATTCGCTCGACGATCTCGCCGCGCGTCACGCCGCGTCCGCCGAACAACTGCACGGCCCGGTCGGCAACGTATGCCGCGGTTTCGGTAGCGTTCCATTTGGCCATTGCAGCCTCGCGCGTAATGCGTTCGGCTCCTCGATCTTTGGTCCACGCTGCACGGTACACTAACAGCGCTGCGGCATCGATGCGCGTCGCCATCTCTGCAATGGCGGCTTGGGTTAGTTGCATAGACGCGAGCGGTTCGCCGAAGAGTTTACGCTCGCGTACGTGGCGGATCGTCTCATCGAGCGCGCGGCGCGCAAATCCCAACGCAGCGGCGCCGACGGTCGCACGAAAGACGTCGAGCGTAGCCATCGCGATCTTGAAGCCTTGCCCTTCGCCGCCGATCAGGCTTGCCGCCGGCACGACGACGTTCTCAAAGCGCAGCGTTCCGAGCGGATGCGGTGAGATCGTTTCGATCTGCTTCGTAATGCTCAAACCCGCAGTATTCGCCGGAACGACGAACGCCGAAAGGCCTTTCGCGCCGTCGGGTGACGTGCGCGCGAACACGATGTACGAACCCGCGATACCCGCGTTCGATATCCACGTCTTTTCGCCGTCGATGACGTAGGTGCCGCCGTCGCGGCGCGCTGTCGTTGCCGTTGCCGCGACGTCGCTTCCGGCTTCTCTTTCACTCAGCGCAAAAGCACCAATGGTCGTCCCCGCGACGATTCCGTCCAGCAGCGATGCCCGCTGGCCGTCCGTTCCGAACAGCGAGACGGGTGCGCTCCCGAGCCCTTGCATAGCGAACGCGAAGTCGGCCAGGGCGTCGTTATACGCAAGCGCTTCGCGCGTCAGGCAAATCGTGCGAACGTCGAGTGTCCGCAAACTTTCGAGAAAACCGGCGCTGCCGAGCTCGCGGGCGTACGCTGCAACCGCTTCGTATTCCGATCGTTCGTCCGCGCGACAATGCGCGCCGGACCATTCGCCGATGCGTTCCGCGAACGCGCGGTGATCCGCTTCGAAGAACGGCCAAGACAGATATGAACGGTCAGGCACGATCAATCGCCCTCGAAGACCGGGCGCCGGCCGTTCACGAACGCTTCGTAGGCACGGCGGAAATCGCTCGTCTCCATAAGTTCGGCTTGCGCGCGTGCCTCCGCGTCGATCGCCGCATCGAGCGGCATATCCCACTCTTCGTGCAGCATTCGTTTGGTCATCGCATGCGCGAGCGTTGGTCCGGCGGCAAGGGACTGCGCA
>DASSRQ010000019.1:0-8762 GCA_035701665.1 Vulcanimicrobiaceae bacterium
CCATGCGTGCGATGCCAAGGTAAGTGACGAGAGTTTACGCAGGTCGAACGGGATGCCGTACTCGGCGAAACGCTGCAGTGCAACGGGCTGCACACCCATGTACTGATACTCGCCCAACACGCGATCGTTCTCGTCCAAGCCGTGCTGGACGAAGCGAACGATGTCGTGCATCGTGACGGTGTCGCCTTCCATGCCGATGATCTCGCTGACGGCGGTCACTTTGCGGCTTCCGTCGCGTAAACGCGCGGTTTGCACGACGAGATTGATTGCGCTCGAGACCTGTTCGCGAATCGCGCGGACGGGCAGATCGAAGCCGGACATCAGCACCATCGTCTCGATGCGGGAGAGCGCGTCGCGCGAGGTGTTGGCGTGAATCGTCGTGAGCGATCCGTCGTGACCGGTGTTCATCGCCTGCAGCATGTCGAGCGCTTCCGGTCCGCGGGCCTCGCCGACGACGATGCGATCGGGACGCATGCGCAGCGCGTTGCGTACGAGGTCGCGGATCGTGATCTCGCCGCGTCCTTCCAGGTTTGGCGGGCGCGACTCTAAGCGAACGACGTGCGGCTGGTTCAACAGCAGTTCGGCAGCATCTTCGATCGTGATGATGCGTTCCTTGCGCGGCAGAAACGACGAAAGCACGTTGAGGAACGTCGTTTTACCGGAACCGGTACCGCCGCTGATGACCATATTCAGGCGCGCTTCAACGCAGGCGCGCAAGAAGTCCAAGACTTCGGGGGTGACCGACTCTTTCGCGACGAGATCGTCGGCCGTCAAGCGTTTGTTGCCGAAACGGCGGATCGTAATCGTGGCACCGTTGAGCGAGACCGGTTCGATGATGGCGTTTACGCGCGAGCCGTCGCGCAGGCGCGCGTCGACCATCGGCACCGACTCGTCGACGCGGCGTCCGAGCGGAGCGATGATGCGTTCGATCACGAGCCGTAGCTGCGCTTCGCTCGAAAAATGCTTGTGCGTCTTATGGATGATGCCGGCCATCTCGACGTAGATGTCGTTGGGGCCGTTGACCATGATCTCGGTAACGTCGGGATGGTGCAGGTACTCGTCGATGGGACCGAAGCCCAGCGCTTCGTTCACGACGTCCTGTTTGATCTGCGCGACGGTCTCGGCGCTTCCGGCGAACTCGCCGGTCTTCAAGATATCGTCCGCGATGCCGGCGATGCGCGAGCGCAGCTCCGCAAGTTTGGCGGCGTCGCCCTGCACTTTCGCGGCGTCCAGCAGATCGATCTGCTTCGCAAGCGCTTCGTGGATAGCGGCTTTCACCTTACTCTGCGGCGTCGGGTCGATGCCGGCTCTCGGAAGTGCCGGCAGCGCTACGTCGGCCGCAGCCTCTTCGCGGCGTTTATTGGCGCGGCGATCCCGGACTTCGCCGGAATCGGACGCAAGCAGTGCGTGCAGCGTAGGCTCGGGTGCCACGCGAGCGATCTCGCGCTGCAATTGCGCGATCGCCCGCGCGAAGTTCCGATCGTTCGACGGCGGAATCTCCGCGAGCACCGGCGCGTCGAGCATCCGCTCGATCTCGGCGCGTTTTATGGCCTGTCCGGCCGAGCGCGCCGTAACGGCGAGTGCGATGCGGTTCTTCGGAATTCCGAAGTGCAGCATCTGCGAGATCAGCGACTTCGCCGCCGTTACGCCGAGCAGCGACGGCTCGGTGACGACGACGAAACGCGATGCGCGGACGACGAACGGACGAACGTTTGCGGTGAACGGCAGCGGAAGATCCACCAGCACGATACCGTTTCCGGCGATCGACGCGGCGGCCGACTCGATCTCCGAGGCGCTAAGCGTAAAGGGGCTCTCGTACGACTCCGCAAGTTCGAGTAAGGTGAACCCCTGCACGCGCGCTTGCGCGACGTGCTGCGAGCGCTGCGCGCGTTCTGCATCCAGATAGCGCACGGCGTCGGTGAGAATGCCCAAGCTGCGCCGGCCCGAGAGATCGGCGTCGACGAGCGTGACGTTGGTTTCTTCGCGCAGCGCTTTCGCGAGCTCGACGCACAACGTCGACGTCCCGGCGCCGCCTTTTGCGCCGACGAATGCCAGGAAAGCGGCGGCCACGGTTAGCGGTTTCCTTGGCCGGCGGACCAGCCTACGTGGTCGCCGTCGATGATCATGATATTGCCGTGCTCGGGCTGCGGAGCGGGGCGCGCCGGTGCGGGTGCGGGTGCTGCCGCGACTTGCGCGGGCGCCGGCGCGGGAGCGGGCTGCTGCGGCGCGGGATCCGATGCAGCGTCGGTCACCGGAAGCTGCAGCGATTCCGTCGGTTCGGAGTTGACGGGTTCGCGCGGCGAACGCAGCGCCAGACGCAGCGTCGTATTCGCGTCGGCCGACGCCAGCAGGTCTGCCTGTTTCGGCGTGACTTCAAGCGTTACGGTCGTCGAATTCTGCTCTTCGGGAGAAGGCGTAGCGGAACTCGTTTCGAGCGAGTTCCCGACGGCGAGAACGCGAATGCCGCGCAGAATCGCCGCTGCGTGCGGAAGATCGCTTCCGTTGCCGTGCGGCGGAATTGCGAGAATGTCGACGCGATCGCCGGGCTCGAGCAAACCCGAGATGCCTTTGACTTTATCGATTTGAATGCTGACCGCGCGCGTCCCGGGGGCCAATCGAACCGGCAGTCCGACGTCGGCCGGGCGGCCGACTTTCGAAGCGGTGATCTGCGATCCGGCCGGGATCGTGATGAGCGAGAGCTGATTCTCCGCAAGCGCGGGAACGGCGAGCGCATCCGGTTCGGCGGCCGTCGCCGGCACCTGGATCTGTTTGAGCATGCTCTGCGTGATGCTGGTGCGCGCGGGAATGTCCACCGCGGCAACGACGACGGTTCGCGGCGCGCCGCCCGCAAGCGACGAATCGCGCAGCCCTTTAATATAGTTGAGCGTCAAAAGCCCGGTTCCGACTGCAAGCAGTACGGCGAGAAGCAGCGTCATGCGGCGGGTGTTCATATCAAAACCTCAGTGAAGGCCAAACTGTTGAACCAGAGCGAGCGTACAGACGCCGGAAAAAATGGCGACACCGTACGGCATGCTGCCGGCGGCAGAAACAGTAAGCGAGGGCCGGCCTCCGGCTGCCATCGGTACCGTCATTGCAAAGATATTAGAAAAGGTGGCGCGCAGTTGTCCGCGCGCGCAGGCGATGCCGATGCCGAGCAGTGCTCCCGCGAAGATCGTGTAGAGCAGGAACGGCATCGTCAGAGGCCAGCCGAGAGTGGCGGCGGCGGCCGCAAGCAGCTTCACGTCGCCGCCGCCAATGATTCCGAGCGAAAACAGTAAGGTTCCGCTCAGAAACACTGCTATCAGAAGTGCGATGCAGATTGCCAAACCGTGCGGGTTTTGCAGCGCGTGCAGCGAAAGGCCGGCCGCAGCCAAACCGGCTGGCACGGCGTTGAAAATCCGCCGTGTGCGCAGGTCGGTGACGGCGGCGATCGCCGAGGCGAGTAAAACGAGCAGCACGTAAAGCATCGCGCTATATGCTCGCGTTCACCGTGCTGAAAGCATTGCTCGTTTCTTTGCCGAGCGTGGTGACGACGGTGATGCAAATGGCGGCGATTAGCGAAACCATGATCGCATACTCGACCATCGTCGCGCCGCCGTCGTCTTTGAGTGTTTGGATGACTCGGTTTAGCATCGTGCTCCCTTTACAGGCTTGCGTTTACGGTCGAGAACGCGTTGCTGACGTTCTGACCCAGCGTCGTAACAACGGTGATGCAGATGGCCGCGATCAGAGCGACCATGATGCCGTACTCGACCATCGTCGCACCGCAGTCGTCGCGCAGCACCGATTTAAGAACGTTGTACATGTGTAGCGACCCCTTTGAAGGACGGCCGCCCCGCACTGCGCGGAATCCGCGCAGTGCTTATGGAGCGGTACGTGCGTTGTTGGCTTAGATGCTCGCGTTGACGGTCGAGAACGCGTTGCTGACGTTCTTGCCGAGCGTGCTGACTACGGTGATGCAGATAGCGGCGATCAGGGCGACCATAATGCCGTACTCGACCATCGTGGCGCCGTCGTCGTTGCGGAGAGCTTTGAGAATAGAAAGGAACATGTCGTTGTACTCCAGTTTGTAGGCTACAGTGGACACAGATTGTTTGGGCAATAGGGCTGGTCAAACGGTACGTTGACGCCGGCATTGGGAGGTCCGACGACTACGACTGTTTGCGCGGGAGACGCCCCGGGCGCCGTCGCGAGAACCTGAACGAGCGTGTCGCGCAGATAATCGGGTGCAATCGAGATCGTTGCTTCGAATTGCCCGTTGACATCCGGCTGCAGATCGTTGCGGCTAAGCACGACTGTGGGGAGATCCGGCGATATTGTTGCCAGGAGCGTGATGGTTACAGGTGCGCCGGAGGGTGCATGTCCGGAGACGTGCACCGCTTCAGCGCCGTTCTGCCGTCGCGCGTCGACCGTTAGTGCGCCTGCGACAGTATTCTGCTGGCCGGTAACCGGCATGAGCCGGCCCTGGGAGGTCCGGTTAGCAGCTGTTGCAAGTGCGGCCAAGCGTCCGAGCCGCGCCGCCAGTGCATTTGAAACCAGCATATCGCCGTTGATGTACCTAGGAGCGACGTCGCCGAATTCGACGCGGTCGTTCACTTCGTACATCGTCGCTCCGGGATGGAGCACGACGATGACTCCTGGGCGATAGAGCTGGACCGCCCGGTCCGGAAGAAGCCATTGCACGCTGTATCCGTCAGCCCGTGCGATCGCGTTCAACGACTTATCGTTGCTTTGCGCCAGAGCGCTGCGACCCACTAGTGCAGCGATCACAAACGCGGTGAGTGCGAACGCAAAGATCGGTTTTTGCATGAATGCCGCCTCTCTATCGGTGCGTGCATCATTGCACTACGCAACGCCCGTTTCAAGACGCGCGGCGAGCGTTCACGGCAATCTTGACCAAACGGAAATTGCCGTTATCGGATTAACGCCGGACCCTATGCGATAATGCGGCCACAAAACACGATGTAGGAGAACGCGTACAATGTTCGTCACACGGCTGTATCGCAGCGTCATGGCACTGATGTGCATGCTTGCTCTTTCGCTCGCGCAATGGGGACCGGCGTCCGCCGCCGATCGCGTGGAGTTGATATCGCTGCAATCGGGACATTCGGTCATTTTGAGCACGCCCGGGCTGCAGCGGCTGGCAGTCGGCGACGGCACCATCGCCGGCGTCGTTCCGCTGGGGGGATCGCAGCTCGTCATCAACGGCAAAGCGCCGGGACACACGACGGTTTTTGTTTGGGCCGGAGGACACCGTGCTACGTACGAGGTTACGGTGACGGCGCAGCAAGTGGACGACCTCGCCCAGATGCTGCGGACGTCGCTGCGCGATCCGAACGTCGAGATCGTGAGTTTCGGTCACTCGGTCGTCGTCCGCGGCACGGTGCGGGACGGCGCAGAGTACCAGCAGATCAACGAGATCCTGCAGCGCTTCGATAAGGTTGCCGAAGCCGAAAAATATACCGTCGTTAATGCAGTCGTCGTCGCGCACCCGCTCGGCGATCTGCAGCGCGATATCGCGAATATTCCGGGAGCAAGCGACATCCGCGTGGATCCGGACGGCAAAGGCAACGTGATCGTGAGCGGCCGCGTTCGCGACGCCGTAACCGAGCAAGCGATCCTGCAGCGTGCACGCGGCATCGCCGGCCAATATCTTGCGAGCGACGGAAAACTCATCGACCGGATCAGCACCGACCGGATGAGTCAGATCGACATCAAAGTGTACGTGCTCGAGATCGATAACACGGCTGCGAAAAACTTGGGGATCCAACTGCAGTCGGCGATCTTCCAGCCGAACGGCACGTATCTGCTCGGCCCACCGAGTTTCCCGGCCGTCGAAAATCCCGTTCCCGGCGGCAAAGCCCTGACGACGGGGGCGTTCTTCCGCACGATTACGCTTGCGCCGACGCTGAACTTACTGCTTCAAGAAGGCCACGCGCGCATTCTTTCCGCGCCGGATCTCGTTACGACGCCCGGCAATCAGGCGACGTTCCTGGTCGGCGGTTCGTTCCCGATTCCCTATTCGACTGGGCTCGGGCAGGTCAGCATCCAGTACAAAGACTACGGCGTGCAACTGAACGTGACGCCGCAGCTGCTCGGCAACGGTGCGGTGGAAGCGAAGATCTCGCCGAACGTTTCGGACCTCGATTTCAGCAACGCGGTTACGGAGAACGGCTTCCTGATTCCGGCGCTGCGCACCAGCACGCTTGCAACCGACGTTATCACGCAGCCGGGTGAGTCCATCGTGATGGGCGGCATGCTGCGCCGGCTCGAGCAGCGTACGATTCAGAAGGTGCCGATTCTCGGCGACATTCCGATTCTCGGCCAGCTGTTCCGTTCGACGAACTATCAAAATCAGCAGTCCGACGTCGTGTTCGTCATGACGCCCGACGTGATTACGCGATAACCGCAATGCTGCAACTGCCGGCGAAAACGCTGACCGAACTGCCCTTCGGAGCGCAGACGCAGATCAAGGTTGCGGAGGGGCAACTCTCCGCATTCCTTGCCTACGTCGGCTGCGATCGCCGGATCGGAACGGCAACGTACGCATTGCGCGTTCTCAACAACTCGCCTTTCGCGGCGCACGCGAAACTGTTCGTCGAAACGCGCGGAGTTCAGATCAGCGCGTATCCGTTAACGCTCGAAGTCGCTCCGTACTCGATGCGCGACGATATTATTCCGGTCCGTTTGGACACGACGGGCCCGTACGATCGCGCTTTGGTGCATGTCATCTCCGAGGAGGCGGCGTTCACCGTCGAAGCGCCGCCTCCGGAACGCCCGCGCCGCGCGTGGTGGAAGCTGGTTGCGGCTGCGATGGTGCCGGTCGTTTCGCTCGGCGCGGCCGCGCTCTCGGAGCCGCGGATCCTGGACGTCACCGCGCCGCAAAAAGCCCTTGCGGGCAGTGTACTGAGCGTCCCGTATCAAGTCTCGGGGTTGGGAAGCGTCGAATACGATCTGCAAACGCGCGACGGATTGCAGCTCGCGGCGGGGTTGAGCGTGCAATCCGGCGTGCTGAAACTCCAGATTCCGCACGACGGCGCCGGCTCGCCGTACACGCTGCACGTGCGGATGCGCAATCTTTTTATGAAAGACGAACGCGCGCGCACGATCGCCTCAGTCGTTCCGAAGACGCCGGCGGTTCCGGCGAACGCCGCGCCGCCCGCTTCGATCGACGAACTTTCCGTTTCGCCCTCGCCGGTCCAGGCCGGCGCTACGGTCCAGGTGCGCTACTCCGCGAGCGCGCAAAGCGGTGACGTCTGGCTCGTCGATGGCACCGGTACGACCTGGGCGCACGGCGATCTTTCGCCTGCGGGGCTTACGCAGTTTGCCGTTCCCGCAGCGGCTGCCGGAAAGGATCTTCGCGTCGTCGTTCACGCGCAGCGTGCCGGGCGCCATGCCGAAAGCAGCGTCGGGCTGACGGTGCTGCCGTCGCGTACCGTTGCGCAAGCACCGCAGGCCGCGCAAGCCTCGCCGGCTCCCACTGCGAAGAACGCGCCTGCGATCGCGCCGGAGTTACGCTTGTCGGCGCAGGTCGTCTCCGCCGGCGATAGCGTTACGGCAGAGATCTCCGGCGTGCGCGGGGACGTGCGCATCACCATGATGAGCGCTACCGGAACGACCGTTGCGGAAGGCGACGTCGGTCAAGGCGGCGCGCTGAGCCTGAACGCTCCGAACGTTCGCGTCCCGACGACGTACTTCGTCGTCGCAACGTTGACGAACGGCGTGGCGCAGCAAAGCATCATGAAACGGCTCGTCGTTACGCCGCGGTAGCCGGATGTTCCGTATCGTGTCGGCGGCGGTCGTCGCGGCCGCGCTCTGGTTTGCGCTGCTGACCGCCGGCATGACGAGAAACTTCGATTTTCGAGCGTTCTATTGCGGCGGCGCTGCGATACTGCAGCGCGCCGATCCGTATCGAACGCAGCCGCTGCACGCATGCGAACAGCGCAAGACCGACGGCGCGTATGCGGCGTTCGCGCGCGAGACCGTACTGCCGGCGCCGCAACCGCCGTACGTGCTCGGCGTATTTGCGCTATTCGCGCTGCTTCCGTTCGGGATCGCTTCTAAACTCTGGGCGGCGCTGTTGTTCTGCGCCGCCGCAGCCTCGATCGTCTTGGTTCGCGCAATCGCGCGCGTACCGCTTGCAGCCGCGGTTGCCGCGTTGTGGCTCTCGCTTTGCGTTACTTCGATCTATTTGGGCGAATTGATTCCGCTGTTCGTCTGCGCGCTTGCGGCTGCCGCCTATTGTTTGCAGAAGCAGTGGTGGACCGCCGCGGGGTGCTTCGCGGTAGCGACGATGGCCGAGCCGCATCTCGGCCTCGCGGTCTGTGCGAGCATGGCGTTGTGGGCTCCGCGTTCGCGCAATGCGCTCGCAATCGGGGGTATCGCCCTGATCGCCGTCTCCGCTGCCGCGGTGAGCGCGCCGGTTGCACTGGAATACGTGCAAAACGTCCTGCCGTTCCACGCGCTTTCCGAGATCGGTTCCGATGCGCAGTTCAGTGCTGCCGTCTTGGCGCATAAGGCCGGCGCCTCCGATAGTGCGGCGATGCGCGCCGGAACAGTCTCGTTTCTCCTCGCCGCGATGCTCGGAATCTGCATTGCGCCCAGCCTTGCGCGAATCTACCGCGAGCGCGCGTTTCTTGCGCTCGCGCCGGCGGCGTTTTCGTTGATCGGCGGCGTGTTTCTGCACGTTACGGATCTGGCTGCCGCTGTTCCGTTCACGCTGCTGCTGCTGCATCACGAACCGGATCGCCGCATGCCGGCCG
>DASSRQ010000020.1:0-4759 GCA_035701665.1 Vulcanimicrobiaceae bacterium
AGCCCGGCACCGACCGCTTCATGAAAGAGCTGACGAAAGATCAAGCCGCCAAAACCAGGACGAGCAGCAGCGTGACGGGCGAAGTGGACTCTACGCAGCAGACGGTGCGCCAATAAGTGAAGGCGCAGTTTCCGGACGAGCAAAGCGAAACGGGCGCGTTCGTCCGGCAAGGCGATGCGTTCAAGAAATGGGTTGGGCGGGACGTTCCCGCTCAGCCCGGACGCTATCACTTGTACGTTTCCTACGCGTGTCCGTGGGCGCACCGGACGATCATCGCGCGCAAACTGAAAGGCTTGGAAGACGCGATCGGCATGACGGTCGTGGATCCGGTTCGCGACGAACGCGGTTGGCGGTTCGCCGAGGGCGACGGGTTTACGTCCGATCCGTGCAACGGGTTTTCGTTTTTGAGCGAGGCGTACACCGCAACGGATCCGTCGTATACCGGGCGCGTCACGGTACCGGTGCTGTGGGACACGCAGTCGCGCACGATCGTCAGCAACGACGACGACGATATCATGCGGATGTTCGAGACCGAGTTCGATCCGTTTGCGAAGCATCCGGACGTCGATCTCTATCCGCAGAGATACCGCGAGGAGATCGACCGGCTCAACGGCCGTATCTACGAGAGTTTGAACAACGGCGTTTACAAGGCAGGCTTCGCCACCTCGCAAGACGTCTACGAAGAGAACGTGCGCGAAGTGTTCGCGATGCTGGACGAGTTGGAAGGCCGGTTAGAACACCGGCGGTATTTGATTGCACCAACGCCGGTAGAGACGGATTGGCGCACGTTCGTGACGCTCGTGCGGTTCGACGCCGTGTACGTCGGCCATTTCAAGTGCAACCTGCGGCGCATCGTCGACTATCCGAATCTTTGGGGATATCTGCGCGATCTCTATCAAATTGACGGCATCTCGCAAACCGTGCGGCTCGACCACATCAAGCGGCATTATTACTACACGCACGACGACATCAATCCGACGCGGATCGTGCCGCTAGGGCCGCTGATCGATTTTACGGCCCCGCATGGGCGCGAGAAGTTGACGTAGCCGGCGGAAAACATCCGTCCGGTGCCGTCATTGCCGGCGTCGCCGCGGCCGGAGGCGTAGCCGTAACGCCGAGTTCGAGCGGATAGTTCGAGCCGCCGTCCGTCATCGTCTGCACGACGACGTGCGAAGTGCCGGGCGGCGCGCTGATGGGACTGCCGATCTGATAGCGGTTTGAAAGCCGCGCGCAGCCGAGTTCGATTAACTGGCCGTTGACCATGAAACTGCTGCGCACGACGCCGCCGAGCGGGCGTTCGAAGAGATAGATGCTTGCCGGATCCGTGCCGGGATTGGTGATGTCGAACGTGACGGTACGGATGACGCCGTACTCGCCGTAGTCGTGGCCGCTTTGCTGCGCCGCGGCCGGCGGCGTCGCCGCGCCGTACTCGACGCTGACGTCGTCGCTGCCGATCGTATATGCGAGCGCCGTTTGCGCGAAGTTCGAGATGTCGAACATGCCGGTACGGTGATGACCGTCGCCGGGCAGTTGCGGGCCGTTCAATGCAGCGGCGATATCGGCTGCGGTCGCATCGACCGGCATCGCAAGGACAGTTACGCTCACCGGGCCGCCATTCGTAACGTTCAGCCCGATGCTGCCTGCCGCGCCGTCCAGCGGCTGCATGACCGGGAAATCGTCGATGGCGAGCGGCGCTGCCAAATCGATCAGCACGCCTTGATTGTGCGGCTTGCGTACGAGAAAGTCGCGCGTGACCGCATGGCCTACGCTCATGACGTCGATGTTTGGTCCCGCGGATGCATCGACGACTTGCACGATCGACAACGCGCGATCCGATAACGGCGAGAGCACGACGAGCAGCCGCCGCGGTGCATCCATGTTCTGGTGATAGTAGTACAAGCGTGCCGGCGTACCGCGTGCGATCTGCCCGCGGAACAGCACGCCGTTCGAAACGATCTTTTCCGGATCGTCGTCGTACAGCAGCACGGGGGATTCAAATGCATTCGATGCGACGTTTTGCAGCGTTACGTTCACGGTTGCGGCAGCGTCGAGGTAGGTGTCTGCGCCGGGAACCGTTACGTTGACGGGAATTGCCGCTTGCGCGCCCGGCGCGAACGGCTGCGGCACGGCATACGCGGCGAACTGCACGTTCTTTGGAGACACGCCGGGCTGAAGCGCGAGCTGCTGTAGGACCGCGCGGCGCACTTGCGCCTGCAGCCACGCGGAATCGGGCGCGTCTCCCGTTACGCGAAGTGTGACGGATTGCGGAATCGTCGCGGCGAGAAACGCAACGCGCACGGGAAGCGCGATCGACGCTCCGCTGCCGTCCGTTATCGTCAGTGTTGCGCGACCCGGCTGCTGACCGGCCGTCAGCGTTACGGTATGCGCGTTTTGGTCGATCGTGACGGCCGCGACGACGTTGTCGAGCGTCGCGGTAATGGGCTGCGCGCCGTTCGCGATCGTAATTGTCTGCGAAGCGCCCGGCTGCAGTGCAACGGCGGTTACCGATGCCGAAAGCGGCGACGGTGAAGCGGGCGCGGTTGCCGCCGGCGACGGCGGTGCCGATGCCGCCGGTGACGGTGAGGGCACGGCTTGAAACGCCGCTGCAAGTAAGACGGCCAGGAGATGCATCGCCGCGTGCTTCGGCGGCTCTCGCCCGCGGCCTGGGAATACGCGAGCGGCTGCTGGAATTGCCCCGGCATACGAGCATGCCGGATCTTAAATTTGCATTCACCGCGTTTGCGACCGCGTTCACGATCATCGATCCGATCGGAATGATTCCGCTTACACTTGCCGCCACGATCGCGCTGCCGCCGCAGCGGCGGCCGAAGGTCGTGGATCAGGCGGTGATAGTCGCTGCAGCCGTGATGCTGGTGATGGGCGTCATCGGACGGCCGCTGCTGAATTATCTGGGCGTAACGCTCTCCGCTTTTTTGATAGCGGGCGGCATTTTGATGTTCCTTATCGCGATCGACATGCTCTTCGCGCGCCCGACGCGCACGAAGCGAACCGAGGAAGAAGAACGCGAAGCCGCGTTAACCGAGAATCCCGCCGTGTTTCCGCTTGCGATTCCGATGATCGCCGGGCCCGGTACGATTGCGACGGTCATGCTGCTGGTCAATCTCGCACACGGCGATCCGGCGCGGTTGTTTACGGTTTTCATCGCGTGCGCTGCGGCGCTCGCACTGACGTGGCTGTTTATGCGCGGCGCGACGCGCTTCCAGCACCTTATCGGCAACACCGGCATCCACGTGGTGACGCGCTTGCTCGGCATCATCCTCGCCGCACTCGCCGTGCAGTACGTGCTGAACGGCTGGCGCTATATGAGCAACAGCAGCGAGAGTCCGAAGATTACGAGCGCGGTTACGAAAGCGATCGCGGTAAACGCCATCACGCGCTGAAGTCCCACGCCCGCGATCGCCAAGATCGGCAGCGCCCAGAACGGCTGAATCATGTTGGCGACTTGTTCGCCCATTGCAACGGCCATCGCCGTTGCCGGCAGCGATGCGTGCATCTTCACCGCAGCGGGGACAGCGAACGGTCCTTGGACGGCCCAATGACCGCCGCCGCTCGGGACGAACAGGCTGATGAAGATCGAGGCAATGTAGTTCCAGAACGGCAGCGTATGCGCGTTTGAAAAACTGTCGAAGCCGGCAGCGATGACGCCGGCAAGGCCCGTTGCCGTCATGATGCCCATGATGCCGCCGTAGATTGGATACTGCACGATGAGCGGTCCCGTGATGCGCGCCGCATCGTTGATCGCCGCGACGTACGCGCGCGGGCGCCAATGCAGCAGTAGTCCGGCGCAGAAGAAGATGAAGATTACCAGATTGATATCGAGCGAGAACCCGCCTGAGATCCACGTCGAGATGACGTAGCCGAATCCGGCGAGCGCCAGAATCACGTTTAAAATCCACGCGTCGTTCAAGCGCGCGGCCAGCGTGTGCTGCGGTTGAATGCGCGTGGGAACGGGCGCATCATCGCCGGCTGCGGGATTGGCATACACCGCGTCGGCCGGCTCGACTGCGCGGAAAACGATCGCCAGTACGACAACCAGCACGATGCACGGCACGACATTAAAGCGCGTGAAGATCGTCGAAGAGATCGGCAGCACGTGGCCGGTCAGGCTCTGCACGATGTTGAGTTTACTGCCGGGCGTCGCTTGCGCCAGCGCGATAGAACTCGACGGTCCGCTCGCCCAGATTAGAAACCCGCTGTACGCCGCTGCAACGAGCCAGCCGAAATCGATCTGCAGGCGTTTTGCAATCTCGCGCGCGAGCAGTGCTGCAACGACGAGGCCGAATCCCCAGTTCAGCCAGCACGCCAGCGCCGAAACAAGAAACGTAAGCGTAACGGCATCTTTGCCGTTTTTCGGGAGCGCGGCAAGCCGCTGCAGCAGGCGCGCCACGGGCGGGCTGCCCGCAAGCGCATAGCCCGTCACCAGAATCAAGATCATCTGCAGCGCGAACTGCAGAATATCGAAGATGCCTTTATACCAGCCCGCGAGGACTTCGCCGGGCGCATGATGCGGAGCGAACCCGAATGCGAGCGCTGCCGTAAGCAGCGTCAAACCGACGGCGAAGATGAACGGGTCGGGAACGGCGTATTCGAAGGCGCGAACGAGCTGCTTGACCATGCGGGCAAGCTAGCGCGCGTGTAAAATGCTCTCCTGCGAGCTGGGCACACGAAGGCTGATGTGGGTGCCTTGCGGCGTGGCTTCGATGGCCATCGGCAGCCGGGTGCCGTGCAGAATCGCATC
>DASSRQ010000021.1:0-10371 GCA_035701665.1 Vulcanimicrobiaceae bacterium
TTGACGATCACGACATCGAACGTTCCGTCTTCTGTGGCTTTGACTACTGTGTCCGCGATCCCGGCCGCACTCATCTCTGGCTTCAGATCGTAGGTTGCGACTTTTTGCGATTGCACCAGCGCGCGGTCTTCGCCCGGGAACGGCTTCTCGATACCACCGTTGAAGAAATACGTCACGTGCGCGTACTTTTCGGTCTCTGCCAGACGAAGTTGACGCAGACCGTTACGAGAGACGACGTCGCCGAACGTATCGAACTGCGGGCGAGGCCCAAACAGCACCGGGTTGGGAAACGTCTCATCGTACTTCGTCATGGTAGCGAAGACGAAGTCGCTGAATCGAACCGTCGGAAACGGCACGTCTCCGGAGGTGAAAGCGACCGTCATCTGGCGCGCACGATCGGGACGGAAATTAAAGAAGATGACGGCATCGCCGTCTTCTATCGGCCGCGGTTCGCCGACGATCGTCGGCCGCACGAACTCGTCGTTCTCTCCGCGCGTATACGCCATCTCCAGCGCTTCGAGCGCCGTCGTTGCGCGTACCTCGGCCTCGCCTCGCGCTAATGCATCGTAGGCGGCCTGCGTACGTTCCCAGCGCTTGTCGCGATCCATCGCATAGAAGCGCCCGATCACGGTTCGGACCGCGTTCGGCTGCCCGAGCGCGTCGATCTGCGACTGCAGCTGCGTTAGATATGTTTCGGCCGAACGCGGCGGCGTGTCGCGCCCGTCGAGAAACGCGTGCACCGCAAATGCCGCACCTTCGCCGTTCGTTACGCGGAGCAGTTCGAACAGATGGTCGATCGAACTGTGCACTTTTCCGTCGGAGAGCAGGCCCATAAAGTGCAGCGTGCCGCCGGTGCGTTTCACATGCGCTATACAGGCGTGCAGCGTTGTGTTTTTCGCAAAGTCGCCCGATTCGATATCCGCATCGATAACGGTAACGCCTTGCGGAACCACGCGTCCGGCGCCCAAATTTAAGTGACCGACCTCGCTGTTGCCCATAATACCTTTGGGCAACCCCACTGCTTCGCCGCTGGCCTCGACCATCGTCCACGGATACTTTTCGAAAAAGCCGTTCCACACGGGCAGCGTTGCTGCAGCAATCGCGTTGCCGTGCGTTTTATCGCTGCATCCCCATCCATCGAGGACACAAACTACGAGCGGTCTAAGGATCACGAGGCGTTTGCCAGTTGTGAAGCGAGGTTTGCAAAGCCGGCCGGATCGAGCGATGCACCGCCGACCAATCCGCCGTCGATATCGGACTGCGCGGCATAGAGTGCGATGTTATCGGGTTTCACGCTGCCTCCGTACAGAATCGGAACGTTTTGCAGTCCGGCCACGCAGCCGCGAATCGCCCGCATCATCTCGTTCGCATCGTTCGCGTCGCAGTTTTTGCCCGTACCGATAGCCCAAACCGGTTCGTACGCGACGATGCAGCGCGCTACGTCTTGCGCTTCCAATCCGGCGAAAGCGGCCTTCGTCTGCGATACGGTATGAGCGACGTGTTCGCCGCGATCGCGGATGTCGAGCGTCTCGCCTACTGCGACGATTGGCGTGAGACCCGCCTCGAGTGCGGCAAAGGTTTTACGGCGGACGTTTTCGTCGGTCTCGCCGAAGTACTGGCGGCGCTCCGAGTGTCCGAGAATGACGTGCGTCACGCCGAGATCCGTCAGCATCCCCGCCGATATCTCGCCCGTAAACGCGCCCTGCGGTTCCCAATGCATGTTTTGCGCGCCGAGTTTGACGCGCGTTTGCGATGCAAGTATATCGCGCGCTGCTTGGAGCGCGGTGAACGGCGGACAAACGATGAGGTCCACGGCGTCCGGTATGCCCTGCGCGAGAGGCAAAAAGGCCTCGAAAAATGCGCGAGCCTCGCTCGCGGTCTTGTACATCTTCCAATTGCCTGCGCACACGCGCGCGCGGGCGCTAACCGGCATTCAGCGCCTTGATGCCCGGCAGCGTTTTGCCTTCCAAAAATTCGAGCGTTGCGCCGCCGCCGGTGCTTACATGCGTGACTTTATCCGCAAAAGCGAGCTCTTCGGCGGCCGCGGCTGCGTCGCCGCCGCCGACGACGGTCGTTGCGCCCTTGCGCGTCGCGGCGGCCATCGCTTCGCCGACGCGTTTGGTACCGGCGCGGTAGGCTGCTTTTTCGTAGACACCCATCGGCCCGTTAAAGACGACGGTTTGCGCGTCTTCGATAGCCTTGGCGTAGATGTCGGCGCTCTTCGGCCCGATGTCGAGGATCATGTTCGAACCGACGTCTGCGAGATCGACCACGTGCGCGCCGGCATCGTTATCGAAACTATCCGAAACGACTGCGTCGACCGGAAGCAGCAGGGTAACGCCGCGCGCACTCGCCGCTTCGAGAATCTTGGTAGCCGGGCCGAGGTCGTCGTCACGCAGCGATTTGCCGACGTCGACACCTTGCGCCGCGAGGAACGTGTTCGCCATGCCGCCGCCGATGCAGAACGTGCGGACCTTTTCCATCAGCTGATTGAAGACGCCGACTTTATCTTTGACTTTGGCGCCGCCGATGACGCACACGTACGGCTGGGCGGGATCGTTCACCAGACGCGAGAGCGCGTCGATCTCCGCTTGCATCAAAAAGCCCGCGTACGCCGGGAGCAGATGCGCCACGCCTTCGGTCGAAGCGTGCGCGCGGTGCGCCGTTCCGAACGCATCGTTTACGTAGACGTCTGCAAGCGAGGCGAGTTCCTTGGCAAAGGCGGGATCGTTGGATTCTTCGCCCGCATGGAAACGGACGTTCTCGAGCAGCACGATGCTGCCGTCTTTCATGCTTTCAACGGCAGCGCGAGCGGGCTCGCCCACGCAGTCGCTTGCGAACGTTACATCCATTGCCAACCGCTTCGAGAGCGCGTCGGCCACGGGTTTGAGGGAGTACTTCGCGTTCGGCGTACCGTCCGGCCGGCCCAGGTGCGAGACGATGATCGTGCGCGCACCGTGTTCGGCCAGATAGCGAAGTGTCGGCAGCGACGCGTCGACGCGTTTCATGTCAGCAACGTTGCCCTGTTGCATGGGCACGTTGAGATCCTCACGCACCAGCACGCGTTTGCCGGTAACGTTTGCCTCGGTCAGCGGACGCATCAACTTATACGCCTGCCGGAATCTTCTCCAGCACCATCGCGGTCAAGTCCGCGAGGCGGCACGAGTAGCCCCACTCGTTGTCGTACCACGCGCCGATCTGGATCAGGTCGCCGTTGGCATTGGTCAGCGGGCCGTCGATGATCGAACTGAACGGCGAGCGCTTGAAGTCGCCCGAGACGAGTTCCTCATCGCTGAAGCGCACGTACTCTTTGAGATCGCCTTGAGCGGCGCCGCGCAGAATAGCGTTGAGTTCATCTTTCGTCGTCTCTTTTTTGACTTGCGCGACAAGATAGACCATCGAGACGGTCGGCGTCGGAACGCGCAGCGCAAAACCGTCGAACGTGCCTTTGATCTCCGGAATCGTCAGATACAGCGCTTTTGCTGCGCCGGTCGAGGTCGGAATGATATTCGTCGCAGCGTTGCGGGCGCGGCGCAGATCTTTGTGCGGCGCATCGAGAATATTTTGATCGTTCGTGTACGAGTGAATCGTCGACATGAAGCCCTTGACCCAGCCGAGGTTGTCGACGATCGGTTTGACCGCGGTCGCAAGGCAGTTGGTCGTGCACGACGCGTTGGAGATGACGTGATGGTTGGCGGGATCGTACTGCGATTCGTTCACGCCGAGCACGACGGTGATATCTTCGCCTTTTGCCGGTGCCGAGATCAGCACTTTCTTGGCGCCGCCGCCGTCGATGTGGGCGCGCGCTTTGCTCGCATCGGTAAACAGGCCCGTCGATTCGATGACGACGTCCGCACCGAGATCTTTCCACGGCAGCTTACCCGGGTCGCGTTCGGCAAGTACGCGGAACGACTGCTTCGACGAACCGAGGGTCGCATTGATGGTGTCGCCGCTTGCGGAGACTTCGCCCTCAAATGGGCCGTAGTTCGAGTCGTACTTGAACAGATGCGCGCATTCCGAGGCGCTCGTCAAATCGTTGACCGCGGCGATTTCGATGCCGGGGTGGCGCTCCATCAGCGCTTTGGCGAAGTTCCGTCCGATGCGGCCGAAGCCGTTGATCCCAATACGCATAGCAAAAATCTCCTACGTCGGATGGTTACGAGCAGCCGGAATACTTTCCCCGCGCAGGCGCCGCGCTAATCGCAGTAACGCGCCTAAACGGCTGTTTACTGTGGGTTTTCCAACCGGCGGGCTGCAGCGCCGGCCGAGTTCCGTAAGACTTTCGTCGGGATAGTTTAGGCGCAACTGCGCGATCTCGCGCAGCGGCGGCGAGAGCCGGTGCAGGCCGTGCGCATCGGCGATAAACTCGATGGCATCGCACTGCGTGGCCGCGGCGGCTGCCGTACGCTCGAGGTTTGCGGCTTCGGTGTTGACCAGCCGGTGAATGCGGTTCTTCGTTTCTTTCACTGCGCGAACGTCTTCCAGCCGCAAGACGGCGCCGTGGGCACCGACGATCGTCAACAGCTCGACGATCGCTTCGAAATCTTTGAAGTACAGCACGGTCCGCTGTTTGCGGATCGTGACTTTCGGTACGGCGCCCAGCGCCCGCAGGATCCATTGCAGCCGCTCCGCGTGCGCGGCCGTCTCCGGAACGAACTCAAGGTGGTAACCCTGCGTTCCCGCAGAGACCGAGCCGCAGGCTAAGAACGCCGCACGCGCTTCCATTACGCGGTCGCAGCGGTGCGCCGGTTTTGCGGGCGCGCTCTGCAGTGCGTCCGGAAGGCGCACGCGATACGACGACGCACGGGTTAAGCGATTCGCCGCGAGTTTTTCGATGTGGTAGTCGCGCTCGCCGAGCAGTCCGCGGAACAGCCGCGCCACTGCGTTGCGCTGCGTACCGAACGTTCCGCGGCGCGAGCCGTAGTAGGCCAGACCCGCCAGCAGCGCGGCGCGGCAATGCGGCGCCTGCGGAATCTCGCGCGCCAACGCATCCTTGGCGTCGGCGGACAGGCTTACAGCCATTCGGCGGGCTCGTCGCGGCGCTGATCGAGGATCTCGTACAAGTCGGCCGGCTTGGTCCCGGGCGTAACACGCAGCGGCACCTCGAGCACGCGCACGGTGACGAACTTCGTCGCGTAGTGAATCTCCAGCACGTCGCCGGGCTTGACTTGATACCCGGGCTTGAGCGCCCGCCCGTCCTTGGTGATGCGCCCGTGTTCGAGCGCCTCGTGGGCCTCCGAGCGCCGCTTGCTTAGGCGCGAGACCTTCATGAACTTATCGAGCCGCAATAGTCTGTGTCATCTTGAGCCTTCTCGAGGGACCTTGAGCTTGTCGAAGGGCGAACAAGTACCTTCTGGACATATAGCGATATATCGAATAATATAGCGATATAATGATGCATGGAATGTGGCCGGGCCGGCGCCGGCGGTTTCGCCGGGGGATGCTCAAGTACGTCATTCTGAAGATGCTCGAGGCCGGCGAGCGCCACGGCTACGACCTCATCCGTCACTTCGAAGAGCGCGGCTGGGGCCGCTTAGGAGCCGGTTCGCTGTATCCGCTGTTGTCAGCCCTTGAAGAGCATGGCCTGATCGAAGGCCGCGATGAGGACGGCCGGCGGCGCTACCGGATCACGGACCTCGGCCGCAAGCGGCTTCACGACGTCGCCGATGAGTTGTCCGAAGCGTTTGAGCAGCACGAGCACGCTCCGGGCGCGCCGCGCGCAGAAGATCCGCTGCGCGAGGCGATGCAGAAGCTGGCGAGTGCCGTTCAACAGGCAGCCCAGCACGCGAAGCCCGAGAGCCGAGCGCACGTTGCCGAACGAATCGACGCGCTGCGAAAAGAGATCTACACGATACTTGCCAACGAGTAGAGCAATGCAAGCGCGCGGAGCCGTCAACATTTTCGACGAGAGCCGTCCCATGTGGCGGCTCTTTCTCGTGTTCCTGATCCCGCTGATCTTCAGCAATGCGCTGCAGTCGGCGTCGCAGACGATCTCCAGCATCTATCTGGGCCGGTTGATCGGCGTGCACGCGCTCGGTGCGGTCTCGGTGATCTTTCCGATCATCTTCCTGCTGATCTCGTTCATGATCGGGCTCGCGAGCGGAAGCACCGTGCTCATCGGTCAGGCGTTCGGCGCGAAGCAAACGCATACGATGAAGAAGATCGCCGGAACGACGCTGTCGGTCAGCTTTTTCCTCGGCCTGTTCTTCGCGATCGTCGGCCAGTTTGTCACGCTGCCGCTGCTGCATCTCATCCGCACGCCGTCCGACATCATCGGCGATGCGACGGTGTATACGAAGATCGTATTCCTTTGGCTGCCCGGGTTCTTTCCGTATATCGCTTACACGACGTTCCTGCGCGGTACAGGCGACTCGAAGACGCCTTTTTATTTTTTGATCGTCAGCACGGTGCTGAGCGCCGTTCTCACGCCCGCGTTTATTTTAGGATGGGCCGGCTTGCCGAGGACCGGAATCGCCGGTGCGGCGATCGCCGGATACATTGCGAACGCCGTGGCGTTTATCGCGCTCCTCGTGCTGCTGCAGATACGCCGCGATCCGCTGAAGTTCGACTTCGAGATGCTGAGCGACATGAATGTCGACTGGCCGCTGCTGCTGAAGATCGTGCGCATCGGCGTGCCCGCAGGTCTGCAGACGATCATGGTCGCGCTCGCCGAGATCGCCGTTATCACGTTCGTCAACCGCTACGGATCCGATGCGACCGCCGCCTACGGCGCCGTCAATCAGATTATCGGCTACGTGCAGTTCCCGGCAATCAGCATCGGCATCACGGCATCGATCTTCGGCGCGCAAAGCATCGGCGCGATGCGCCAAGATAAGCTGAACTCGGTCATCCGATCCGGCGTCACGCTGAACTACATCATCGGCGGGATCATTATCCTCGTCTGCTACGTGTTCGCGTGGGATATTCTCGGATGGTTCATCACGCAGCCGCGACCGCTCGACATCGCGCATACGCTGCTGATGATCACGCTTTGGAGTTATCTGCTCTTCGGGAACGGCGCCGTCTTGAGCGGCGTCATGCGCAGCAGCGGAACGGTATTGTGGCCGACGCTCATCAATATCTTCGGGATATGGGCGATCGAAGTTCCGGCGGCGTTCTTGCTGATGCACCGCTTCGGACTCGACGGCGTGTGGATGGGATATCCGATTGCGTACGCGGTTACCGTCACGCTGATGTTCGCGTATTACGAACGTTTTTGGAAGGGAAAAACCCACCAGCGGCTCGTTTAACCGCCCAGCCGACAATTCTAACGCTTTTCTCAGCCTATTCCGTGTTATTAGCGGTACGCTTCGTGCAACGTGAAAACGATTGCGGTCTTGTGCGATGTTGCGGCCGAGTTCGGCGGGGCGGAACGGTATTGGGCGACGGTTCTTCCGCAGTTGGCGCAGCGAAGCGTCGTGCGCTTGTTCGCTCGCCGCGTCGAAGGCACGTACGCGCTGGGTTTGCCGGCGCAGCAGATCGATTGGGCTGAAGAAAACCAACCTACGTCATCAACGACGCGCGAGCGCATCGCGGATGCGATTCGCGGCGCCGACACCGTCGTTACCGCTAACGTGCTGGATGCCGAGGTTCTGGAAACCGTTCGCGATTCGCGCGCGCGCTGGATCGCGCGCGTCCACGATCATCGCCCATTCTGTCCGAACGGCAATAAAGTGTATCCGCAGTTCAGCGCTCCGTGCACGAATGCCATCGGCGGCGTGTGTTACGCGAATACGCTGCTGCGCGGATGCGTGCGCGGACCGCACCGTTCTTCGTTCGAACTGATCCGGCAGCGTCTGCGCGTGCGCGATGCCGTCGCCCACGCGGACGCCGTGTTGGTCTCCAGCGGCTATATGCGGGACGTCTGTATCCAAAACGGATTGAGTGAGGGCCGCATCCATATCACCCCGCCGCCGCTCGGCGAGGCATTTTTTGCGCCGGCCGTGGAGCCGCGAAGCGCCGCTGTGCTCTATGCGGGACGCATTGAAGAAGAGAAGGGACTGCTCTCGCTCGTACGCGCGGTCGCGACCATCGCTGAAGCTGCGCGTCCCTCGATCGCCGTTGCCGGGCGCGGCAGCGAGTCGTACGAGCATGCGGTTCGCGAGGCAGCACGTCACGCACACGTGCACGTCCAATGGCTCGGGTTTCTGGACCAGCCGCATTTGGTGCAAGCTATCGATGAAGCGCGCGTGTTCGCGCTTCCGTCGCTGTGGCCCGAGCCGTTCGGACTCGGCGCGACGCAGGCACTAGCGCGTTCGCGTCCCGTCGTTGCGTACAACGTCGGCGGCGTCGGCGATTGGATCGCCGATCCGCATTTTTCCGTTCCGCGCGGCGACGAGCGCGCGCTGGGATCGGTTATCGAGATTCTCTGTAACGACGCGCATGCGTGGCAGCGCGCATCCGCGCAGTCGCGCGAGATAGCGGAACGCTATCGTCTCTCCGGTCACATCGACCGGCTTCTCTCTCTCCTCGACATAAAGGTTGGTTCACAGGAATGAAGGTTTTGATCGTCGGCGGCGACGGGTACTGCGGCTGGGCAACGGCGCTGCATCTTTCGGCTGCCGGGATGGACGTCACCATTGCCGATAATCTCGTGCGCCGCGAGTGGGACAAAGCGCTCGGCATTGCGCCGCTGGCTCCGCTCGCGACCATCGGCGAACGCGTTCATGCATGGAATAAACTCGGAAAGGGCGAGATTGCCTACCGCAACGTCGACGTCGTCGATTACGACGCGCTTGCGGGCGTGCTGCAAGACGTGAAACCGGATGCAATCGTCCATTTCGGTCAGCAGCGTTCCGCGCCGTATTCGATGATTGACCGCGAACATGCGATGCGTACGCTTGTGAACAACACCGCCGGCAACCTGAACCTGCTTTGGGCGATGCGGGAAGTAACGCCCGAAGCTCATCTGGTCAAACTCGGAACGATGGGCGAGTACGGTACGCCGAACATCGACATCGAAGAAGGGTTCATCGACATCGAACACAAGGGCCGGCGCGATCGTTTGCCGTTTCCCAAGCAGCCCGGTTCGTTCTATCATCTCACGAAAGTGCACGACAGCGACCAGATCTTTTTCGTCTGCCGCGTCTGGGGCTTACGCGCCACCGACCTGCATCAAGGCGTCGTGTATGGCGCGCATACCGAGCAGACGCGCCTAGCACCGGAACTCGTGAACCGCTTCGACTACGATCACATTTACGGCACGGTGCTCAACCGCTTCTGCGTTCAGGCTGCGATCGGGCATCCGCTCACGGTATACGGTTTAGGCGGTCAAACGCGCAGCTTCATCAACATTCGCGATACTGTCCGCTGTGTGGAATTAGCCGTAAACAATCCCGCGGAGCAGGGCGAGTACCGCGTATTCAATCAGTTCACCGAGCTCTTTTCGGTCGGCGATCTTGCCGAGAAAGTCGCGCACGCGGCGCAGAACATGGGCATCGGGGTGACCATTCAAAACGTCAGCAACCCGCGCTCCGAAAAAGAGATGCACCACTACAGCACCGACAATGCGAATCTGCGCAGCCTCGGTTTCGAACCGACCCTATTGGACGATGCGGTGCTTCGCGAATGCATCGAGCTCGCGCTGGCGAACCGCGAGAGGATCGACCGGTCGGTTATCGATCCGACGGTGTCGTGGCGTCCGCGCGTTTCTTCGCTTTTGGCGTAACGCAGGTGCCGCTCGCGCGGCAAATCACGATCGGCTCGGGGAGCAGATCTGCGGCACTATCGTTTACATCGGGGCGCGCAACGATAACTTTGCGCGCCTCGAATCGCATCTTGCGCGAGGTATTGCCGACGCTTTCGATCCAGCCTTCGGCTTCGACGTAATCGCCGGCGTAGACCGGCGCCAGAAACTCTACGCTGTCGTACGCGACGAATAACCCTTCGTCGCCGTCCATGCGAATCAGCAGCTCCGTCGCGACGTCGCCGAACAGCGCGAGCATGCGCGCGCCGTCGACCAGGTTGCCGCCGTAGTGCGCGTCGTGCGCGCTCATGCGCAAACGAATCATAGATTCCCGTCCATCGAAAAGATGTAAGAACCCGCAACAGGCATGCAATCCTTGACTTTGGGAAGATAGTTCGAGGCCATTGCCGCGCGCTTCAACCGGTCGTCGAGCGCGGTGTTGCCGGTAGAGCGCGATATTTGAAGCTTCGTCAGTTCGCCGAATTGGTCGAGCCAGACGATCACTTCGCCGTGCACCGGGACTTGGGTTTGGGCCACGACGTCCGGCATTTCGGGCCTGAAGACGAGCGTGGCCTTAGCCTCGTGGTTGCACGGGTCGGCGAACGTCGCATCGTCACCGCCGACGGTAAATTCGCTCTCGCCCGGCAGCGATTGACATCCGGCCGCAGCCGGCACGAACGTCCAGG
>DASSRQ010000022.1:0-42258 GCA_035701665.1 Vulcanimicrobiaceae bacterium
AAGGCTTCAAAACCGCGCTTGCCAAGTGCCCGAACGTCAAAATCGTAGCCGATACCGATTCGAACGGCTCGCGGACCAAAGCCAGCAACGACATGAGCGATATTCTGCAGGCGCATTCGGATCTCAAAGGCGTCTTCGGAATCAACGACGACTCTGCGCTCGGCGCGGTCACGGCAATTCAAACGGCGGGTAAGAGCGGCGTTGCGGTCGTCGGATACGACGCGGCACCCGAAGCCCGCGCGGCGATTAAGAACGGCAAGATGTACGGCGACGCAATTCAGCATCCGGATCAAATCGGCAAGTTGACGATCGACGCCATCCACGATTACTTTACGGGCAAGAAAGTTGCGAAGTCGTACGCCGTGCCCGTTGGAACGTTTACAAAAGCCGACGCAAAATAGTGCTTCTTGAGATGCGCGACATCGGGAAATCATTTCCCGGTGTCCGCGCGCTTGACGGCGTCACGTTCGATCTGCGCGAGGGCGAAGTCCATGCACTCGTCGGCGAGAACGGCGCCGGCAAATCGACCCTGATGAAGATCCTCGCCGGGGCGCAGCCCGCGGACAGCGGCATTATCGCCGTCGACGGGAACGTCGTGGCCATCGACTCGCCGGCCGCCGCCGAAAAACTCGGCATCGGCATGATCTATCAAGAGTTCAACCTCGTCCCGTCGCTCACGCCGGCGCAGAACATCGCTCTGGGATACGAGCCCGTCAGCAACGGACTGCTCGACGAGCGCGCAACGCGCGAACGGGCGAAAAAAGTCTTCGACGAACTCGGCATTACGATTCCGCTGGACATCGAAACCGCGCTGCTCTCGGTCGCGCAGCAGCAGATGGTCGAGATATCAAAAGTACTTTCGCGCAGTGCCCGCATCATCGTTATGGACGAGCCGAGCGCCGCATTGACGAATCGCGAGATCGATCGCCTTTTCGACATCATCCAAACGCTCAAAGCGCGCGGCGCGGGCATTGTGTACATCTCGCACCGGATGGAAGAGCTGCCGCGGATCGCCGACCGCATCACCGTGATCCGCGACGGAAAAGCGATCGAAACGCGCGATGCCAAAGATTTTCCGCCCGACGACATTATCCGGGCGATGGTCGGGCGCACGCTCGACACGCACTTTCCCGATCTGCCCCCGGTCGCGCCGGACGCGCCGTTTAAGCTGCAAGTCCGAGATCTTCAAGGTCACGGCGTGAACGGCGTTTCGTTCGACGTTCGCGCGGGCGAGATCGTGGGTCTCGCGGGATTGGTCGGTGCGGGCCGTACCGAGATCGCGCGCGCCATTGCCTGCGCGGACGTCCCGCGCAGCGGCACGATCTCCGTTGCAGGCAATCCGCAGAAATTCCGTTCGCCTATCGATGCGATTCTGGCGGGCGTCGCGCTGATCACCGAGGACCGCAAAGGCCAGGGCCTCGTACTCGGCATGAGCGTTCGCGAAAACATGACGCTCGCGCATCTGGCGCAGTTCGTCAACGGCGGCATGCTGATCGATCGCAAGAAAGAGACGGCAACCGCCCTGCGGTTCATTCAGGAGCTGCGCATCCGCACGCCCGGCGCGGAACAGGAAGTGCGAAATCTCTCCGGCGGCAACCAGCAGAAGGTCGTGCTGGCGAAGTGGCTCCTGGGCGATGCCAAAGTATTGATCTTCGACGAACCCACGCGCGGCATCGATATCGGTGCGAAAGCCGAGATCTACGCGCTGATGGTCAACCTTGCAAAAGCGGGCGCCGCGATCGTGATGGTCAGCAGCGAACTGCCCGAAGTCTTAGGAATGTCGCACCGGATTCTGGTCGTCAACGGCGGTCGCATCGTGCGCGAGTTTGCGCGCGCGGAAGCAACGCCGGATGCCGTTATCGCCGCCGCCACAGGAGCCGCAGCTTGAAACCAACGACCCGCACCTTCGCCATCCGCGGCCTGATCGCGATAGCGGTTCTCGTCGTGATCGCGGTGCTGATCAACGTCGCCTCCGGCAACCACTTCCTGCGCACGGGCAACATCGTCTCGGTGCTGCGGCAGATTACGTACAACTGCATCCTGGGCATCGGCGAGACGTTCGTCATCATTACCGCGGGCATCGATCTCTCCATCGGCTCACTCGTCTCGCTTACGGGCGTCCTGATGGCGATCATCGCCAACGCGCTGCCGTTCCACGGATTCGCGCTTATCGCGGTGACCCTCATCGCGGGGTTGGCCATCGGCGCGGCCGCCGGCTACATCAACGCGCTGCCGGTCGTGAAACTTAATCTCCCTCCGTTCATTACTACACTAGCGATGATGCAGGTCGCGCTCGGCCTCTCGTACATCGCCTCCAACGGACGGCCGGTCGAACTCAACTCTTCGGATTTCCAGGGCACCGGCGTCGGAACGTTTTTGCATAGCGGCCTGCCCAATCCGGTCATCTGGATGTTTGTGGTGCTGGGCCTCACTTCGACTCTGCTGATGCGAACGCGCTTCGGACGCTACGTTTTTGCCCTGGGCGGAAACGAAGAGGCCGCGCGCTTGGCGGGCGTACGCGTCGGCCAGGTCAAGACGTGGGTCTACGTCATCAGCGGCATGTGCGCGGCCGTCGTCGGCTTTCTCTATATGGCGCAGTTCTCGTCGGGCTCCCCGCAAACGGGGACCGGAACGGAGATGCTCTACGCCATCGCGGCGGTGGTCGTCGGCGGTACCAGCCTGATGGGCGGACGCGGCTCGATTGTGGGTACTTTCTTCGGGGCGCTCTTGATCGGGCTGCTCAACAACGCGATGAACCTTCTCGGAATCAATTCGTATCTGCAGTGGGTCGTGCTCGGCGGCGTGATTCTGCTCGCCGTAATCGTCGACGAACTGCGTAAGCGGTATTTGAAAAAAGCATGACAGCCGGCACGGCCGTAAAAAGCAAAAACGAACCCGTCCGATCGCGGCGGCAGCGAACCGAACCGATCGCGGCCCTAGCCTTGGCCGCGCTGGGCGTCGTCTTCGGCGATATCGGAACGAGCCCGATCTACGCGTTCCAATTGGCGCTTACGGGCGGGTACTCGCAGCAGATCACCGCAGAGAACGTGTACGGCTTATGTTCGCTCATCTTTTGGGCGCTGGTTTCGGTCGTCTGCATCAAGTACGTGACGTTCATGCTGCGCGCCGACTACGAAGGCGAAGGCGGCGATTTAGCGCTGCTCGCCCAGCTGATCAAACACAACCGCACCAACATGCCCGCGGGGCTCGGCGCGCTTGCGCTGATGGTGCTGTTCGGCGCGTCGATGCTTATCGGCGACGGCGCGATCACTCCGGCAATCTCGGTCATCTCCGCGATGGAAGGCTTGGACGTCTGGACGCATGCCGCGCACGCATACATCGTCCCAATCTCGGCGATCATTCTCGTCATTCTTTTCGCTGTGCAGAAACGCGGAACCGGACGCATCGGCATCGCGTTCGGGCCGATCATGCTGGTCTGGTTCCTGTGCATTGCCGTCGCCGGCATCGTTTCGATCGCGCACGCGCCGGAGATTCTGCGTGCGCTCGACCCGCTGCACGCCGTAGACTTCATCATTCGCCACGGCGTTCGCGCGCTGCTGATTTACGGTGCCGTCGTTCTTTGCGTCACCGGTGCCGAAGCGCTGTACACCGACCTCGCGCATTTCGGACGGCGGCCGATTACCGCCGCCTGGTTCTTCTGGGTTTTTCCGGCGCTCGTGCTCAACTATTTCGGCCAAGGCGCGATGGTGCTGCGCAATCCCGCTGCCGCCGAAAACTCCACGTTCTTTGCGCTCGTGCCGCACTTCCTCATCGTTCCGATGGTGCTGCTTGCGACCGCTGCAACGGTTATCGCCAGCCAGGCGCTGATCTCGGGCGTCTTCTCGCTCACGCAGCAGGCAATGCAGCTGGGCTACGCGCCGCGTTTCCGCATCGTTCATACGTCCAAACGGTTTATCGGGCAGATCTATATGCCGACGATCAATGCGATGCTCGGCATCGTTTGCGTCGTTTTGGTCCTGACGTTCCGCTCGTCCGCTGCGCTTGGTTCTGCGTACGGCTTAGCCGTAACGGTTACCATGTGCACGACGACCGTTGCGTTCGCGCAGCTGCTGCGCACCCGCTGGAAATGGCCGGCCTGGCAATGGGTTCCCGTCATCGCGCTGTTTGCCGCGTGGGATCTGCCGTTCCTCATCGGCAACGCGTTCAAGATCGTTTCCGGCGGTTGGGTGCCGCTGGTGATGGCGCTCACGCTCTTCACGTTCTTTACGACGTGGAACCGCGGACGGCGGCGCATGCTCGAATCGCTGGCGTCACATGTGATGTCGGTGCAGCAGTTCTTGAGCGAGATCAAAGAGCCGACCGTCGTCAGCGGAACGGCGTTCTTCCTGAATCCGGATCCCAAAGGCATTCCGTTCGTGCTGCAGCACGAATGGGTGCGCACGCACATCGTCTTCGACAATGTCGTGCTGCTGACGATCATGCAGGCCGGACGCCCGTACGTTTCGCCCGAGCAGCGCATCCACGTCGAACAGCTCGCGCCGCGTCTGCTGCGCGTCAAAGCCTCGTACGGCTTCATGCAGGAAGCGCGCATCCACGACATCCTCAAGCACTTGCACGAAGTGCGCCCGGACATCGATCTCGACCACCCGACGTATTACCTGGCCAGTCCGAAGATCAGTCCCGATTCGACGCCGCACGGCCTGCCGTCGTGGCAGCTGCATCTATTCCGCTGGATGGCGCGCAACGCGCGTCCGCTCACCGATTCGCTGGGCCTGCCGGCAAACCGCGTGATCGAGTTCGGAGTGGAAGTCCGGGTCTAGAAGTTCGAGTTCGTCAGGCCGACGTTCGTTTTCAAGTCTAAAAACGTTTCATCGGCGACGGACTCGCTTCCGGCGTAGCGGATCTGACGCACCGGAAAGTGCGTGTTGCGGTTGAGATAGATCACCATGCGTGTCACACCAGCGTATGCAGCCGGATCGGCAAGGGTGAGTTCGATCTGCTCCGTGGGAACGCCGTCGATCTCGGGGCCTGTACGCTCGCTGAGTTGGCCTTTGATCTCGCGGTACTTGTCGACTTCGTTTTGCAGCAGGCCTTCGGGAATCGTGTAGCCGCGCAGCGAGGTCGCGCGCGGGTCGTGCAGATTGACCGTCAGGTGGATCCACGAAAGCATGCCGCCCTGGTGGCCGCTGACGGTATCGCCGCCGCTCCAAACGCCGCCGCTGCCCTTATTGTCGCCCGAGGAGATCAGCGTCTTGGCCAAGTTCGGGCGCTTGAACCAATAGAGATACGTGCGGTCTTGCGTCTTCCCGTCCTTGATCTCGTGGGCGCGAACGGTGACCGTGTAGTCGTTCACTTTCGCAAACGCCTCGTCGAACGCGCTGATGGCCGAGGGTTCGGCGGCAACCGCGCGAGCGGCCGACGCGGCAACGGCAAAAAGCGCCATGAAAGAAAGCAGGTTCTTCATGCCGGGATAGTTCGGCTAAACGGGAGGGGTTCCGCTTGGGCTGCCCCTAGTAGCCGATGGCGGTCCGTTCCAACGCGTTGATGAGGTACTCGGTCTCGCTCATCTGTTCCGCGAGGTCGTAGTCGCGGAAGACTTCCAGCGCTTCTTTGAGCTTATGGACGCCGTCGCGCAGCTCTTCGCGCTCGCGCATCCCGTCCGAAGCCTTTTGAAGAATCATCGTGCCGTACTTGAGCGCGGTCTTCGCGTACTCGAGCCGGTTGTCGGCCATCGTCAACTCTTGCAGCGCGTTCATAAAGTTCGATCGCGCTTCGTCGTACTTGCGCCGGCGGGTTGCGAGCATGCCTTTGAGCACGGCTTCGTACGCGTCGTTGCGGTTGCGTGACGGTGCCAGCGCGCGGTCGAGCGCGCGGCGCAGTTCGGTATCCGCCGGCGCATCCTGCCGCCGCTCCGGCTGCGACTTCTTTGCCGACGGCGTCGGCGAGAGAAGAATCTGCAAGTCGGCGATAAAGTCGCGCGCCGTCTGATAGCGTTTCGCCGGTTCTTTATCGATCGAACGCATGATCACGCGTTCCAGCGACTCGGGAATGTTGCGGTTGATCTCGTGCGGGGGCGTGGGCGAATCGTGAACGTGCGAGAAGATCGTCGCGACGAGATCGTCCTTGTCGTTGCGGAACGGCACCGTGCCGGTAAAAATCTCGTACATCACCACGCCGACCGAGTAGAGATCGCTGCGGATATCCGCCGGTTTGCTCAGAAACCGTTCGGGCGCGAGATAGCCGATCGTTCCGACGATCTGCCCCGTGCGCGTGGTCTGCGTCATGTCGCTGGTGCGCCGCGCAAGGCCGAAATCCATGACCTTGACGTGTTTGCCGTCTTCGTCCGTCATGACGTTCGAGGGCTTGATGTCGCGGTGAATCGTGCCCGCGTCGTGCGCGTACGAAAGTGCTTCGAGGATCTCGATCAGATACGTGAGCGCCTGGCGGTACGAAAGCGAGCCGCCTTCCAAGTCGCGCAGCGTTTTGCCGCGGACCAACTCCATCACGATATACGAGATGCCCGCTTCTTGGCCGACGTCGAAGACTTGGACGATGTTCGCGTGGTTGAGCTTCGCCATCGCTTGCGCTTCGCGCAGAAAGCGGTTGTTGATGTCGTCGGAGCGATCGATGAGCACTTTGACCGCGACGTCGCGATCTAAAAGCGTATCCTGCGCGCGGTACGTATCTGCGGTGCCGCCGCGTCCGATCAGCTCGCGTATCTCGTAGCGGCCGCCTAGGGTGCGCCCTATAAACGTGTCCATTTTAAAAGGCGCTCCGGCCTAACCGGAGCCTGTGCTGAGCCTTGCCGAAGTACGCCCCCCACGCTAAAGCGTGGGGCCCCCAGGATCTCATGGCGCCTAAATGCCCGTTGAAACTCAGTAGCTCCCCGAGGGCGCCGCGATAGTTGGTGTTCACCTAAAAAGCATTCCTATGCAAAACTATGCGCCCGCCGTCCATGGCTACGACGTCGAATCGATAGGGCGCGTTTGGTGCTACGAATTGCACGTAATCGGCAGCGAGCCTGCGAAGGGTGCGGCGTTTTCTTGCATCCACAGCCGAAAGCGCACTTCCGTAGGCGCGGCTCCAGCGCGCTTTGACTTCGACGAACACGATCGTGTCTCGGTCCTTACAGACCAAGTCGATCTCGCCGCCGGGAAGGCGCACGTTCCGGCCTACGATGCGGTAGCCCGCCTGCGATAGGAACATTGCGGCCCGGTCTTCGCCGCCCGCGCCCTTAATGCCGTTAGAGAAGGGCAAGTTGCGCTTCGCGCACGCGCCAGAACCCCGACCGGTGATGCGGTGACGGGCCATGCTCTTTGAGCGCGCGCAGATGCTCCGGCGTGGCGTAGCCCTTGTGGTCGGCAAAGCCGTACCGCGGATCTTCCTCGTGCAGCTGCGCCAACATCGCGTCGCGGTGAACCTTGGCGACGATGGATGCCGCAGCGACGACCGCGCACCGGGCATCGCCCTTGATCAGCGGCTCTTGCGGGCCGGCGAACGATTTGATGCGCACGGCATCCGTGATCAAATACTCGGGCGGAATCTCGAGGCCTGCGATCGCGCGCTCCATCGCGAGCACGCTGGCCCAATAGATGTTGAGGCGGTCGATCTCCGCAACACTCGCGATGCCGATGCTCCATGCAGCGCACTGCGTCTTCACGATGCCGGCGATCTCGACGCGCAGTTCCGGCGCGACTTGTTTGGAGTCGTTGAGCCCCTTGATCATCATCGGCTCGTGCGCTACGACGCATGCCGCAACGACCGGTCCGGCAAGCGGGCCGCGTCCTACTTCGTCGACGCCGCCGATATAGACAAAGCCCTTGTCGCGAGCGGCATTTTCGAACGCGTGGATACGGTGCAGCCGGCGCCGCTCGCGTTCGTAGGCGTTCTTTTTTTTACGCGCTTTTGGTGTCATCGGCCGGTGCCTGCTCGAGCGTGATGCGTCCGAATTTTCCGTCGTTGAAATCTTTGATGTACGACTGCGCGGCGTTGTGCAGATCGACTTCGCCGCCGCGGCGTTTGAAGCCGCGCGAGTTGGCGAACGTTTCGAGATCCGGAACGCGCGTGCGTTTGTTGGTTATCTCCATCAGCCAGCGATGAAAGCGTCCGGCGACATCTTCCGGATCGTAGCGTTCGCGCGGAACGGCACCGACAAGCGCCAGTTTCCACTGCGCGTCGGGCGAGGAGATCTTCGGAACCAAGATACCCGGCGTATCCATCAACTCCAAATTCGGTCCGACCCGAAACCATTGCAGCGCGCGGGTAACGCCTGCTCTATCTTCGGTGCGTGCAGCGGTGCGGCGCAGCAGGGCATTGATGACCGACGACTTTCCGGAGTTCGGAATGCCGACGATCATTGCCCGCTGCGTACCCTTTCCCGACGAAGCTATCTGGCTTAAATAGTAGGCCGCTTTACTGACGCTGCCTTGTTCGTTTGCCGTTACCGCCAGCGCGCGTTTTCTCTTCGATTCGAAGAACTTGAGCCAGCGGGCGGTCTGAACGGGATCGCAGAGATCTTCGCGGCTGAGCACGAGCAGACGCGGCCGTCGGCCGGAGAGCGTGTCCAGCGCGGGATTCGCGCCGATCTGCGGAACGCGGCCGTCCACGACTTCGATCACGATATCGATCAGCTTCATCTGATCGTTCATGCGCCGCATCGCTGCGGCCATGTGGCCGGGATACCATTGAACGGTTTGTTCGAACTCGCGATCCGTCTGCATCGCTGTTAAATCGCTCCCAAGTGGCCGAGCGGCCAGATTCCGGCGATGGCTTTGCCGAGTACTTGGCCGTTTGAAACGAATCCCCAAAACCGCGAATCGTCGCTGTCGGCGCGATTGTCGCCAAGAACGTACAGCGAGCCTTCGGGCACGACGACTTGCGCGAACGATCGCCGGTCGGGATACTGCACGTAGGTTTCGTTCAGCGGCGCATCGTTGACGAATACTTGGCCGCGGTCGATGCGAACGCGATCGCCGGGCAGGCCGACGATGCGTTTGATGAACGTTTCGGGGGTGGGCGAATCGTGGCGGAAGGCGATGACGTCGCCGCGCGAGGGCTTACCCCACCGGTAGGCCATGGTATTGATCAGCACGATCTCGCCCGAGGCGATGCGGGGCGCCATCGAGAGTCCGGAGACTTGCGGCGTCCGCATGAAAAACGCGAGCGCGATCGCGCAAAGTATCGCGATCTGCGCGCTCGTGCTGAGCGCCGAGCGCCAATGCAATTGCCGGAGCACGGATCTCCGGTTTCTCCGCGCGCGCTAGAGTATCTTTGCGTGCGAGAAGGGCCAGAAAATCAAGAATGCGTGTCCCGTGAAGTGCGCGGGCTTGCCTGCGTTGTTGCCGGTCGCAAACGTGCCGGAGGTTTGCGCGAAGCCCCACATGTGCGAATCGTCCGAATCGTTGCGGTTATCGCCCATCATGAAGTAGCAGTTCGCCGGAATACGGTCGGGCGCGGTCCAAGCCGAGCGCGGCGGAATGTTCGCACTGGCGGTGCGAAGCGGCTGGTACCCCTCGCCGCCCAGATCGTCCACGTAGATGCCGTAGTTTTTGACGATGAGGTTGTACGACGGCCGCTGGGCGATGTACGGCTCGTCGAGTGCCTTGCCGTTGACGTACACGATACCGCCGGAGACGCGCAGCGTATCGCCCGGAACGGCAATGACGCGTTTGATGAAGTCGTCGGTCGAAGGAATCGGCGGCGGAAAGACCACGATATCGCCGTGATGCGGCGCATGGAAGCGGTACTCGAATTTGTTGACCAGCAGCACGTCGCCGACTTTGAGCGTCGGTACCATCGACTCCGACGGAATGTAATACGTACGCGCCACAAACGTGATCAGCAAGAACGCGGCGAGGCCGGCATAGATGACGGGGTCGAGGTACTCTCGCGCGACGTGGAGCGAGCGTTTTCCGGCGCCGACGGCAACGGCGCGGGCCGTAATGGCGACGCGCGCCAGTAAGAACAGCAGCACGACTGCTATCAGCACGGTTGGCGAGATCGAGATACCCATCAGTTTAAAATACGCATCCGTTTAAAAGGCCAGAGCAGAAAGAACGCGCGGCCGGTGAACGAGGCTTCGACGTTCGTATGCGCGAGCGGTCCGGACGCAAAGTGTCCGTGCAGCTGTGCAAATCCCCATACGTGCGAATCTTCCGAATCGTTTCGGTTGTCGCCCATAACGAAGTAATATCCGTTCGGAATCCGGTCCGGAGCCTGCCACGCCTTACGCGGCGGCACGTTGGCTTCTTCCGGATAGAGCTGCTCCATCCCCAGGCCGCTGTCCACGTAAATGCCGTAATCGCGCACTTGCAGGCGGTATTGCGGCGGCTGCGAGATGTACGGCTCGCGCAGTTTGTGCCCATCGACATAGACCGCGCCGCCGTCTATGCGCAGCGTATCGCCCGGAACGGCGATGACGCGCTTGATGAAACTGCTGGGCGAGACGATGGGCGGCGTGAAGACCACGATATCGCCGCGATGCGGCGCGCCGACGCGATACGAGAACTCGTTGACGAGCAGTACGTCGCCCACGCGCAAGGTCGGCAGCATCGAGGTCGAGGGTATGAAGAACGTCCGGATGACGAACGTTATGAGAAAAAGCGCTGCGAGCCCGGCGACGATAAACGCGTCCAGGTACTCACGAACGAGCGCGGCCGCTGAAGGCGTGGTGCCCGCGGCCGCTACCGTTCTAAAGCTCAGCGCGATTCGCGCGAGGGCGAATACGCCTATGAGTCCGAGAAGCTGAAGAGGTGAGATGGCGCTCTAGCGGACGGTTTTCTTCTCTTTGATGCGCGCGGCCTTACCGATCTTGTCGGTCAAATAGTACAGGCGGCTGCGGCGCACGATACCGCGTTTGCTGACCTCGATACGGTCGACGCGGGGGCTGTGGAGCAAGAACGTCTTCTCGACGCCGACGCCGTGCGCAACGCGGCGCACCGTGATCGACTCCTGCGCACCGCCGCCCTTGCGGACGGTTACGACGCCTTCGAACATCTGAATGCGCTCTTTGCCGCCTTCGACGACTTTCGAGTACACCTTCACCGTGTCGCCCGGGCGGAACTCGGGGACGCTCTCTTTTTTCTGCTCGTTGTTCAGGACATCGATGACGTTCATGACTGCCGATCTCTTATAATGTTGCGCGAAACGAAGAAGGCCATAGGGGGTGTCCCCACGGCAACCTTGGCATAATACCACGGCTCCGGGGGAGCCGCAAGGTTAGGAGTCTTTGAGATCCGGCCGGCGGGCCCGGGTCCGCTCGCGGCTCTGCTCCCGCCGCCATGCCGCGATGGCCGCGTGGTTGCCGGAAAGCAGCACCTCGGGGACCGAGACGCCCCGGAACGTGGCAGGCCGGGTGTAGGTCGGGTAGTCGAGCGCTCCAGCGCTGAACGACTCGTCGGCAAGCGAGGCGGCGTTGATGACCCCGTCCAGCAGCCGCACGGTCGCGTCCATCATGGCGATGGCCGGCAGTTCCCCGCCCGTCAGCACGAAGTCGCCCAGCGAGTACTCCTCGACCGGATAGAGGGCGCCCAGGCGCTCGTCGATGCCCTCGTAGTGCCCGCAGACGAAGACGATGCGGTCGAACTCCCGGGCGAAGCGCTCGGCGTCCCGCTGCGTGAACCGCCGGCCGCTGGGCGTCGGCACCACGATGACCCGCCGCTCGCCTTCCGGAGCGTGGGCGAGCATCGGGTCCAGAATGCGAGTTAGGGGCTCGATGCGCAGCACCATGCCGGGACCGCCTCCGAACGGGACGTCGTCGGCGCGCTCGCTGCCCGAAAGCGCGTCGAGAATATGGTGGTAACGCACGTCCACGGCACCGGCTTCAATCGCGCGGCCGACGATCGACAGGCCGACGAACGGCGCGAAGACCTCCGGAAAAAGCGTAAGTACGTCGATACGCAGCATGGCGGCTAGAGTGTTTCAACTCCGGCGCGGCAAAGCATGGCATTAGGGATGTCGGACGCAGAGAATCTTTCACTCTCCGAAGAGTTGCTGCAGCTCATGCGGCGCGCCGCGCAGGCCGCGCTCGAATTGCGCGAGCCGTTCGTGACGCCGAAGGCGTTGCTGCTCGCGATGCTCGACGATCCGGTGCTGGGCCCGAATCTGCGCCGGGTCGTCCAGCGCGAGAAAGTCGTTAACGCCGACGTCGAGTCGAACTTCGGCGCCGTGCGCGCACTGGCGGAAGTGATTCCGGGCGAGATGCCGGCGATGGTGCGCTACGACACGCTCTGTTTTAAAACGCCCGACGGCCGCACCGGCGTGTGGCTGAGCAAAGAGGCGATGCAGATCTTCATGGAAGGCGCAAAACGCGTGCAGAGCCGCTACTATCCGCGCGAGTTGGCATTGGGCCTTGCAGCGGAAGCGCGCTTGGCGCCGGGCATTCTTGCGGCGATCCGCGTCGAGCCCGGCGTCTTTACCGACGTTATTTAACGAGGTCGGCCGTTGTTATCTCTTCGAGATATTCGAACAGCTGCGGCAGCGTGATCTTCTCGAGCGCCGACTGTTTGAGGTTGCCGTCGCCGTCTTCGCCTTCGTCGCGAATATAGCAGCGCGATTCGACGCCGCTTTCCGAGTCGCTGATAAACGACACGGCAAACCCTTTGCCCGGCATCTCGTCGTAGATGCGCATCGTCGCGGGATTTAAAATCTCGATCGAGTGGCTCTGCGAGTTTGCATCGAAGATCGTGATCGTCAAATAGTCGCGGTTAACGACCTCGATGGAGCCGACGACGAACACGTTCTTGGCCGAGAAAAATTCGTGCCCGCGCTTATTGCGGCTGGACACTTCGTAGAAAACCCGGTGCGCGACGAATCTGCCCAAAATCTTGCGCAGCGTCGCGAGCGAGGCTAGGGTCTCGGTCCGGTTGCCCCGCGTGTAAATGATTTTCAAGCCGGCGAACCTTGCACGCCGCCGGAGGAGGGCCCTGCTCGCATGACGTAGGCGGGGCGCGGGATGTTGTCTTTACCGGATATGGCCGTTCTCGGCGTTCTTGCTCTTCTGGTGTTCGGAGAGGAACGGCTGCCGTCCATCGTGCGACAGGCGGGGCGCATGATGCGCGAGGTCCAGAACACCTCGCATTCTTTCGTGCGCGAGATGGAACGGGCCGCGGATCTTAACGATCCACGGCCGCCTGTAGAATCAGAGGAGCCGCCGCCCCGCGACGTTCCCGAACCGTAAAAAAGGCGCTGCGGCCTAGCCTCCGCGCCCCCCATCGCAAGCGATGGGGCCCCCGAATATCTCACGGCGCCTCAACGTACGAGCTATCTCGATAGCTCCCCGTGGGCGCCGCAATTGTCGGTCTCGCTAGATATTGAAGTTTTGGCGCAGTTCGCTGATGCGCTGCTGCAGCAGCGTGCGCGCCTGCGATTGCAGCTTTTCTTTCTGATCGTCGGGAAGCCGCTGATAGACCAGGTACCCCGCCGCCGAGAGCAGGCCGCCCAGGACGCCGACGAGCAGCGCCTTTCCGGCGTCACCGCTTCCGGAGTCGTCGCTCTTGAACGCGCTGCTTCCGGTACTGCTGCCGGGCGTGGTCCACGACTGGCTGGGGGTGGAACCGGACGAAGAATAAGATGTTTCGGACATAAGTACGCCTCCGTTTCTCGCTTACCCGGACTTTACCCGGTTGTTACGCTAGGCCTCGGTTGCCTCGCGCATGCTGATGTGCTGCGGATACTGTGAGGCGATCTGTCCGACCGCCAGTCGTGCAGTCTCCATAATTGCGGTTACGCGCTCGTCGTCGCGCGCTCGTGCGGGCCAGCGCATCGCGAGCTCGCCGGAGCTCTGCGAAACGTCCAGAGGCAGTTTTACGTGTGTTTCGAGCCCCAAGCGCGCGGCTTGAAGAATGCCCGACACCGCCGCGCAGACGAGGGAGTATTCGTCGGAACTGGTCTCGGGAATCTCCACGTGCCCCGATGCAAAAACAGAGGACAGCCGGTTATGGCTGTCCCTGCGAAAAACGATCTCGAGCATCCGGCTCCGTCGAACCGGTTACGGGAGCTGAATCTTGGTGATCTTGATCTCGGCGAAGCGCTGACGGTGGCCGGTGAGTTTGCGCACGCGCTTTTTCGGCTTGTATTTGAAGACGAGGATCTTTTTGTCTTTGTCTTGCCGAAGCACGGTGCCGGTCACGGTCGCTCCGCTCACGAGCGGTGCCCCGACGGTCACATTTTCGCCGCCGCTGCTTGCCAGCACGATGCGGTCGAACGTGACGTCGCTGCCGACTTCGCTCTCCAGGAGGTCCGTTTTAATGACATCGCCCTCGGCGACCTTATACTGCTTGCCGCCGGTCTCGATAATCGCGTACATAACTTTGGAACTTTATCAAAGGCGCGGGGCGGCTGTCAAACGGTTAAGGGGCCCCGGACGGCATCAGGGTCAGCTCCGCCTGCTTGGCCTGCCGGACGGCAGCGCGCCCGAACGGCAACGGGACGAGATTCCCGTGCTCCCACGCCGGCCGCAGGTCCACGTAGTGGTGCGATCCCGGCTCGCCGGATTCGCCGCTCGGCACCACGATGCCGCCGGCATTCCAATCGCCGGTGTCCCAAACCGCACGAAAACTTTGCGAATGCGGGGCGTTGGTCAGCACGTGCGGCGAGAACGCGTCGCCGTCCCCGGAAAGCGTTCCGCCGTTCAAAAACGAGATGCCGAGCGATGCGAGCGGGTGCTTGACCGTCACTGCGCCGGTGCTGCTCCACGGGTCGAGCAGTTTCGGACCATCGGATGCGGCGATCTCGCGCAGCGCGCCGACGAGCATGGCGTCGCAGTCGTCGTGCGGACACCAGCCTGCGGGGCGTTCGCGCAGCATGCGCAGCAAGAGAATAAAATCGGCGTTCTGCGCGCTCGCGCGATACGCGGTCGTCGCATCGCCTCCGAGCTGGGCGGTGAAATCTTGCAGCAGTTTGCGGCGATAGACGTACATGAGTGAGGCGGCGGAAGAAGCCGGATCGAAGTGGCCGTCCCAGCCTTGCAGCGCGTCGAGATACGGTGAAAGCGTTTTATCGCCGAGGACGTTCTTGCGCTGTGCGGCGGCAAGCGCATCGCGCGCGAGTTCGCTTTCGGCGAGCGAGAGCGTATCCGATTGAATCGAAAACAGATCGGCGGCGGAGTACCGGGTTTTTGCGCTCAAGAGTTGTTCGATGCGGTACGCGCGGTACGGCGCGGCAAAGTTCGACGAGAGCCGGTACGGATAGCCGCGTCCGTACATCCGGTTATTCGCGGTGAAGACGCGCGCGCCGCGCGACGGGTCGACGTGCGGCAAGCGATCGAACGGGATGTATCCATAAAACGGATCCGATGAACGATGGACGCGCATGCCCCACGACGGATCGTTCGGAACCATGCCGGCGAGATGGTATGCCGCCGTTCCGTCGCGGCCCGCGATTGCGAAGTTTTGCGTCGGCCCCGGATACGTACGCAGCGCGTCGATCGCTTCGGCAACCGAGTGCGCGCGGTCGAGTGCCGCAAACGCGTGCAGTGCGCTGACCGGCAAGCGCGCAAAGTTCCAATCGACCGCATATCCTTTTTTAGCGTCGATCACGAAACCGTGCTTCGACTCGAAATACGTTTGCTGCGCGTCTTTTCCGAAGCGTACGTGAAACGTTTCGCGACGTTCGCGCGCGCCGCGCATATCGTCGTGATAAACGACCTCGGTGACCACCGTGCCGTTCGTCGCGCCCCAGGCGATCTGTTCGTTGTGCCCGAGGATGATGCCGGGAATACCGGCCAGCGTTGCGCCGGCGACGTGCAGTCCGGGCGCTTGCAGTTCGGCCAGATACCACACGCCGGGAATGCCGAGGCGTAAGTGCGGATCGTTCGCGAGCAAAGCGTGATGCGAGACAGAGCGGTCTGCGCCGAGCGCGGATTCGTTGCTCGCCTCGCGCGACTCGTTCTCCGGTACGGCTTGCGCCGCTTTGGCAGCGGCGTAAAACTTGCCCGGCCCGAGCAGCGCAACCGGAGCGGGCGCGCCGGTCAATGGCGCGTCGTACTGCGGATCCGTGATGGAGTAGAGATCTTGCTGAATGCGCGGTCCGAACTTGCGCGCAATCTCGTCGCGGCGCACGACGTCGTCCCAGCGGTCGATCAGATCGAGGACGATCGAGAAGCTGGACGCCAGCGAGTCTTGCGGCCGCCACGGACGCGGCCTATACAGTAAAAGACGAAACTCGGCGGGCAGCGGCTGCGTGCGCATCGCCGCATTCACGCCGTCGCTGAAAGATTGCAGCGCTGCGCGATCTTCGGGTCCGAGATGCTCCCACTCGGCCTCTACGATCCGGTCTACCGGTACGATGCGTGCGTTCTTGTCCGCGTCCAACGCGGCAGGACCCATGACTTCGGCAAGATTTCCCGTGACGTAACGGCGGATCAAATCCATCTGAAACAATCGATCCGAGCCTTGCGCGAAGCCTTCGGCAAAGTAGACGTCGCTTAAGCTGTCGGCCTGGATGTGCGGGATATCGCGATCGTCGCGTACGATTCGCACCGGAGCGCGCAACCCGGGCAGCGACAGCGTTCCGGATGTTTGCGCGGCGGCGTTCAAACCGCCGCCCACGTTGATGGCGTACGCGGCGAGAAGTGCCGCGACGACGAGCGCGAGGAGTAACGCTGCGCGCTTAAACATCGACGAAGACGTCGTCGCCTTCGACGGTCACTTCGTACGTCGGCAGAGGCAGGAACGCGGGAAGCGTCAGCGCTTCACCGGTGCGAACGTCGAAGTTCGCGCCGTGCCGCGGACACACGATCCGGCAGCCTTCCAACTCGCCTTGATCCAGCGGAGCGCCGTCGTGCGTGCAGACATCTTCGAGCGCGTAGAGCCGGCCTTCGGCGTTACACAACAAGATGTCCATTCCGCCGGCGCTGACTTTGCGGGCCCGCCCATCGGGGATCTCGCCGAGCTTGGCGACGGCATAACGTGGCATTGCTCGTTATGTTAACCGCAAGCGCACGGACGTTGCAAGCGCGAGCGTACCCCGCGGCGCGATGCGAGCGCGGCGTGCTGCGCCGGAGCTTCGTAGACGGACGATCCGCCGAAGTACGTTGCCTGGATGCGCGTATCCATAATGCTTTCGGCCGGCGCGGTCATCCAATCGCGATCCATGACGACGAAATCGGCGTATTTGCCGCGCGATATGGACCCGGCCGCGCCCTCTTGGAAGTTCGCGTGCGCCGCCCAGATCGTCATAGATTTGAGCGCCTCGCCGCGCGTCATGCGTTGCGCGGGGTACCATCCTCCCGGCGGCTGATTCTCTTCGTTTTCTCGCGAGATTGCGGCATGGAACGTGCGAAGCGTGCTCACGACTTCGACGGGCGCATCGGTACCGTTCGGAATGATGACGCCCGTATCCAACAGGGAGCGCCACGCATACCCGCCCAGGATGCGCTCCGCTCCCAGGCGCGCCTGCGCCCAGCCCATATCGCTGATCTGATGCGTGGTCTGCATCGACGGAATGACGCCGAGCTTTGCAAAACGCGGGATATCTTGCGGACTCAAGATCTGCGCGTGCTCGATACGGAAGCGGTGATCGTTTTTGGGATGACGGCGGAGTGCCGCTTCGTACGCGTCCAGAACGGTCCGGTTTCCGCGGTCGCCGATGGCGTGTGTGTTTACCTGAAAGCCGTTCACGAGCGCCAAATCGCACACCGTTTCGATGTGCGCCTGCGTCGTCCGCATGATTCCCGTATTGGAAGGGTCGTCGCTATACGGTTCGAGTAACGCGGCGCCGCGCGAGCCGAGCGCGCCGTCCGCAAACAGTTTGATCGATCGGATCCAGAGCACGCCGTCTTGCGCGGCGACGATCGGCGGCAGAGCCATGACGCTCTTCACCAAGTCGAGATCGTCGGCAATCATTGCGTAGGTGCGCAATTTCAACTGTCCGGCGTGCGCGAGATGCTCGTACGCCTGCAGCTTATCGTGGTCGCAGCCCGGATCGGCAACGCTCGTTAGCCCGAACCGGTGCGCCTCTGCGGAAGCGGATTGCGTTGCGCGTTCGTATTGCGCGAGAGTCGGGGACGGGATTACGCGCGCAACGAGCTCCATCGCGTTGTCGATGAATACGCCCGTCGGCTCGCCGCGCTCGTCCCGCAGGATTCGCCCGCCCGCCGGATCGGCCGTTGCGCGCGTGATGCCGGCCAGCTGCATCGCTTTCGCGTTGACGAGCAGCGCGTGCCCGTCGACGCGGCCGAGCACGACGGGTTTATCGGGAAATGCGGCGCTGAGTTTGTCGTGCGTCGGGAATTGCTTACCCGGCCAGCGGTTTTGATCCCAGCCGTCACCTAAAATCCAAGCATCGGACGAATGACGCGCAAAGGCGGCCGTTCGAGCCACCACTTCGTCGAATGACAGCGAGTTACGAAGGTCGGCTTCGTTCAGATCCAAGCCGACCGATTGCAGATGGATGTGCGCGTCGATGAGTCCCGGCAGAACGGTGCTGCCGTGGAGATTGAGGCGTTTCGCACGCGCGCCGGCAAAGCGCTTTGCCTCTGCATACGTTCCGACGAACGCGAACCTGCCGTTACGGACCACGAATGCATCGGCGTTCGGCGTTTGCGGATCGACGGTGTGAAGCGTCGCGCCGTACACGAGCAAATCCGAACCGCTCGCGGCGGCAGGGAAACGCATCGCGCCGCTGAGGGCAGCTGCTCCGGCAGTTTGAAGAAAGTGTTTTCGCTCGAGCCGCATCCGGGAGATTTCGCAGGACGGCCAGAACGCGCCCTTCCATGAAGAAAACTCTTTTGTTTCTCCTCGCTGCCGCATTGTGCGCGAGCGCCGTTCCCGCCCGAGCTGCAGATACGGGTCTGACGATCAAAGCGGGCGTCACGACGCCGGTCGACGGCAGCCTTCAAGGGAGCGGCGGAACGATGGCGTTGGGAGCGGAGTACACGTTGGCAAAACAGGCTGCCGCGGTGCCGTTCAACGTAGCCTTGTACGGCGATCTGCTAAACAAGAGTTTCGGCGCCGGTTTCTCGGTACGCACGGACACCGTCGTGTATCTCGGCGCAGGAGCGGGACTGTATCATGCCTCGGTAACGCAGCCCCCTTCGTGTACGGTCCTTATTCCGGGCGGCTGTCCATCAACGACTTCTACGGCAAGCGGCGCCGGTACGAAGGTGTTCGGCGGATTCAACGCAGGCAAGTCGGTATCCATTGAAGCTGCGTATCATTTTCTGCCGCGCGCTTCGGGTGTAAATACAAATGCGTTCTCGGCGGAACTCGCGCTGCATTTTTGACGTTTGCCCGGGCATGAAGAATATTTCCATCGCTGCTCTGGCAGCAATCACGTTACTCTCGTCCGCGCTTCCGGCTGCCGCCGATACCGGCATCACGCTGAAAGCCGGCGGCTTCGTGCAGACGGATTCGGCTGCAAAGAGTTCCGGCGGCAATCTCGCGGTGGGCGCCGAGTACGAACTCGTGCATCCGACGACGGTGACGCCGTTCGGCGTCTCGCTGTACGGCGACGTGCTTGGCAAGAACAGCGGCGTCGGTCTTTCGGTCCGCACGAATACGCCGGTGTACGCCGGCGCCGGCGTCGGCCTGTATCATGCCGCGACCGATTTTGCGAGCGCCAGCAGCACGGGCGGCAAGATCTTCGCAGGCGCGGGCATCGGACACGGCGCGGCGATCGAACTCGGCTATCACTTCCTCCCGCAGGTCGCGGGCGTCAGCACGAACGCCGTTTCGGCACAGTTCGCACTGCGTTTCTAACTCTCGCTCCTGAAAAGAAAAAGACCGCACGTGCGTGCGGTCTTTTCTTTTACTCCAACCGGCGGTTAGCCGACCGAGCCTTCCATCTCCATCTTTACGAGACGGTTGAGTTCGACCGCATACTCCATCGGCAGCTCTTTGACGAAGAAGTCGAAGAAGCCGTTGACGATCATTGCGGTCGCATCCGCTTCGCTCAGGCCGCGGCTCATGGCGTAGAACAACTGCTCTTCGCCGATTTTGCTCACGCTGGCTTCGTGTTCGACGGTCGAGCGCTGCTCGTGGATCTTCATCGTCGGCTTGGTGTCGCTCGAGGACTCTTCGTCCATGATGAGCGCGTCGCACTTCACGCGCGTCTTCGCGCCTGCCGCGTTCGGATGAACTTCGACCAAGCCGCGGTACGTCGTCTTGCCGCCGTGCGCGCTAACCGATTTGTTCGTGACGACCGAGGTCGTGTTCGGCGCCGCGTGGATCACTTTCGCGCCCGCGTCCTGATGCTGCCCTTCGCCGGCAAACGCCATCGAGAGAATCTCGCCGCGCGCGCCTTCGCCCATCAGGTAGATCGCCGGATACTTCATTGTGAGTTTGGAGCCGATGTTGCCGTCGACCCATTCCACGGTGGCGTTCTTGTGCGCGTACGCGCGCTTGGTTACCAGATTGTAGATGTTCCGGTACCAGTTTTGAATCGTCGTATAGCGGATCGACGCGTCTTCCATCGCAATCAGCTCGACCACAGCGCTGTGCAGCGAGCTGGTCGAAAACTTCGGCGCGGTGCAGCCCTCGATGTAGTGCACCTTCGCGCCCTTGTCGGCGATGATGAGCGTGCGCTCGAACTGGCCCATGTTCTCGGCGTTGATGCGGAAGTAGGCCTGCAGCGGCATCTTCACTTCGACGCCCGGGGGAACGTAGATGAACGAACCGCCCGACCAGACGGCCGAGTTCAGCGCGGCGAATTTGTTGTCGGCGATCGGAATGACCGTCGCAAAATATTTCTGAACGATCTCCGGATATTGCTTGACGGCCGTATCCATGTCGCAGAAAAGCACGCCGAGATCGTCGAGTTCTTTGCTGACGTTGTGATAAACGACTTCCGATTCGTACTGCGCGGAAACGCCGGCCAAGAACTTGCGTTCCGCCTCCGGGATGCCTAAGCGATCGAACGTCCGCTTGATGTCGTCCGGGACGTCGTCCCACGAACGCTCGGTGCGGTCCGTCGACTTCACGAAATAATGGATATCCGCAAAATCGATCTGCCCCAGCAAATCCGTATCGCCCCACGTGGGCATCGGCTTGCTCTGGAAGACCTCAAACGCTTTTAAACGGAAGGCCCGCATCCAGTCCGGTTCGTTCTTCATCGCGCTGATGCGCTCGACGATCTCGCGCGTCAGGCCCTTATCGGACTTGAAGACATACTTTTCTTCGGAGTCGTGGAAGCCGTGCCGGTAATCCTCGGCTAGGGGCGTCTGCAGTTGGGTGGCCACCCATCAAGGCTACTGCCCTTGGGGCTAATAGTCAAGATAGTGAAGTCTTTGCTTCAAAATTGTTTGGGAGCAAGGGCTCCGCTGGGAATAGTTCAGCCAGTCCTATTTCTTCAGGTAACTGACTGCCCGACCCAGGAGGATCTCTTGAAAAACATCTCAGCAACCGCCCTTGCCGCAGCAGCAGCGCTTTCGCTCCCGGCCACCGCGTTTGCGGCGCCGCCGCTGGGCGGGGCCGGCGTGCGCCCCCCGGTTAGCGTTCCCGGCGGCGCCGTCAACGTTCCGCCGGTTCAACTACCTTCGACGGGTTCGGCTCCCGTCCAGCCGTCTGTCAACGGCTCGGCGAGCGGCAGCGCGTCGGCCGGCGCGGGCGTAAACCGGACGAACGCGTCCTTGACCGGCAATACCGCCGCGAGCGCGAGCTCGGTCGGCAAAGTGACGGCCGTGACGGGCTCTACCCTCACGTTGACGCTTCCGAACGGCACGTCCAAAACATTCAAAGTTTCTGCAAGCGCCTTCGGACAGAACAAACCGAAGCTCGGCCAGCGGCTCGCGGTAGCTGCGGACGCGCAGGGCAACGCGACTTCCATTATGGTTGCCGATCAATCGATTCGCGCAACGGTGGCGAGCGTTGCGAAAAATGGCGTGACGCTGAAACTTCCGAACGGCCGCACCGTGACGATGAACGTCGCATCGCAAGCGGTTGCGCACATGCATCTGACGCCCGGTCAGCACGTTACGCTGACCACGCACGACGGCGGTCAAACGTCGGTTATCAGTAAGCGCTAAGCGCGCAGTTTTTCCGTGTCCATTCTGGCCAGCGCTTTTGCGCCGGCCAGAACGGCCGCGGTTGAAAGCGACTCTCCCGCCGCCCAAGCCGCGAGAAAAACGTCCTCGTCCAGCGTGCTTCGAAGCACGCCGGTTTCGCGATCGACCTCCTCGAGGAACGCCGGCCCTAGTGCGAGGTTTTTGCGCTTGCGCAAAGCGTTCGCGCATGCGCGGAATCTGACCGCATCCGTGTGGTGGCCGCACAACTGCGCCGCGCGGGCAATCGCCTCGATGGCAAGCATCACGAACTGTCCGTGATTCGAACGCGCGAGAATCTCCAGCGAACGCACCGAGGCTTGCAGCGATTCTTCGAAGAGCCCGGCTTCGCCCAGCGAGCCTGCAAGAACGGTCAGCGCATCGCCCTCACGCAACGTGTCGCCGCTTTCATGCGAGAGCGCAACGCTGCGCCGCGCCAGCGCGATGGAGGATTCTGTGTTGCCGAGATTCGATTCGGCCAGCGCCATATTCCGGTAAATGAACGCGCGTCCGCGCAGAAAGCCTAGACGCTCGTATTGTTCGAGCGCTTCGCGGTACATTGCGCGTGCTTCTTCAAATTCGCCCATCGAGTGCGATACCGAGCCGATGTTTGCGATCGTACTGGCGACGTTAACTTCATCGCCGAGCTCGCGGTACATCGCTAGGGACGAGCGGTAAAGTTCCTTCGCTTTTTCGTGCCGTCCCGCCATGAACTCCAGCTTCGCCTGCGCCCAAACGGCTTCGACCTCACGGGCGCGATCTCCGCACGCACGATAGCACTCTACCGCCGATGCGAGATGCGTCCGTGCGCGCTCGGTGTCCCCAAGTTCGCGCGCGATCACGCCGGCCGCTTGTGCCAAGCGTCCGCGCTGTTGCAGCGAAAGCGGAATAGCTGCCGTGTTGGCTTCACAGGCCTGGATCGCGCTCCAGCCCTCGTGCAAACGTCCTCGAAGCGCCCAATAGCGGTAAAGGGCGGACACGATCGCAACTGCAAGCGCCGGCTGCGCGGTAAGCGCGAATTCAAGCGCCGTCCGGATATCGGCGTACGCCTCGTCGATGGGCAGAAAGTATTCGTGTTCGCGCGCGCCTTCGGAATGCGGGTAGATCCGCTCGAGTTTCGCGGCCCAGAAATGCGCGTGCGCCGTACGCGCTCGCAGTGCGTCGCCGCTCTCCTCGAGTTTGCGGGCGGCAAACTCGCGCGTCGTTTCCAGCAGTGAGTAGCGGTACTCGGCGCCGTCCGCGCGCGTTTGTACGAGCGAACTTTCCACGAGTTCGGAGAGTTCTTCGAATCCGTCGCCGCAAGCGTCGGGGAGAATTGCCTCGAGCGTCTCGAGCGCCCACCAGCCATCGAACACCGCGCAGACTTCAAAGACCCGCCGCTCGTTTTCGGACAGCAAGTCGTAGCTCCACTGCGTAACGCCGGCGATCTTCTTGAGCGACGGAAGGCCGTCGCGCAGGCGTTTGGCCATGCCGTCGATAGTAAGCAAGTTCGCGCGCGAAGCGACGAGTTCGAGCGCGAGCGGCAGACCGCCTAGGCGCCGGACGATCTCGGCGAAACTGTGCGCATTCTCGAACTGCACGCGTACGTCCGGCATCACACGCGCGGCGCGCTCCAGAAACAATAAAACAGAAGGACTGCGAAGCAGTTCGTCGGGAGCGGCGTCCTCCGCCGGAAGAGCGAGCGGATTCAAATTCACGCAGATCTCGCCCTCGCAGCCCAACCGGCGGCGGCTGGTAACGACCACGTGCGCGCAAGACCGTTCGATCAAAAACCGGATCGGCGCGCGAACGGCGTCTACCAGGTGCTCGCAGTTGTCGAGCACGATGAGGCAGCGATCGCCGGCAAGACGATCCTCAAGCGCGTCCTTCGCGTTGTTGAGATCGTTCAGACCGCATGCGATGGCTATGCGTTCGTAAACGTCGCGTTCGTCGCGAGCTTGCCGCAGATCGGCAAACCAAACGCCGCCGGTGAAATGACGCAGTTGCGATCGTCCCAGTTCGATCGAAAGGCGCGTCTTGCCGATCCCTCCGGCGCCCGCGATCGTGATGAGACGGTTCGCGCGGAGTTGAAATGCTAGACTGTGCAGTTGCTGATCGCGGCCGACGAACGTTCCTGCCGGGGCCGGCAGATTCGACGGCGTCTCGATCTTGCCGTCCGCGACGAGAATTTTTTCATAGAGAGCGACCGTTTCCGGCTCCGGCTGCACTTCGAGGTCGCTGCGAAGGCGCGACTGTAAGCCCGTGAAGTCGCGCAGCGCGCCGGCGCGGTCGCCCAGGCGGTAACGAACGCTCATGAGGTCGCGCACGGCGGCTTCATCTAAACGGTCGTGCGCGACGGTGTACTGCAGTGCGATCAGCAGCTGTTCGTCGTCTCCCGCATTCCGCGCGCGTTCCCGTAAGAGCCGCAGCGCCGAAGCATAACGTGCGGCATACGCCGACCGCTCGTCCAAGATGCTTTCGTCGCTCAAGCCGGCGGCCAACTCTCCGCGGTAGAACGGTAAGGCTTCCAGCGGCTGTGCGCCGGCAAGACGATCGAACTCGAGCAGATCAACCGATACACCGCAGGCTGCGTCCCACTGCGCCGTTTGCCGCGTTACGGCCACCGCGTCTTCCCCAACGAGCTTTGCGATCAAATAAAGGTGGCGGCGAAGATTCGCGCGCGCTGCGGCAACGTCGTCGTCGGGCCACAACCGCTGTGCGAGCCACTCGCGCGAAAGCGGCCGATCGTGATGTGCTGCGATCAGCGTAAGAAGTGCCAACCCCTTGGGCGGCAGCGATAGCGCGACGGATTCTCCGTCGCGCTCGAAATGTATGTGTCCTAACAGTTGCAGACGGCGCCCGCCCGATGCGACCGCATTCATTACGGCGGCGTCTTCGACGCAGCGTCGCGGCGGACTTCCGCCTCCTGCGCGGGTGCAAAACTTTTTACACTGCGTACCGGAGTTCGCCGGAACGGTGCATCGTTAATGCGAGTTCGGTCCGGTTGCGCACTCCGAGTTTGGAGTACACCGAGTAAAGATGGTTTTCTACGGTACGCAAACTGACGCACAGCTCGGCTGCAATCGCGCGATTGTTTTTTCCCGTGGCGACCAAGGCGGCAATCTGCGTTTCTCTTGCGGTCAGGACGTTCATCATCACGGACATCATACGCAGCGAACGTCCGAATAGCGTCCGAGACCTCTTTTGAGTGGGGCCACTCAGGCGCGCAGCTCGAGACTAGCCTATATCTGAGAAGGGCTGTTCCCGTTGCGCTCGCTCCGCGCTGCTGCGGTATTTGCCTTGCAAGATCGGTCCACTCACCATTCGGATTGACGTTCGGTCCGTAATCTTCAGAAGGAAGAACAGATGAAGCTTCGCCCGCTGTACCTGCTCGTTGCTATTTCGGCTTTGTTGACGGGATGCGTGTCGCCGTCGGGATCGCCGCCCCCGCCGGTGTGGTATTACGTCGTCGAAAAGGGCCTCGACAAAGTCGTCGCCATCGACCACACGTCGGCTAACGTTGTTTTCACCGCGCACGTCGGCACGGCGCCGACCGAGATCGTTCAAGATTCCGCCGGCGTATTGTGGACGAACAACACGGGCTCGAACTCGGTGACGGTCTTCAGCGGTGTCGACGGCACCGTCGTTAAGACATTGCAGGTCGGGAGCGATCCGGAGTACATGGCGGTGTACGGCACGCGGCTCTTCGTTGCGAACGCCGGCGACAACACCGTTAGCGTTATCGATACCGCAGGCCGCGCGCTCGTGAAAACGATTACACTGTCAGGCAAACCGACGAGCATCGGCGCGGCAAACGGATATCCGGCGGTCGTCGTTAGCGAACAAGGCGGCGCGCTCGAAGTCATCGACGCGGGAGCGCTGACGACCAACGGTTCGACGCCGGTAAGCAATTTAACGAGCGCGGCCGCGATTCCGGGCACGGCTTCCAATCAGATTACCGTGGCGCTCGCGTATTCGAGCGGCCCTGCAAAGGTCGAGACGCTCTCTTCTTCAGGCGCGAAAGTGCTCTCGCAGCCGCCATTGGCTGCCGGCGTGAATCTCGCCGATGGCCGCGATCCGAGCGTGCTCTATTTCCTCAACCAAACGACGAATCAAGTGACGGGCGTTACGCCCGGCGGAAACCTGATCTTCACCGCGACGGCCGGCACGGCTCCGCGCGGCGCCGCGTACGACAGTCAAATCAATAAGTTCGTCGTTGCCGATAGCGGCTCGGATTCTCTTAGCGTGATCGATCCCGCAAGCGGCAGCGTCACGCGGACGATTACGCTCCAGTCCGGCTCACAACCGGCCGACGTTTACACCGGCGAGCACTACACCGGAAGCGGCACGCCGCTGACCTCGCCGTCGCCCGGCGCCACCGCGACGCCGACCGCAACGCCGACGGCCACGCCGACCGCAACACCAACCGCAACGCCGACCGCAACCCCGACGGCGACGCCCAACACGGCTCCGGACACGCTGTTCGTTGCGGACTACCTAGCGAATGTCGTCGATGAATTCGATTCACCGTTCACGTTTTCGTCGACGCCTTCGGTTCAACTGACGGCGAACGGCCCCCAGGGCGTCGCGGTTTTCGGAACTACCCTTGCAACGGCATGGGCGAACGGCGTCGTGTTGCTGTATCAGTTACCGCTGACGACGCAAAACCAAGGCAACCCGACGATCTTCACGAGCTCGTCCGGATCGAACGGAATGATCGCATTCGACCCGTCCGGCAACCTTTGGCTCACGACCGAGGGCAACAACGTGCTCGAGTATAAACCGCCGTTTAATTCGTCAACGCCCGCCCAGAGCGTCGGCGGCTTCGCGCAGACGAACGCTGTAACGTTCGATTCTTCCGGCAATATGTACGTTGCGAACTCCGGTTACAACTCGTACATCGGTGTGATGGCACCGCCGTACACATCGCTCTCGGTGTATCTAGCCGGCCCGGCGGGAAGCTCGATGCAGGGCGTCGCGATTTACGGAAATCAGCTCGCGGTGGCCGATGCGGGCACCTCGCAGATCCTCGTTTACACTCTCCCGCTGCACGCCGGCGATGCGCCCGCGTTCACGTTCGGTACTGCCGGAACGCCGGCGGGCGTCGCATTCGATGCAAGCGGGAACCTCTTTGTCGGCGACGTTCGAAATCATGACGTCGCGGAGTATCTTGCGCCGCTGAGCGCCTCATCGCGTGACACTGTCGATGTGGCCACGCCCGGCAACCCCAGCGGCCCGGCACAGATCGCAATCAAGAACTAAAACGCTCGCAGGGTCATCGAGCAAAGAGCCGCCGGCCCGGATAGGTCCGGCGGCTTGCCGCTTCCTGACAAAACTTTCCGCCCTAAACGCTTTACAGGGGGGGGCTAAGGGGCTATCATTAACGCCGCATCCTGAAAACCGGGTGCGGTCTGGAGGGTCTCTTAAGGCCGTTCAGCCGCCCGCGTTGCGGGACGGTAAAGGGAGGGCGCGCCCAACGCGCCATCGCGGCGAGCCGCACGCGCACCGAAAAGCGCCGGCAAGAGCTCGTCGATAGGTCGGGGACGTGACTGCACTGCAGGCGCCAGCCGACGTAGTCCGGAGGTGGGATTTCCCCCAAGGTCGAGGAGAGAGACAAGAATTGAAGGCACTCGGAACGCACATTGTGTGCGAACTGTCGGGCTGTAACTCGGAAGCCCTCACGGACGTCGACGCCGTCCACTCCATGATGATCGCCGCCGCGCGAAAAGCGCGAGCTACTATTATGGAAAGCGCCTTCCACCGGTTTGAGCCGCAAGGCGTATCCGGAACCGTGATTCTGGCCGAATCGCATCTGTCGATTCACACGTGGCCCGAGAAGGGCTACGCCGCAATGGATTTTTACACGTGCGGAGATCATACGGATCCCTGGCTCGCTTGCCAGCACGCCGCAGAGGTGCTGGGTGCGAAGAATATGCTCACCACGGAGTTCAAGCGCGGTATTGAAGCCAAAGGCGGGACGTTCACGCACGTCGTGACCGCCACGGAAGCCGAAGACCGCCCGAAGACCGCATAACTCTCCGGCCTTTAGGAGAAATCGAAGACAGCCCGCAAGTGCGGGCTGTTTTTCTTTTGTAAATACGCCTTAATAGCAAGCAGCTTCCGGACGCGGACCTTCCGATAGTATCTTGGTGAAGGTTTATGCATTGCCGTTACGAGCGGCGGGTTTTTCTGTTTTAGCGGCACTGCTCGCCGCGTGCGGCGGCGGCGGTGGAGCGACCACCCAGTCGGCTGCCGTCGTTCCCGTGAGCGGTATCACGCAACCGGCCTCTAGCGGCGGTCCCGTCGCGTACATGCAAACGAGCGGCTTTAGCAGCAGCGGAAGCATCACCAAAGGCAGCTCGTCGGCGATCGTCGCGATTATGTCGGGCGATGCATCGGCGCAAGAATCGTATCAGGCCGACACCTTCACCGTCAGCTCCAGCGCCCCGGCAGCCGCCTCCGCCGTGCGAACGGCGCACATCGCTTCCGCACCCGAGCATCCGCACGCCATCGAAGCCTTCCCGGCCGACGACAGCGCTCTGCTTTCAAAACTCGCGCTGCAGCGCACGAACGCCGCACCAGCACCCGCGCCGCGCCGCATCGCGAGCATCCCGGCAAATCCGGCCGTCGGTACGCAGTCGTCCATCTGGGTGCAGCAAGGCGGATATGCGGGACGCAGCAACGTGCAAGTTCCGGCAACACTAGTCGCCCAAAGCGCGCACGGAAACATTTGGGCGCAGTCGACGCTGGTCTCGCAGCTTTCCGGCAACGAGGCTCAACTAACGTCCGCATTCGAAAACGCCTATGCGTCGGACACCGCCAACTTTGCGTCGGCCGATTACTCTTCGAGCGCGCCCGGTCTGCAGCCGCAGTACACGACCTGCTCGAGTTCGGGAGCGCATCAGGGAACGGCGCCGGCGTACATCTCCGAGCCTTCGGACAAGCGCATCAACGTGATGATCGTCGATTCGAGCACGCTGGGCGGATTGGGCGGTTATTTCACCGGCGCGAACTTTATGACGCAGGGTTCTTTGAACTGCCTGGGCAGCGGATATGAATCGAACCAGGCGCCGTTCATCTTTGTCGGATGGTTCTCGTCGTACGGTCTGCAGTACGAACTGCGCGAAGACTACGTCCGCTCGACGGCGCACGAGCTCCAGCACTTGATCAACTTCGTCAACCATTCGCTGCTTGCAAGCGCCGCATCGAGCGCGTCGTACAACGGCAACGAGTCGCAGTACGTGAACGAAGGCCTCTCGATGCTCGCGCAAGACTTTGCGGTGCAGCGTCTGTACGGCGCGCAGTTCGATTCCGCCGACGCGCTGCAGCGTGCAAAGGCGTACCTCGCAAATCCTGGCGCGTTTTCCGTCAGCGGCTTCAGCGGCATCGACTCGCCGTCGTGGGGCGGAAACGGATCGACCGCGCAAACGAACTGTTCGGGCGGATGCTACGGCGGCACGTACTTGCTGATGCGGTACCTGCGCGACCGTTTCGGTGCCTCGTTCACGCACGGCATGGAAACGAGCGGCACGACCGGCGCGGCAAATCTTCAAACCGTTACCGGTGAGAGCGCCGGAAATCTGATGGGCGACTTCGCCCTCGCCATGGCGGCCGCGACGCTGAACGTCGCGCCGTCCGACCAGCGCTTTGCGTTCGGCACGCTGAATCTGCACGGTTCGTACACCGATCAATTCGGCTCGACGCTTACGCTCGACGGCCTCAATGCCACGCCCGCAGGCGGCTCGGCTACGGCAGTCAACGCGCCGGTGGGCGGCTTCGGATTCGTGCTGCTGCCGTCGGTCCCGTCGTCGGGAATGAACGTTCAGGTGACGGATCAGGCAACGGTCGGCGGCTTCTCGCTCCAGGGCGGACTGGCACAGCACTAACGCGAATCGGCCCCGCCTATGCCCAAAACCGAGCATTGGCAGTGGTACGTCGAAGAGTTCTTCCCGACGGAGACGCATCATCACGCGATCGACCGCGTGTTCTACGCGGGCCGTACGCCGTTTCAAAGCATCGGCGTGATCGAAACGCCGGTGTTCGGCAAGATGCTGATCCTCGACGGCGACACCCAAAGTTCGCAAAACGACGAGAAGATCTACCACGAATCGCTGGTGCACCCGGCGATGGCCGGTGCGGACGATCGCTCGGACGTGCTGATTCTGGGCGGCGGCGAAGGCGCCACCTTGCGCGAAGTGCTTCGCTGCTCCGAAACCAAGCGCTGTACGATGGTGGACATCGACGGCGACGTCGTGGAACTCAGCAAGCAGTATCTGCCCGAGTGGTCGGCAGGCGCATTTGAAGATAAGCGCGCGCGCGTCATCATCGGCGATGCGCTGAAGTTTTTAGAAGAAGATCGCGACCGCTACGGCGTCATCATCTCCGATCTTACCGAGCCGCTGGAAGATTCGCCGAGCAATCCGCTGTTTTGCGACAAAGTTTTCCGCGATATCAAGGCGCGTTTGACCGAAGGCGGCGTTTACGTGCTGCAAGCCAGCACCGCCGGTTTCCATAACATGTCGCTGCACGCAAAGATGGCGCGTACGCTGCGTGCATATTATAAGAACGTCGTCTCGTTCTACACGCACGTACCGGCATTCGATAACGACTGGGCCTTCATCGCCTGCAGCGATCGCGTCGACCTTTCCGCGCTCGAATCGCCGGCGGTAGATGCGTACTGCGGCGCGCTCGCGGGTGAGTCTTATTTTTACGACGGCCAGACGCACCGGCGCATCTTTTCGCTTCCGTTGTATCTGCGGCGCGAGCTTGCGCGCGAGGGCGATACGTTTTGACCGCCGGCCGTTACGCCGGTAAAACCGTTCTCGTGACGGGCGGCGGTTCGGGACTCGGGCGCGGTATGGCGCTCGCATTTGCGCGCGAAGGCGCGACGGTCTGCGTCATCGGCCGCCGCCAAGACGCGCTGGACGAAACGGTAGCAGCGATGGGCGCGGGATTCGGCCTTTCGTGCGATGTGCGCGATGCAGCGCGGGTCGAAGAAGTCGTGAAAGAAACGGTGGCGCGCACGGGCCGCTTAGACGTTCTCGTCAACAACGCCGCCGGAAACTTTATCGCACCTTCGGAGCAGCTTTCGCCGAACGGATTCAAAGCCGTTGTCGATATCGTGCTCAACGGGACGTTTCATTGCACGCGCGCCGCGTTCGAGCCGCTGCGTGCATCGCGCGGTTCGATTTTGAACATCATCGCGACGTATGCGTGGAGCGGCGAGCCCGGCGCGGTTCACTCGGCCAGCGCAAAAGCCGGCGTGCTGGCCATGACGCGGACGCTCGCGGCGGAGTGGGGACAGTTCGGCATCCGGGTCAACGCGATTGCACCGGGGCCCGTCCACACCGAAGGCACCGACAAAAACTTGTGGAGCGTTGCTGATGTCGAGCGGCATGTTGCCGCGCATATTCCGCTCGGGCGCATCGGAGAAGTTGACGACATAGCGCGCGCCGCCGCATGGATCTGCTCGGATGAAGCGAGTTGGATCAGCGGTGCGGCCCTCCCGGTCGACGGCGCGCACTGGCTGCACGGCGGCACGCTGAATTTTCGCGCCGCTTTCGATAGTGCCGTAAAGCAGTAACGATGGATCAAGACGCCGCCATCCGCGTTTGGGACAAAGAACGCTCGCACTTCGTCGAACTGCTCGACCTCAAATTGGAGTCCGTCGGAAAAGGCCGTGCCGTGATGCGCATGCCGTACCGCTCCCAGATCTCCAACGGTACGGGTGCCGTGCACGGCGGGGCGATCGTCAGTCTTTGCGACACGTGTTTTTATATCGCGCTTGCGTCGATCTTCGGGCGCGATCAGGACACGACGACGGCAGCGCTGCAATGCAACTTCCTTGCCCCGGCGCTTCCGCCGCACGATCTCATCGCCGAAGCAACCGTCCTCAAGGCTGGACGCCGTATCGTGTACGGTGAAGTGCACGTGCGCAGCGGTGAAAAACTCGTCGCGCACGCGACGATGAACTTTCTCAACACCTATCCCAGCGAGAAACCGAACAAGAAGTGACCACGCAGACGACACCGGCAAAACGCACGGCGCTGTACGACGAACACGTACGGCTCGGCGCGCGCCTCATTCCCTTCGGCGGGTTCGACATGCCCGTCCAATACTCGAGCATTTTGAAAGAACACGAGGCGGTCCGCGGGCGCGCGGGTCTGTTCGATCTCTCGCACATGGGGCAGTTCTTTTTGGAAGGCGACGACGTTGCCGCGTGGGCGGATACGCTCACCGTAAACGCCGTCGGCACGATGAAAGACGATCAAGCGCGCTACAACATCTTCACGAACGATCGCGGCGGCGCGCTCGACGACGTAATCTTCTATAAATTGAAAGGCCGCTGGCTGCTCGTCGTCAACGCCGGCAACGCCGACAAGATGTGGGCGTACCTCAACGAGCACGTGCCGCCGTCCGTCAAACTGACGAGCCGCCACGGGCAGAACGCGCTCATCGCCATTCAAGGGCCGGCGTCGGTTTCGATGCTCAAAGAGCACACCGATATCGATGTCGATGCGCTGCGTTATTACTTCTGTACCGAAGGCAAAGTTTACGGAAAAGACGCGATCGTCGCGCGAACGGGCTACACGGGCGAAGACGGCTTCGAGATCTTCGTCGACGGTTCGGATGCCGCGGAGATTTGGACATCGCTGCTGCGCGATAACGCGAGCGGCGGTCTGATTCCGGCGGGCCTGGGCGCGCGCGACGTGCTGCGTTTGGAGGCCGGAATGCCGCTGTACGGCCACGAGCTTACCGAAGAGATTACGCCGGTTCAGGCGGGCTTGAATTGGGCCGTCAAACTCTCGAAGCCGACTTTTGTCGGCAAAGATGCGCTCGAAGCACAGAAGAATGCGGACGATTACTCGCGCATTGTCGGCATAGTCATGGACGGCCGGGCACCGGCGCGAGAAGGTTATCACGTGTTTCTTGGGGACCGGCGCATCGGCGAGATCCGCAGTGGATCCGTCGGACCGTCTGTCCAGAACAAGAGCATCGCGACCGCGCTGGTGGAGAAGGATGCTGCATCCCCCGGCACCGAGGTTGCGGTTCATATTCGCGGAACCGCTTATGGTGCGCGCGTCGTCGCGCTTCCGTTCTACAAGAGGAGTTCGTAAGTGTCGCTGCCGGCAGAGCTGCTGTATAGCAAAGAGCACGAATGGGTCAAAGTCGACGGGGATGTCGCAACGATCGGGATTACCGATTATGCGCAAAACTCGCTCGGCGACATCGTGTATGTTGAAATGCCCAGAGTCGGCGCCGCAATCGAGCAATTCGGAAGCGTCGGCGTCGTCGAATCGGTCAAAGCCGTTTCGGATCTTTTCACGCCCGTCGGCGGCGAGGTGACGGAAGTCAACGGCGATCTCGACGCCGATCCCGCGCTCGTCAACCGCGAGCCGTTCGGCGGCGGCTGGATGTTCAAAGTGAAGCTTTCGGACCCGTCGCAAACCTCGGGCCTGCTCTCTGCAGGCGATTACGATAAACTGATCTCGGAGTAACAACCCAACCCGTGTACACTCCCCACACCGACAAAGATATCCGCGAGATGCTCGCGGCTATCGGCGTCGCCTCGCTCGAAGAACTCGTGCGCGTGCCGGACGCGGTACGTCTGCGCGAGCCCATCGATATCGTTCCGGCTTTGTGCGAAGCGGATATCCAACGCCGCTTCGAACACTTCGCGCGCAAAAACACCGGTGCGTCGTGCATCTCGTTTTTGGGCGCCGGCGCGTACCGCCACTACATTCCGCCGGCGATTGCGGCGCTCGCCATGCGCGGCGAGTTTCTCACCGCGTACACGCCGTACCAGGCCGAAGTGTCGCAGGGCTATCTGCAAGCGATCTACGAGTGGCAGACGTACATCTGTCTGCTGACGGGATTGGATATCGCCAACGCCTCGGTGTACGACGGCGCGACGGCCCTTGCGGAAGCGGCGATCATGGCGCTCAACGCCAACAACCGTAAGCGAATCCTCGTCTCGCGGGCGATCCATCCGAACTATCGCGCGGTGCTGAAAACGTACTGCGACGGCTTGGAGATCGAGATCGACGAAGCGCCGCTCAAAGCGGACGGCTCGACCGATTTCGACGCCGTTGCGAAGATGCTCGAAGGCAAGACGTACTCGGCGTTTGCCGTGCAGTCGCCGAACTTCTTCGGCGTTGTCGATACGCCCGATGCAGCGGCGCAGCAAGCGATCAAGAACAGCGGCACGGTTTCGATTGCGGTCGTTGCCGAGGCGCTGGCGCTTGCAGCACTGACGCCGCCGGCGCAGTGGGGCGCCGAGATCGTCGTCGGCGAAGGGCAAAGCTTCGGCGTGCCGCTCGCGTACGGCGGCCCGTACGTCGGCTTCATCGCGTCGAACAAAGATCACATGCGCCGCATCCCGGGCCGCCTCGTCGGCAAGACGCTCGACGTGCACGGCAACGAAGCGTTCGTGTTGACGCTGCAGGCGCGCGAACAGCACATCCGCCGCGAGCGCGCGACCAGCAACATCTGCACGAATCAGGCGCACTGCGCGCTGATCGCGACGATGTATCTGGCGTTCATGGGCAAGACCGGCATGCGCGACGTAGCGTCTGCCAACCTGAAACGGTCGCGGGATCTCGCGACGCGCGTGAGTTCGATTCCGGGCATCACGCTGCAGTTCGAGGCCCCGTTCTTCAACGAATTCGTCGTCAACGTGCATCAGCCGGCAGCGCGCGTGCTTGCGGCACTGCAGGAGCGCGGCATTCTCGGCGGCGTCGATTTAGGCCGCTGGTATCCCGAACTGAGCGAATGTATTTTGATGACGGCAACCGAGATGACCACGACGGCGGATATCGCCGCGTTGGGCGACGCCCTTGCGGAGGTGGCCAATGTCGCGCTTAGCGTCTGATCACACCGCATCCCCGCTGATCTTCGAGATCGGCCAAGACGGCCGCGCCAACAAGTACGTCGACGGCGGCGGCGAGCTTTCGGACTTCTTGCCCGAGAGCGCGCTGCGCGGCGAGCTCCCGCTTCCGGATAACAGCGAACTCGACGTCGTCCGCCATTACACGCGTCTTTCGCAGCGCACGTTCGGTATCGACGTCGGCTTCTATCCGCTCGGATCGTGCACGATGAAGTACAATCCGCGCGTCAACGATACGATGGCGAACCTGCCGCCGATGCGCGACCTGCATCCGTATGCACCGGACGAACTCTCGCAAGGCGCGCTGCAAGTCATGTACGAGCTCGAGCGCACGTTCTGTTCGCTCTTCGGCATGGCGGCGTTTTCGCTCAATCCGGCAGCCGGCGCGCATGCGGAACTCGCAGCGCTGCTGATCGCGAAGGCGTACTTCAAAGATCGCGGCGAGACCAAGCGCGACAAAGTCATCGTTCCGGATACGGCGCACGGCACCAATCCGGCATCGGCGGCGATGTGCGGTTTCAAAGTCATCTCGCTCAAGAGCGACGAGCGCGGCCGCGTCAGCGTGGACGAGCTCAAGAAAGTGCTCGGCCCCGATACGGCCGTGTGCATGATGACCAATCCGAATACGCTCGGTCTGTTCGAAGATCATATCCACGAGATCACCAAAGCGGTGCACGACGCCGGCGGCCTGATGTACTACGACGGAGCGAACGGCAACGCCATCATGGGCAACGTCCGCCCCGGCGACATGGGCTTCGATCTCATGCATTTGAACACGCACAAGACGTTCACGATTCCGCACGGCGGCGGCGGTGCCGGTCACGGTCCCGTCGGCGTAGCGGCGCATCTGGTCGACTACCTGCCGACGCCGTACGTTCGCTCGCGTCCGAAGGATGGCGCGGACGAATCGCTCGCGCCGAGCGACCAGGTCGAGTTTTACCTCGACTTCGACATGCCGAAATCGATCGGACCGATGCGTTCGTTCTGGTCGAACTTCGCGCATGCAGTGCGTGCGCTCGCGTACATCTACGCGAACGGCGCCGAAGGCTTGGCGAAAGTCTCGCAGCTCGCCGTGCTCAACGCGAATTACATCCGTGTGAAGGTGCGCGAGTTTCTCGAGACGCCGTATGACGAGATCTGCCGGCACGAGTTCGTCGCGTCGGCGCAAGAGCTCAAAAAAGAGACCGGTGTGCGCGCGCTCGACATCGCGAAGGCGCTGCTCGACCGCGGCTACATGGCGCCGACCATGTACTTCCCGCTTATCGTGCCCGAGTGCCTGATGGTCGAGCCGACGGAAACCGAGTCCAAGGAGACCTTGGACGGCTTCATCGAGACGCTGCGGGACATCGTGGCGGAGGCCAAGCGCAGCCCCGAGGCCATCCTGACGGCGCCCAAGTACACGGTGGTGGGGCGTTTGGACGAAACCCGCGCGGCCCGTCAGCCGGATCTCAGGTGGGTGCCCGCTTCCTCGCCCTCCGAGCAGTAAAAAAGGAAGCCCCTCCTTGGAGGGGCTTCTTGGCGCCCTCCGCTATAATTGAGGTAACTAAAGGCGACCCGCTTGGGGCGCCTTTCCAGTCCTCAGGGGCTTTGAGCATGCGAATCAAATACGAGGTGTCCGCCGGCGGCCTTGTTTTGCGCCGCCGCGAATCGACGTACGATGCCCTCCTAATCGGGCGCGGTACGCCGCGTGTTTGGACGTTGCCCAAAGGCCACTTGGAAGCACGCGAATCGGCCGAGCAAGCCGCCTTGCGCGAAGTCCGCGAAGAGACCGGCTGCTGGGGTGAGATCGTCACCAAGTTGAACGATATCTCGTACTGGTTTTATCTCAACCGCGCTAAACACAAGAAATCCGTAACTTTTTACTTGATGCGTTATCTCTCCGGCGATACGGCCAATCACGATCACGAAGTGGACGAAGCCCGCTGGTTCGACGTGACCGCCGCCAAGAAAGCGCTCAAGTACGTCAACGAAAAACGCCTGATCGATTTGGGGCTGGATTATTTGGTCGCCCATCCGGGCGCATTCGGCGACGTTCCCATCGTCGCGAGGACGGCAGAACAGAGAACCTCTTGAACGCCCTGGAACCTCAAGCAGAAGGGGTTATCGCCGAAGACGAATCCAAGCTGCGCGTCAGCTTCGAAGTTTTCGACGGTCCGCTCGACCTGCTGCTCAGTCTCGTCAAAGAACGCCAACTCGACATCGCGACGGTCCCGCTTGCGAGCGTAGCCGAGCAGTATTTGGCATACGTCTCGATGATGGAAGAACTCAACGTCGAGATCGCCGCCGAGTATCTGGTCATCGCCGCGACGCTCGTCTTTTTGAAATCGAAAGCGCTGCTGCCGCCTATTCCGTCGGAGTTCACCGACGAAGAGGCCGACTCGCCGGAGATGGTCGAGGAGCGTCTGCGCCAGCGCCTCATCGCGTACTCCAAGTACCGCGAAGTCGGCGAAGAACTGCGCACCCGTCAGTTGGAAGCCTCGTCGTTTTTCTACCGCGACGCCGGCGATCCGGTCAGCGAACTGCGCCAGCGGTACCGGATCGACCCCGAAAAACTCACCCGCGCCTTCATGGTCATGCTCAAAAGCGCGCGCCCGGAGAAACGCACGATCGCGCGCGAGCGCCTCTCGCTCGTCGCATCGATGGATTACATCATGCGTAAAGTGCGCGAAGAGGGCACCGTGCTGTTCTCGGCGCTGTGCAAAGACCTCGGAATGACGCGCGAATCGATCATCGTAACCTTCCTGGCGGTGCTGGAACTCATTCGCCGCCATCGCGTCAACGTCGAACAGTCCGAGTTGTTCGACGATATCACCATTCTGCCGCTACCGAAGACTGCCGAGCCGACACCGTGAGTACCGACCTTCAAGACGTTCAAGACGAAGTAACCCAAGAGCAGCCGCAAGAGCAAGCCGTTCCGGAGACCATCGGAACGGAGGACGATCTCGAAGCGAAAGTTGCCGTGCTGAGCTTGCCGGTCGAAGCGCTGCTGTTCGTTGCGGGCGAAGCGTTGACGATCAAGCAGATCGCGCGTCTAACCCGTGCGGAAGAAGCACACGTGGCGCTTGCGCTCGCTCGGATCGAAGACGAATACGCCGGCCGCGGCATCGTGCTGCGCGAGGTCGCCGGCGGCTACCGGTTTGCGAGCGCGCCTGCTGCGCGCGACGTGGTCGAAGCGTATCTGCTTCCGCCCAAGAGCAATCTCTCGACGCCCGCGCTGGAAACGCTGGCGATCGTTGCCTACTTGCAGCCGGTCACGCGCGGCGAGATCGAATCGATCCGCGGTGTCGCGTCGGACAGCGTCGTCTCGACGCTGATGGATCGCAACATGATTGCCGAGGCCGGACGCAAAGACGTCGTCGGCCGTCCGATGCTCTACAAAACGACGTCCGACTTTTTGGAGTCGTTCGGTTTGCGTTCGATCGACGATCTGCCGCCGATGGAACTCGAACAGGGGCAGCCGCTCGAACTCGATCTGCTCACGGCAAACATTCAAGCAAACATGCTGCAGCAGCCCGCACCTGAAGCCGAATCCGAAACCGAAGCCGAAGCCGAAGCCGAAGTTGAAGTTGAAGTTGAAGCCGAAGTACCGGAACAACCGGAGCCGTCTGTAGAAGCTGCCGAACCGCCCGACGCCGGATCCGAACCGCAACCTGAAACGGAGAACCCCGAACCGCAAGCATGAGCGGACTCGCGTACTCCAACGAGCTTTACGACACCATCGCGTCGTTCGGCATACATCGTGGTGCGGCAATTCTCGATGTCGCCTGCGGCGACGGATCGGCGAGCGCGCCGTTTGCGCAGAACGGTTTTCCCGTAACGGGCATCGATGCGTCCGCTGGCGCCATCGAAACCGCTCGCGCCCGCATTCCGCAAGCAGCGTTCGTGGAAGGGCGTGCCGAGGCGCTGCCGTTTCCCGAGGCGCGTTTCGACGTCGTGCTTTGCGCGCAGAGCATTCATTTACTCGACCGCGATGCAGCGCTGCGCGAGATGACGCGCGTGCTCAAGCCCGGCGGCATCCTCGCTATTTGGTGGAAAAATTTAATGGCGGGTGACGGCGTGCGCGATGCGCGCGATCGCGCCTACGGCGAGAGCGGCGTTCCGGTCCCGGCCGAGGGACTTAGCGGCGGTTTTCGAGAGTTCTATGCGGCAGACGAATTGCGAGATCAAGGCGTACGCGTGCTGCCGCTGCGACGAGCGGTAACGCTCGACGCATTCGTGCAGGGCGAAGATCCGAAGGTGCGCGCGCTCCTATCGCAGCTTTTGAGTGCCGTGACGGGAGCGGCTGCGGTGGTGGATCTTCCGTACGTGCAATATCTGTATCTGGCGAAGCGGCGCTGATGCGGTTCGGAGTTCACGTTCGCGTCGGCGCGGGCTATCCGGCCGCAATCGAGTATGCCAAGCGCGTCGGATGCAGCGCCGTGCAGATCTTTTCGAGCAATCCGCGCAGCTACCGTCCCGCTCCGGTAAACAAACCGGCGCTCGAGGCGTTCAAGAATTTGCGCGTAGAAGCCGGAATCGATCCGTGCGTCATCCACACGCCGTATTTGATCAATCTCGCCAGCGACGATCCGAAGATCTCCGCGGGTTCGCTGACGCTGTTGAAAGCCGATCTCGCCGTTGCCGCAGCCGGCGGCATCAAGTACGTGAACACGCATTTGGGATCGTACGGAAAGCGCGACCGCAACGAGGGCTTCGTGACGGCGTGCCGTCAACTCGAGGCTGCACTCGAAGATATTGCGCCCGATGTCTATCTGGTGATGGAGAACTCGGCCGGCGCAGGTTCGCTTTGCGGCGGAACGCTGGAAGAACTCGGCCGTTTTCTTAAGTCGCTGGACCATCCGCAGCTCGGCGTCTGCCTCGATACCGCGCACGCGTGGGCCGCAGGCTATGAGATCGATAGCCGGCGCGGCGTCGACGAGTTCATCTACGAGGCCGCCGAACACGTGGGACTCGACCGCGTGCATATGTTTCATTTCAACGATACGGAAGTGCCGCTGGGCGGCGCTCGCGACCGGCATCATCATATAGGCGAGGGCAACATCGGCTTCGAGGGATTCCGCGCGCTCGCTGCGCGGCCCGAACTGCGCGACAAGACGGCGATTTTAGAAACGCCCGGAGAAGAAGCCGACGACGTCCGCAACATGCAGACGATTCGAGCCATATTTAAAGGCGCGAACGCTTTATAGGCGATGCGCATTGCGCCGCCGAAACGGTCGTTCGGATCCTGACAACGGAGCACGCCTATGAGTTTCGTGGGATACTTGGCTACTGCGATCGGCTGCCTGTTTATCGTATTGGGTGCCGCTCAAGTTATCGCGGATATCGTTCTGAGTTTTCGTTCGCATGGCGCCGTCGCGAGTAAAGGGTTCGCGGCCGACGATATGAACGCGCTTGCAGCGCTCATCACCGCCATCGGCAAATTGCCGCCGTTCGCACTCATGGTGTTGATCGGGGTAGTGCTCCTCGCGGTCGGCGAACGGCTTTCCGCGGGCTTGCAGATCCTTTCCTATTAGCCGATGCCGACCGCAAGCCGGCAGTTCGTCGAACGGGAATGGCGCGACTTTCCGCCGCCCTGCGGTAACGGCGAGCGCGTCGGGCTGCTCTACACTGCGCTCAAACAGGTTTTGCCCGACGCGATGAATGCGCTTGCGGATCGCGACGAGCTCGTCGTCGCGGAGATCGGCGAGATCCACCCGGACGTGCGGACGTTCTTGCCGGACGGCGGATACGTTATTACGTTCACGAGCGGAATGCTCGCTTACACCGAACTTATTGCGAAGATCTGCGCCGCGACGTTTGTTGAAGGCGCATACGGAACGCCTTCGCTTTCGCTCGACGAAGTCAAGGCGCTGCTGACAAGCGTCATGCAAACGTACGTGAAGCAGACGCGAGCACTCTGGCATAAGCCGGATTTCAAACAGCAAGACGTGCCGGTCGGCGCGCCTGCTGCGCAGTTCCGCGATGGTCTGTTGGAATGTACTCGTCTTTTTATGCTCGCGCACGAACTCGGACACGTGTCCATGGAGGCGAAGATCCGTCCGGCGGTCGCCCCGGAAGAAGATGAAGTCGCCGCCGATAGCATCGGACTCGAGTTTGCCCTGGCTGCGGGGGCCGCGAAGCAGTCCGTGCGCTTGGCCATCGCCGGTGCGGGCCTGGCAATCCGCCTTTTCGTGAGTCTGGAGCGGTTCGGCGTTCGCTTCGGTTCGGTCTATCCGCTGCAAGCCGAGCGGCTTGCCGCGCTCGAAGCCGCCGCTCGAAAGATGCTGGCATCGGAACAGTTGGCCGACGAACTGAGCACGGTAATGGTCGCTGTCTTGGATTTGATGGACGACCTCGACAACCGCATCGCGGCGAACGTGTTCGAGATGCGGTACACGGAGTCGCGCGCCCGAATCGGACTGCTCGCGCGTTTGATCGAGGTTGGGTCCGGCCACCTTTCGCCCGAAGCCTTCGTTGAGATGCTCAAACCGTATGCACTTGATCTCGCTCGCGCGGAACTTGGAAGAACGCTCAACACGCTCTGCAGTTACTATTGGGATTGGGCCGATACGGCACGGTACTTTTTCGCGCCGCAGTTTTTGGCGAAGCAGTCCATCTACACGCACGAGCAGCTGATCGCGATATCCGAAGCATTGCGCAGCGTCGTTCCACTGCTGACGGACGAACACCGGAACTTGCTCGACCCGCAGTATGGCGGTCGTTGACCTACCGGCATGATAGCGCACTTTGACGTAGATGCGTTCTACGCGAGCGTCGAGATACGCGACAATCCCAGCCTGCGCGGAAAACCCGTTGCGGTCGCGGGTTCGAGCCGCCGCGCGGTCGTGCTGACCGCCTCGTACGAAGCGCGCCCGTTCGGCGTAAAAAGCGCGGTGCCGCTATACAAAGCGATCTCTGCGTGTCCGGATCTGATCGTCGTGCCGCCCAACATGCAGAAGTACAAAGAAACCTCGCGTGCGATCTTCGAGATCTTCGGTGCGCGCGGACACAAAGTGCAAGGTCTTTCGATGGATGAGGCATTCGTCGATTTCGGCGACGTATCGATCGACGAGGCTGCCGAGCTCGCGCAAACGATGCGCGACGAGATTCTTGCAACGGTGGGCCTAACCGTTAGTGCCGGCATTGCGAGCGGCAAGATGGTTGCGAAGATTCTTTCCGACTCGTGCAAGCCGAACGGGCTGCAGGCGCTGCCGCCCGGTGAGGAGGCGGTGTTTCTTGCGCCGATGCCCGTCGGGCGGCTCTGGGGCGTCGGGCCGAAGACGCAAGAGCGGCTGCGCGAACGCGGCATTGAAACGATCGGCGACGTCGCCGCGCTCACCGACGAGCGTGTCCGGGCGATCTTCGGCTCGTGGGGCATCGAGGTCCGCGACCTGGCCCGCGGCATCGACCGGCGCGCGGTAGAACCCGATCGCGAAACGAAGTCGATCTCGACCGAAGAGACGTTCGAGTACGACGT
>DASSRQ010000023.1:0-3603 GCA_035701665.1 Vulcanimicrobiaceae bacterium
ATACCATCCAAGATCCCGGCGAGCGCCGGACCATGGGATTCGCCTGCGGTAAGATAGCGGAACACGGATTCTACGGTTCAAGCGCTAGTTTGCGGATACCCTCATCGAAATCCGGGTATAGAGTAGCCTGCTGCATCTGGACAGCCGGAAAGGAGAGCGCCTTATGACGCAACTCGAACCGCATTGCCCCGATTGTGGGCGGCCCGTAGCGACCGACACCTTATGTTCGGCGTGCGAGCAAGACCGCGAGATGGAGGTCGCACAGATCGACGGGACGGATGCCGCCCGTGTGATCTACGGAGAAGTTTGAGCGAACTCGACGGCCAGCATCGACACCGATCCGCCGTCTAGCCCTTCAACCGGAAATCCGGGCGTGTCGCCGGCCGTCGCCGCGCCCAAGACGTACAGCAACGGCAAATAGTGATCGGGCGTCGGCGCGCTTAACAGCGCGTCGCGTCCGAGCATTTCATAGTCGACCAGCGGCTCGAAATCGCGCGCCGATACGTGGCCGCGGACGGTTTCTTCAAAGCGCTGCGCCCAGTCGAACGGTTCGGCCGGATGGCGCCCCCACGCAAACGCGTGCAAGTTGTGCACGACGTTTCCGCTCCCGACGATCAGCACGTCTTCTTCGCGCAGGTGCGCGAGCCGTTTGCCGAGCTCGTAGTGGAACTGCGGAGGCTGTGTTTCGTCGATGCTGAGCTGTACCACCGGCACGTCGGCCTCGGGAAACACGTGCATCAGCACCGACCACGTTCCGTGATCCAGACCCCAGCGGTTATCGAGTGCGACGGGAACGGCGGGTGCGATCGCCTCTTGGACGCGCCGCGCGAGTTCCGGATCGCCCGGCGCAGGATACTCGACGTCAAACAGCGCCCGCGGAAAGCCGCCGAAGTCGTGGATCGTCCGCGGTGACGTGCTGACCGTCACCGCGGTTTGTTCCACATACCAATGAGCGGAGATAGCGAGCACGGCTTTGGGTTTGCGCAACCGCGCGCCGATCTCGCGCCACTTCGGCGCATACGGGTTTTCGGTAATCGCGTTCATCGGATTGCCGTGCCCGAAAAAGATCGCCGGTTGCACCGTGCTCGAGCTCCTTACTTATTGAGCGTCGCTTCGACGTTCAGTTCGATCTTGATCTCGTCCGAGACGACCACGCCGCCCGCTTCGAGCGCCGCGTTCCAGGTCAGGCCGAAATCCTTGCGGTTGATCTTCGTGTGGGCGCTATACCCAACCCGGGTTCCGCCCCACGGATCGTTGCCGCGGCCTTCGAACTCTGCCTCGAGCGTGACCTCTTTGGTGACGCCGTGGATGGTCAGGTCGCCGGTGACTTCGAATGTGTCGCCCGAGCCTTCGATGCGTTTGCTCGTGAACGTCAGCGTCGGGAACTTCTCGACTTCGAAAAAGTCGGCCGAGCGCAGGTGATTGTCGCGCTGTTCTTCCCGCGTGTCGATCGAATTGGCGTCGATCGTTACGTCGATCTTCGAGGGTACCGTCGCGCCTTCGGGGATCTCGAGCGCGCCTTGGAAGGACGCGAAACGGCCGCGCACCTTGCTGATCATCAGATGGCGGGCGATAAACTCGACCGTCGAGTGGCTCTGGTCGATGCTGTACGTGGCTAATGCCTGAGTTTGGGTGGTCATCTCTACTCCTGGTTGCCAGAGGGGCTCTGGCGTGGTAATCTTGTGTTAGTCACTATTTCATACCGACTTACGAAACACAAGAACGCACCCGAAAGTAGTATAGGCACCCAATGGAAACCACCCTCCCCATCCCAACCGACGCCGAGATGTATCTGGGCGCCTGCCCCATGCGCACGGTCCTTGGGCGCGTTGCCGATAAGTGGACGGTCCTTATCGTCGGCCTGCTCGCCGGCGCACCCGTGATGCGCTTTAATGAACTCAAGCGGTCCATCGGCGGCATTTCGCAAAAGATGCTCACGCAGACGCTCCGCGACTTGGAACGGGATGGCCTCGTGGAACGCAAAGTCTACGCCGAGGTGCCTCCGCGCGTCGAGTATGCGCTGACCGACGTCGGGCGCACCCTGTGCGGACCGATCGGCGAGCTCGCCCGCTGGGCGAACGATCACATTGCCGAGGTCTACGCGGCACAAAAGGCTTTCGACGAGCGCAACGCCTCAAATACTTGAAACAGTCGTTTCATTTATGCTAGAGTCCCGGATATGGCCCGGACTCCCGATGCCGCCGCGCGCGAACGGCTGCTCGAACGCATCATTGCTTATGTGACCGAACACGGCGTCGCCGGCCTCTCGTTGCGGCCCCTTGCAGCGGCGGTAGGCAGCAGCCCTCGCGTGCTGCTCTATCACTTCGGCTCCAAAGAAGACCTCGTCACCAAAGTGCTGATGCGCGCGGGCGAACGGCAGCGCGCTATCGTTGCGCAGCTGCGCACGCGATACGCCGGTTCCATCGACGGCTGCCGGGAGATGTGGAACACCGTCAGCGATCCGGCCGTGCTTCCGACGTTCTATTTGTTTTTCGAAGTCTACGCGCTCGCACTGCGCGATCGCGATCGCTACGCCGCATTTCTCTCGAATTTCGTCGCGCCGTGGCTCGCGTTTATCGGCGATCCGCTGGTCGAGGCGGGATGGACGCGCCCGGATGCGGATGCGTTTGCAAGCTACATCGTTGCGGTGTTTCGCGGCTTTCTTCTCGATCTGTGCGCGACCGGCGATCGCGATCGGGTCAACCGTGCGGTCGAACTTTGGCTTACGACCCTTAGCGCCGCAGGCGCAGAAAAGGACCTCGCATCGTGAAAAACCGTCAAGCCGCGCTGGCGTTTATCATGATCACCGTATCCCTCGACATGCTTGCCCTGGGCATCATCGTGCCGGTGCTTCCGAAGCTCGTGCTGCAATTTTTGCACGGGGATATCTCGAAAACTGCGCTCATCTTCGGCGCATTCGGAACCATCTTCGCGCTGATGCAGCTCTTCTGCTCGCCGGTTTTGGGCATGCTGTCGGATCGCTACGGACGCAAGCCCGTGATCGTGCTCTCGAATCTCGGTACCGCCGTCGACTACTTTGCTTGGGCGATAGCGCCGAGTCTTGGTTGGCTTTTTGCCGTTCGTTTCATCATGGGCGCCACCACCTCGAGCATTACGACCGCCTATGCGTACATCACCGACGTCACGACACCGGAAAAACGCGCGGGCGCAATGGGAATGGTCGGTGCGGCTTTCGGCGCCGGGTTCATCATCGGGCCCGCCATCGGCGGCATCCTCGGAAACGTCAATATTCATCTGCCGTTTTATGTTTGCGGCGCGATGAGTCTCGTCAATGCCGTCTACGGATATCTCGTCCTGCCGGAGTCGTTGAAGCCGGAGAACCGCCAGGAACGCATGGCGTGGGAACGTGCAAATCCATTCGGGTCCTTGCGCATGCTGCGCTCGCATCCGGAACTCGCGCGTCTTGCCGTTATCAACTTCATCGAATACATCGCTCACGAGGTGCTGCCGGTGGTCTTCACGCTGTACGTCATGTACCGCTACAGCTGGAACTTGGCGCAGGTGGGATGGTCGCTCGCACTCGTCGGCGCAAGCATCGCAATCGTGCAGATGGGCGTGACCGGCCCGGTCGTTAAACGGCTC
>DASSRQ010000024.1:0-13280 GCA_035701665.1 Vulcanimicrobiaceae bacterium
CCATTACCGGCAAATAGCCGGCGCGCTCAGTGCCCGGGAACGCGCTGCAGCGGCGGAAGCTGCAGCACGTCGAAGTCGCGCAAGCGGATAGCGTCCAGTGCAGCAAGGTCGCGTTTGTCCCACGGATTGCTGCCGTCCGGAGGCGCCGTATTATACAGCGCATTCCCGCTCGAGCCCGTGTCGGCAAGGTAGATACCGTACGTTTTCATCGCGCGGACGATCGCTTTTGCCTGCGGTCCGAAGTGCGATGCGTCGAACGATGCTTTGAGGCGCAGATGCGCACCGTAAGGCAGCCGGTACGGACTCTCACCGCGGAACGCAATGCCGTCCGTATCGCTAGCGGGCGAAACGAACGACCATTGCGCGACGCTGCCGGCCGGCGGCGCCCAATTCAGCGCATGATCGATCGTGCCGCGCTCGATCTCTTCCCAGCGCACCGCGCCCGCGAATAACGAAAGCCCCGATGCCATCGACGATGGGTTGCCGGGCGGAAGCGGTTGAAACGGCGCACGCAGATTCCACACCGCGCCGCTGTATGCCCAGAGCGTGCCGCTTTCATACGTGGTGTCGTACGTTTCGAACAGGCGGCACGTCTGCGGATCGACCACGATCGCATGCGCGTCGTTGAGCGGCTCGATGCGAAACGACGGCTCCCACGGATAGTCGCGTTCGAAGCGGTGGTACGCTGCTTTTTGACGCACCGCGCGGCGCGGCGTCTGCACGCGCGCGACGTTGACGTATTCGACCGCCGGTGACGCGATCCAGAAGCCGCCGGTATTGCCGGCAAGGATCGCAGACGTGATGTATTCGTTCGAGTGCGAATCGACTGCGGCGCGCGTTACGGGCGCGTTATAGGCGCTGCCCGGCGCAAAGACCGGGCATCCGGCGAATACTGCGCCGCCGAGCAGTGCGGCAAAAAGAAAAGAAGTCTCCGGCACGCTGACGGAGACTTCTTTTCGACAAACGGTTGGCCCGCTTAGTGGCCTGGAACCGTTTGAACCGTCGGCAGCGTCACCACGTCGAAGTCCGAGATATGGAGCTTTCCGAGCGATGAGAGGTCGCTGCTGCTCCACGGATTCGTGCCGCTGGAGCTATTCGCGAAGTACAGGGCGTTGCTGCTCGAACCCGTGTCGGCAAGATACATGCCGTACGTCTTGAGCGCGTTGGCAACCATCGTCGCTTCCGGTCCCCAGCCCGCAGTGCTGAACGAGGCCTTCAGGCGAAGGTGCGCGCCGTACGGCAGCTGATAGCTGCTCGTGCCCTTGAAGGCGAGGCCGTCGGTGTCGCTGGCCGGACGCACGAACTTCCACTGTGCGACCGAACCCGCCGGCGCCGCGAAGTTGAGTGCGTGGCGGATCGCGCCGGACTGATAGTCTTCCCACTTCACCATACCGGCGAAGATGGACAGACCCGACGCCATCGCAGACGGCGAACCCGCAGTCATAGGTACGAAGCCTTTGGTCATGTCCCAGTTCGCGCCGCTGTATGCGGAGAGCGTGCTGCCGCTGAACGACGTGTTGTACGACTCGTACAGGTGGCAGGTGCCGGTCTGTACGATCATGGCGTGCGCATCGCTGAGCGGTTCGATGTAGAAGCCGGATTGCCACGGATACTGCACCGGGAACGTGTGATAGCTCACCTTCTGCGATACGGTTAACATCGGCGTGCTGTTGGTCGCGACGTTCACTTTTTCGTAACCGGTCGACGCATAGAACGTTCCGGTATCGCCGGCCGCAACCGTACTGTTGATGTAGTTCGCGCTGTTCGGATCGAGCGCGCTTGCGCTGATCGGCGCGTTGTAGTAGTCGCCCGCGGTGAAGACGGGGCAGCCCTGATACATCGCAACGTTACCCGTGGATACAATAGGAGCCGCCGTCGGTGCGCTCGTGGGCGCAGCCGTCGGATTTGCCGTCGGTTTCGACGTCGGCGCGGGAGCGGTCGTCGGAGCGGCCGTCGGGGCCGAGGTCGGCTGAACGGTTGCCGAGCCGGTGGTCGCAGCGTAGTGGTTTGCAACCTGCGTCGCGCTCAGCGCTTTGCCCGCATAGATTGCAACTTCATCGACCTTGCCGGTAAATGCCGGATCGCTGAACGCGGCGTCGTCGCCGATCGTCAGACCGTAGCCGGCAACGTAGTTCGTGAGCGTTCCGGTCTTGGCCGAGCTCGCAACCTGTTTGCCGTTGATATACAGAACGGCAGTCGTTCCGTTAAACGTTGCTACGGCGTGATAGGTCGTGTTGGCTGCGAGAGCACTCGGCGTGTTCACGCGCACGACACCCGTCGAAAGATGGAACTGCGCGACCAGCTGTCCGCCGATGAAGTAAAACTCGTACGGCGCGTAGCTGTTGTCGTTACCGTAGGCAAGCGGGACGGCGTCGTTTGCCGGCGTCGAGGTGAAGCGCAGCAGCATCTCCATCGAAACCGCGTTCGAGGGCTGCAGTTTGGACGAGGCAGCGAAAGTTACCGTATCGCTCGTGGATTTGACGCCCGGCAGAGACACCGACGTATCGGAATACGAAGAGACCAGCGAACTCTGCGACTTCGACACCGCGCTTCCGATCGTTCCGTTCAACCCGTTGCCGGAAGCATCGTTCGCTGTAGTGGACGTATCGTCGAGATGGTAGTACGCGGTCGGAGCGTCGGCGCCGATAACGCTAGGATAAGAAGACGTGGTGACGGACTGGGTCGTAACCGGTGCTGAAGAACCGGCGTCCGGCAAAAACGGTGCCGGGGTGGAACCGCCGCCGCCGCTGCACGCGGCGAGGGCCAGGGACACAAGAGCAATAGGGAATAAGCGCTTATCTCGCTTAAGCTGCATAGAACCTCTGGAATAGGAACGACTAACGATAATGACCGCACGCGGCGGCTTCTAACACGTAGAAGCTGGGCGGCGGTCTCGATCCGTTGTCGGTGCGGGGATGCGCGAGTAAGCGAACTCGGCAGAAGTCCCGGCAAGGCGCGCTTCCATGCGGCGCGTAGGATGGAGAGTTAATCTGTTTTACAGAGCATTTAGTAAAACGTTAATCTCTCGCGTCCTTTGTAGTTTCGGGTAGTTCCCCCAAAAAGCTTAGGACTTTGGTAATAGCGCGCCCTAGAACTTTGTTGTGTTACCTTGCCTTGCCCGGTGCGGTGCCAAGCGTTTGTAAGAGACGTACCCGGGAGCCGAAAAAGCTCGTGTCCGTAAGGGTTTTGTAGTGCGCGCCAACGTACTTTTCGAGCACCGGGCAGCCGAATTCGACGTTCGCGGACCGGCATTCGCCGGCCGATATCAGCCAAAATATTTTTTCGCGCGGCATGCTTGCCTGGAGATCGTGCGTGCTGCGAACCACGAACGCCGAAACGTCGTATCGTTTGAAGTCGACGGCGTGCGGAATTGCCGCGATGCGGTTCGGACCGCGATAATAATAAGCCAGCGGCAGCGCGTTTTCGGCTTGAAAAACCGCGATAGGTTCGCCGGGGCGCTCGTGCTGTTCGAGGTAGGCCGTCACGCGCACCCAATCGCCGGGTTTTGCCAAGTGCCGGTAGTTGAAGAACAGCGCGAGCAGCGATAGGGCGATGACGCCGGCACCGATCGCGCTTACGGCACGGCCACGGATCGGCTCGCGCAACGAACCGCACAGCGCAAACAATCCAATCTCGAAAGGAACGAAGAGCGAGGCGGCGTGGCGATTGAGCACGTGCTCGTGCGTGAGATACAGCGCCAGCGCGAACAGAAGAAACGCCGTAACGCACACGGCGGCGAGTGCGCCGGATGTGCCGCGCACGATGTAGCGCCGCGCGACGATCGCGAATACGATGCCTGCCGCAACGAGAACCGCATAAACGACCGGCGCATGCGGAATCGCGTCGGTTGGAATCAGATAGCGAAGTACGATGGATGCAAGCGTTGCCGCGGCGGCAAGCGGCGACGACGGCGCAGTAAAGATACTGCGGAAGTTTGCCATTTGGCCCGGAACCGCGGCGAGCAAAGGCGCGAACAACAGGCCGGCAGCCGCCGCAGCGGCGGCGTACCGCAACAGCGCGCCGCGCCTAGCAGCCAAAACGTACACGCCTTGGGCCGCGATGAGGAACGCCAGATAGTACTGCGTGTAGAGCGCCGCGACGCAGAGCAACCCATACGCAACCCAACTGCGTCGCGAAGCCCTGTCCGTGAGAAACGCATCGTAGAACGTCAGCAGCAGCAGCGCCGATAACAGCACGACCAGCGCATAGACGCGGATCTCGAGCGCGCACCAAATCGCGAACGGGTTGAGCGCGACCGCCGCGGTGACCCAGCGCGAGTCGACGGCCGGCGCGAACCTGCGGCAAAGCGCGGGCATCAGCAGCACCGTAACGGCGATACACGCGATCGAAAAGAGCCGCAGGAAGAACGGCGAGGAGTTCACCGCTTGCCAGAATGACATGACGACGAAATAGAGCGGCGCGTTCTGTTCGAAGGCGAGGGCTTCGTGGAACGCATACGCCGCGCCGCCCGCGGCGGAATGAATGGTGTACGCCTCGTCTTGCCAGACGTTGAGAATCGCGGCCAACGGCAGCGTTAACGCCAATTGAGCGGCTGCGGCGGCACATGCAAATGGGATCGTTCCGGCGCGAACTACCCGCGCCGCCGTAATGGTCGCCATACGGCTCGATTGTAACCTTAATCCAAGTGCGGGCGTTCCGGCCGTAAGTCCCAAGACCGCGTTGAGCGCTTCGACTGCCGGATAAGGCCCGCGCCTCTCGGAAGCGTACGCTCGCAGACGTAGACTGTGAGCATGAACGCAGGCAAACGCGCGTGGCCGTTCGCGCTTGTTGCGGTCGCGCTCGTGGTAGTCGTCGCGGTTATGTTACGCGCCGGCGTCGCACAGCACGGCAGTTTCAAAGCGTTTTATTGCGGCGCGTACGCGGTGCGGGCGGGTGCCGATCCGTATCTGGTCGAGCCGTTACGAACGTGCGAGCATATCGTCGCGCGGCAAGCGCTGCCGGCGCAGGCGGTCGAACCGGCGCCGCTTCCCGGGTACGACTTTGCGTTCTTGCTGCCGCTTACGCTGCTGCCGTTCGGCAAGGCCGCGGCGGCATTTGCGTACTTTTCGCTTGCGGCGGCGCTTGCCGCCGCCTTGCTGCTCGCGCGACTGACGAAAATTCCGGCCTACGCGATCGCCGCGATCTCCGCGCCGCTCGTTCTTTTGAATATTGCGTTCGGCGAGATTCCCGTGCTCACGATGGCGGCGTTATCTGCGGCAGGATACGCAGTGCACCATCGCCGGTATGGTTGGGCTGCCGTAGCGGTCGCGGCGGCGATGCTCCAGCCGCAGATCGGTGTGGCAGCAGCGCTCTCGCTGTTTCTTCTCGCCCCGCGCGCACGCTTTGCGCTCGCCGTTTCGCTCGCGGCTTTGGGTGTCATCTGCTTGGCTTCGATCGGACCGGCGGCGATGCTGGCCTACGTCCAGCACGTTCTCCCGGCGCAAGCCGCCTCTGAAGTTACGGCCGCCGATCAATACAGCTTGGCGCATCAGCTCTTCTTGCTCGGTGCCGCTCCGGCAACAGCGCTGCGCGTTGCCGGAATAACCGGCGTTGCGGTCTTGGTTGCGGGCATTTGGGCCGCTGCAGTCGCTTCCCGGCGCCGCCAGGCTCCTGAGATGATCGTCTTTTTGCCGGCGGCAGCAGTACTGCTCGGCGGCGTTTATGCGCACGATATTCTCGTTATCGTCGCTCTACCGGCGGCACTCGCAACCGTAGCGCGCATCGCGCAGCCGCAGCGCGCCTTCGGATTGCTGACACTTCTCGCGCTTGCGCTGGTATGGACGGAGTTTCCCGGACGCGCGCTGCTGGTTGTCGACGTCGTTGCCATCGTCGCCGCATGCGGTGTGTGTTTGAGCGGAACGATCGCAGCTGTTGCAGGTTCGGCCGCGCTCTGCACCGCCGCGTTCGCGCTGTTCATCGTACTCGTTCACGGAGGACCGCGAAGCGTGCCGGTTACGCGTCAAATGGCTTCGATTGCGTCGACCTCGCTCGCATCCGACGCTTGGCGCGCCTACTTAAACGCCACGCCCGCCCGCACCGTAAATAACCTCCAGCGAACGGGACAAAAAGTTCCGGCGTGGCTGGGCGTCGTGCTGTTGGTCGGACTTTGCGTGAGGCGGGCATGAACGCCTTACATACGCGCACGCCCGTAGAGACGCTGCTGAAGCGCTTCGATATCTTTGCGTGTATTCTGGGCGTCTTTTCGTCCAGCGGTTCGCCGCTTACGGAAGCGTTCGTCCTTTCCGATCACGCCAATGAAGAAGCGTTCTCCGTTCCCGATGCTTACGATGCACTCGCCGGCGCGGCCGTCGGACAGTTTGCGTCGTTCTCGAGAACGCTCCCCGCGGGGGCGGATGCGGAGATCCGCATTGCGGTATTGCGCGACGCGGCGCTGCCGGCGCTCACGCCGGAACAACAAGACGAACTCGCCGCAGCCATCCGGCATGAGTTTGAAGACGCGCTGCTCGAAAAAGGCGCGGGCAACACGCGCCGCAGCGCCCTCGCACGCCGGCGCCTTCCAAATGCGGCCGTTTACGTAATCGACGAGCGCGGCGCGATCGTGAGCGCATGGCCCTCGCACGGCGCGGCAAAGTCATCGATCGAAAAAGCCGACGGTACGCTGCGTCCGCATGCCGCCATGCCGCTTTTCCGGCGGCTCGCTTCGTGGAATTGGGCCGATGCGGCCGCGTGCGAGGCATTCATGTTATCGCCCGTCCCGGGCATCGCATTGCAAGTTTATCCGATTCAGCGGCGCGGCGAGCGCGTGCAATGCGTGCTGCTGGTTCAAGAGTTTGAAGTGCGCAACACGGTCGAGCGTTTCCGGTCTACGTATAACCTGTCGGCTCGCGAAAGCGAGGTGCTGGTCCAACTGCTCCAGGGCAGCAGCATGGCGCAGGTTGCGCAGGCGCTCTCGATCGCCGAATCGACCGTGCACTATCACGTTAAGAACGCAATGGCCAAGGCCGGTGCCCGTAACCGCATGCACCTGGCCGCGCGCGTTCTGGGATGGGATTCATAGGGCCGCTCGAATACGAGGGCCGTGCCTGAATTCGTTTACCAGATGTACCGCGTCGGCAAGCGCGTACCGCCCGGCCGCGACATCCTCAAAGATATCTCTCTCAGTTTCTTCCCCGGAGCAAAGATCGGCGTTCTCGGCTTGAATGGCGCCGGCAAATCGACGCTGCTGCGCATCATGGCGGGCGTCGACACGGAGTTCGAAGGCGAAGCCAAGGCGATGCCCGGCATTACCATCGGCTACTTGGAACAAGAACCCAAACTCGATCCGGAAAAAACCGTGCGTGAGACGGTCGAAGAAGGGCTCGGCGCCGTTATGCAGGCGCGCAAGCGGCTGGATGAAGTGTATGCAGCCTACGGCGATCCGGATGCGGATTTCGATAAGCTGGCGGAAGAGCAGGCGAAACTGGAAGCGGTTCTGGCATCGCAAGACGGCGACAACGCCGACTTGCAGTTGGAGATTGCAGCCGACGCACTGCGCCTGCCGCAGTGGGACGCAAAGGTTGGCCCGCTCTCGGGCGGCGAGAAGCGCCGCGTTGCGCTGTGCCGTCTGCTGCTGAGCCGGCCCGACATGCTGCTGCTCGACGAACCGACCAACCATCTCGATGCCGAGAGCGTAGAATGGCTCGAACAGTTTTTGCAGCGCTTTCCCGGCACGGTGGTAGCCGTCACGCACGATCGCTACTTCCTCGATAACGCAGCGGAGTGGATCCTCGAACTCGATCGCGGGCGCGGTATTCCATGGAAAGGCAACTACAGTTCGTGGCTCGAGCAAAAAGAGAGCCGCTTGAAAGCCGAAGAAGCGGCCGAAAGCGCGCGGCAAAAAGCGATCAAACGCGAACTCGAGTGGGTTCGCAGTTCCGCGCGCGGACGCCAGTCCAAGAGTAAGAGCCGCCTTTCGCGATTCGAAGAACTTTCGAGTTACGAATATCAGCGCCGCAACGAAACGCAAGAGATCTTCATTCCGGTCTCCGAGCGCCTGGGCGATAACGTCATCGAGTTCAGCGGCGTGCGCAAAGCATTCGGCGATCGCTTGTTGATGGACGACGTGTCGTTCCGCATTCCGCCGGGCGCAATCGTCGGCATCATCGGCCCGAACGGCGCCGGTAAAACGACGCTCTTCCGCATGATTTCCGGCAAAGAGCAGCCCGACGCCGGAACGATTGCCGTTGGACCTACCGTTAAACTGGCGGTCGTCGATCAGAGCCGCGATGCGCTCGACAACGAGAAGTCCGTATTCGAAGACGTAGCGGGCGACCGCGACATTTTGAACGTCGGCAAGTTCGAGATGAACTCGCGCGCGTACTTGAGCCGCTTCAACTTCAAAGGCGGCGATCAGCAGAAGCGCGTCGGCAACTTGTCGGGCGGCGAACGCGGACGTTTGCATTTGGCCAAGACGCTCCTAACCGGCGCGAACGTGCTGATGCTCGACGAGCCTTCCAACGACTTGGACGTCGAAACACTGCGCGCGCTTGAAGATGCGCTGGCGGAGTTCGCGGGCTGCGTACTCGTCGTCAGCCACGATCGCTGGTTCCTCGACCGCATCGCGACGCACATTTTGGCGTTCGAAGGCGACTCGCAAGTCTATCTGTTCGAGGGCAATTACCGCGAGTACGAAGACGACAAAGTCAAACGGCTGGGAGAAGAAGCGGCAAAACCGCACCGCATCCGTTACAAACCGCTGGTGCGCGCGTGAAGCGGCTCGTCGTCGCCGCGCTGACGCTGCTGATTGCAGCCGCGCCCATGCCGGGCGTGCCCCCGTCGGAGATCGCTGCGGAGAATGCGCGTTGGACGTCGCTCGGCGTCAAACTGCCGCCGGGCGGAATCGTGAGCACGCATCCATACTCCGCGCCGTATTCGGTGCATTCGTTTGTCGTTCCGACGGCATGGTACCGGCAGTTCGATGAAACGCTGAAAGCCAAAGGCGACGTTCCGGTTGCGGCAAGCGACCTTCGCAAAGATCTTCCGGTGCTCAAGTTCTTGATGGAACGCACGTACGCGGGTTATGCGACGGCGAAGTCGCGTTACGCGTGGGATTGGAACCGCTGGTTCGCCGCGTGGGACGCCTCGCTGGCAAAACGCGGATCGCAGCAGTTGCCGCTCGATCAGGCATTTGCGCCGTGGGGAAAACTCGAAGACGTTCAGCTCGACAACCATTCGGGCATCTCCGGCTACATGAAGTTCACGAGCGGATCGCAAAGCGCGCAGCTCGCCGAAACGCCGGCCGGCGCATGCAGCGTGTTGAAAACATCGTCGGGGTCGTACCGTTTATCCGCCTCGGATAAAGGCCAGCAGCCGCATCCGGTGCAGGTTTGGAACGGCAGCGCACTTGCGCGCGGCTCGTATGTGAGTTATCCAAAGCGCGAGGGCGCGCCGCGTTCGCTGACGTGCGGCGGCAAAACCGTCGCGTTAACCGCAATCGGCGCCGGGACGGCTCCGGCCGACGCTTCGTACGAAACGCTTGCAGACGGTATCGCGTACGTGCGCATGCCGCAGTTCACCGATGCGGCTCTCGACACGCTGCGCACGTCGCTTTCGAAGGCGACGAATCTCGGCAAAGAACGCGCGGTCATTTTAGATCTTCGCGGAAACGGCGGCGGCAACGCGCCGACCGACGTGCTTTCGAACTGGTTCGCGCAGAGCGCGGTCGATCAGGCGGCGCAGCTCAAACAGATCGGCACGGAGTCGTGTTTTCGCGAAGCGCTGTTCTTCGGCTTGCAGCAGCAGCTTGCGTCGGGACTGAAGGCGCCCGTCTCTACCGGAACGACGGCGTTCTTGCAGCAAGTCGCCGATCTCCTGAAATCGCAGGTAAGCTGCAGCGTTACACCGGCGATCTCGCAAAGTGGCGCATCGCTTTCCGATCACAAGTTCGAGAAACAGTACAGCGGCGAGCAGCAGACACGCGTCATCGCCGTCGTCGATAGCGGATGCGGCAGCGACTGCGAATATATGGCGGCAATCCTGGGCAGTCTGCCCGGAACGGTCATCGCCGGAAGCAGCACGTACGGAGTCATGGGATTCACGCAGCCCGGCTACTTCGTACTGCCGCACACGCGCGTGCCGTTCCGTCTCGCGCTTTCGCGTACCGACGCGTACGGCGACGGCCGTTCCGTCGACGGATACGGTGTAACGGTAGACGTGCTGCTGCCGAATGCGGCCTCGCAAGACCGCGCATCGCTGCTGGCGCTAGCGCGCTCGCTGATCTAAAACAGATACGTCGCGAACTCGCCCGCTCGAACGAACCCCGTTCGTTCGTAGAGGGCGATCGCGGGCGTGTTAAACGCGTTCACGTACAGACTGAGCGTCGGGACGTCGGCAAGCAGCAGGCTGCAGATCTGACTGAGCGCGGCGGTAGCGAGCCCTTTTGACCGCATCGGCGGCGGTGTCCAGATGCCTTGCAACTGCAGCGTGTACGCGCTTTGCGCGCCGGCGTTCATGAAGAAGCAGTACTCGTTCTCGAACTCGCCGAGCCACCAAAGACCGCGATCGATCATGCTGCGCACGCCGGCATCGAATGCCGCGCCGCCCGTTCGCGGATCGTATTCGAGTTCGTGTTCGATCATCGCCGCGGAGTTTTCGGCAACGACGCGCAGATCGCGCGCCTCGGCACGCCGCACGCGTACGCCGCTGCGGATGTTCCCGTTCAACGATTCGCGGTCGACGGAAAAGACGGGCTGGCTGTCGCGAACCGCGCGCGGCGGCCGGTGCCACTCGCGCACGCACTCCCAATATCGCTGCGCGACGGGGCGTTCGGCGACGATCATGCGTTCCGGACTGCGCGCTGCCGGGATCTCTGCGAACGCGCTCGTCACGTCGTCGTCTTGTGCGGCGAGCACGACTTGGCGCCCGAAGAACGCGACGCCGGCAACGTCCGCACCGCGAAGGTAGACGTACGTGCCGGGATGTCCCACGGACGAGCGGTTCGACTCGATCAGCCAGGTGAGGAAGACGTTTGCGACGGGGTCGCGATCGAGAAAGGCAAGCGCAGCACGTTCGTGCCGGCGCTCGAGCGCTGCAACGCCGTCGGACATCAGCTCAGTTTGACGACGAAAACCGGTTTGCTGGTGGGCTGTTTGCTGCCGCCTGCAGGCTCGATGCTGAGCGCGACTGCAACGATGCCTTTGGCGCTGCCCGGAATCTGCTGCACTTCGACACCGGAGTCTGCCGGAACGAACGTAATAGACGGTGACATCGCCGATGCGCCGTCGTGCAGCGTCCACGCCTGATACACCTTGCCTTTCGGCGGCGCAGGCAGCGTATCCATGGCGATATACAAGCGCGAGCCCGAGCGCACGACCTGCCCGTACGTGACGGGATAGTGCACCGACTGCGGATTGACGAGATCCGCGAGCTGCGTTTTTTGGTCCGCGATCGCGCGCGAAAGCTCGGCGTTCGCATGGACGAGTGCCGCGTTGCGCGCCGTCTCGCTCTGCAACTGCGAACTGCGCGAGATATCGATAACGCCCGTTCCGAGTGCGATCGCGAGGCACGCGGCGGCAACGGCGTACGCGGGCCACACGATCGGCCGCACGGCGCGCATCTCACCCACGTTCGGACGCACTTTGCGCATGATGCGCTTCTTGAGCATCGCGCTCGGCGGCGCAACCGAACCGGCGGCGCTTGCCGCGTCAGGGCAGGCTTCCGCCGCGTACGCTAGGCTCTGCACGGCCGGCGCGAGCGCCGCGTACTCCGAGCGGCATTCCGTACACGTCTTCAGATGCGCGCGCACTTCTTGCGCTTGTGCCGCAGGCAGCGTGCCGAGCGCGTAGACCGCGACGTTGTCCAGCATCTCGTCGTGCGCGTTCATACTTCCACCGTCTGGCCGAGCGATGCACGCAGCCGCCGCAGGCCGGTGCGGATGCGCGTCTTGATCGTTCCGAGCGGAATGCCGGTGCGGCGCGCGATCTCGTCGTGCGTCAGTCCGCCGAAGAACCCCATCTCGATCGGGTCGCGCTGTTCCGCCGGAAGCTGCGCGAGCGCCGAACGCACGTTGGCGGCATCGATGGATGCGAGCGCGTGCTCTTCCATCGGCTCCTCGTTCGGAAGCTGCTCGGGCAGTTCGCTCTGTCCGCGCGATTTGGAACGCAAAACGTCCAAACAGCGGTTACGCGTCATGCGCACCAGCCATCCCGGAAAGTTGCCGGATACGTACAACTCGGGCGTGCTCCAGATCTTGAGAAAGATATTTTGCGTGACGTCTTCCGCCGCCGCGGTTTGGCCGAGCATGCGATACGCCAGCCCATACACCAAACGGTGATGGGCGTCGTAGATCGCTTCGAAGGCGGCCGTGTCGCGCGCCCGCACGCGCGCCATAAGCCGTTCGTCGTCTGCCACGAGCACGTCATTCGCTCTGGTAACGTCGAAGTACCCGCTATGGATGAAGCAGCGGCAGCTTTAAAGGGCGCCCGGTCGGTTTTCGTGCTCACGGGTGCCGGAATGTCGGCCGAGTCGGGATTGCCGACGTTCCGCGGCGCCGGCGGATACTGGCAGTCGCACCGCTTTGAAGATTTAGCCTCGCCGCAAGGGTTTGCCCGCGATCCGCAGTTGGTGTGGCGCTGGTACAACGAGCGGATTCGCGCGTACGCGGATGCGCGGCCGAATGCCGGTCATGAGGCGCTCGCGCGAATGCAGGACCGGTTCGAGCGGTTTACGATTGCGACGCAAAACGTGGATTCGCTGCATGCGCGGGCCGGTTCTCGCGACGTCATCGAACTCCACGGGCATCTGCGGGAAGCGCGGTGCACGAAGTGCGAAGCGCCCCGTTCTCTCGAAGGCGGTCTGCCCGACGACGAACTGCATCACACATGCGGCGGGATGATGCGGCCGTGCGTTGTGTGGTTCGGCGAACAATTGCCGGAAGGCGCGTGGGAGCGGGCGGCGCAGGCGGCTATGGATGCGGATGTCGTGCTCGTCGTTGGCACCTCCGCCGTCGTCTATCCCGCCGCCGCGCTGGCTTCGGTGAACGAGCGCGCATGCATCATCGAGATCAACCCCGACGCGGGCGCAGCCGGCGCGCATCTGACGATCCGCGAGCCCGCGGGCGTGGCGCTTCCGAGGATTGAGCGCGCGCTTCGCGTAGGTCGCACCGATGGCCGTTAATCAAGAGGTCCGATGATCGCTGCAGCGATACTGGCGTTGCACTTGCTGCCGCAGCCGCAGCGCGTGGAGCAGATGCCGGACTGCTCGATCCCTTTGAAGCGCAGCGTCACCGCCGGTAAAACGTTTGACGCCGGCGCTTTCGAACTGGTGAACGAGCGCTGGCGCGC
>DASSRQ010000025.1:0-3878 GCA_035701665.1 Vulcanimicrobiaceae bacterium
CTATGAAAATTTCCCGAGCATCGGCATCAGTCCTGACGGTCGCCGCTCTCAGCCTGCTCGCCGCTTGCGGCGGCGGCGGTGGCGGCGGCGGCGTTACCCCGCCGGGGGGCGGTAACGGCGGCGGCGGCTCAACGCCTACGCCCGTAGCAACCGCGACGCCTACGCCTGGCGCGACCGCAACTCCGACGCCCAGCGGCACGACCGTCAAGGCAGAAGAAAACTTCATCAACGGCAGCTATGCGTGGTACACGAGCGGAACGGCCTCGTGGAATAACGGCGCGCCCGGCGACGCCGGCGATCCGTCGAATGCGCCCGGCGGCCCTGTGGGCAACACGTTCGGCGGTATGACGTGCGCCAGCACGCCCGAAGGTGTCGACTCCAACAACAACCCGGTATTCCCGGCGGGCAAACTGACCGAGCACGTTTTCGTCGGCATCTACTACAACGGCACGGAAGAAGCGCTGCCGCAGGCGCTCGGCATGTATCAGCCGGTTGCACCGATCGGCACGGGTAACCCGCCGCACACCGCAAACACCCAAGCCGTCGAGCAAAATACGTGCGAATACAACATGCACACGCACGATTATTCGGGCATGGTGCATCTTGAAGATGTGAACGTTGCGCAAGGCACGTTCCCGTCGTACGCAAATCTGCAGACGTTCTTCGGCGTGTCAGGTGGATCGCTTACGGCGACCGGTTTAACGATCGGTGCGAACTCCTTGAACGGACCGGTTACGGTTTACGCCGGCACGCCGAGCACGCAGGTCGGCGGCAACGATGAAGTCACGAGCTACGCTCCGACGACCACGTCGGTCCAATTCAGCAAACACATGGCGGTTTGGATCGTAATCGGCACGCCGCCCGCGTCGCTGCCGAACGTCGAATTCGTCATCGTCAACTAACACCACCAACAACATCGCAACTCAAGAGAGGCCGGCAACGCCCGGCCTCTCTTTTCGCAAGAGGACCGAATGCGTAAACTCGCAGCTTGTATCTTCGCACTCACGCTTGCCGCATGCGGTGGTGGAGGCGGCGGAAACACTTCCGCGCCGCCGCCCAGCGGAACGACGCAAGATCTTCCTCCGCCGCCGACAAACGCGCCGGTCAACACCGCGCTCATGATCAACGGCGAAGAGAACGTCGTAAACGGCGATAACACCTGGTACAGCAGCGGAACGGCGTCGTGGTCGAATCATGCCGGCAGCACTGCCGGTGCGCCGAGCGGAAACGCCGTCGACGGATCGACGTGCACGAACGTTTCCGAAGGCTCGCAGTATCCGCAGAGCGATTTCTCGCAGCACATCTTCGTCGGCATCTACGCGAACGGCGTGGAAGAAGCGCTGCCGCAAGCGATCGGCATGGTCGATCCGAAGCCGCCGACGACGCCTGCTCCGCCCGACTGGCCGAGCGGGCACCCGAACGACAACTATCCGGTCGAACTATCGCAGTGCCGTTACAACGTGCACAGCCACGATTACTCCGGACTCGTGCACATCGAAGATATGTCGGTCGCGCAGAGCAATACGTCGATGCCGGCGTACGCAAACCTACAGACGCTGTTCGATGTTTGGGGCGCGCAGTTTTCGGCAAACGGTATCGTAGCCGGCGGGAGCACGCTGTCCGGCCGCGCGATCGTATACGTCGGAACGCCGAGCGGCAAGAACGGTACGAACGATCTCGTGACTTCTTATACGCTCTACAACGGCTCGCTTAGCAGTCTGCAGTTCAGCAAACATATGGCGATCTGGATCGTCATCGGCGCACTGCCGTCCAGCGGGCTTCCTGAGGTACAGATTGTTCAAACGAATTAGCATTCTCGCCGGCGCACTCGCACTGGCATCATGCGGAATTCACAGCACTCCGCCGGTTCAGCAACCGGCGGATGCTCCTATTGTTGCGCCGCCGCAAACGGTCGAGACGCAAAGCAGCGGCGCCATTCAGACAACGGCAACGGTGCCGGTGAACTCGTCGAAGATCATCAGCGCGGAAGAAAACTTCATCAACGGCAACCGTTTTTGGTACACGACCGGCACGGCATCGTGGTCGGTGAACGCGGGCGACACGAAGACGGCGCCTAAGGGCACCGCTATCGATTCCATTCCGTGCAAGAACGTGTCGGAAGGCTCGCAGTATCCGGCCGGAAAGTACACGCAGCACGTCTTTGTCGGCATCTATTACAAAGGCGTAGAAGAAGCGCTGCCGCAAGCCGTAGGCATGTATCTGCCGAAGCCGCCGACGACGCCGGCTCCGCCCGATTGGCCGAACGGACATCCCAATAATACGTATGCCGTCGAACTCTCGCAGTGCCGTTACAACGTGCACAGTCACGACTATTCCGGGCTCGTGCACGTCGAAGACACGCTGCTGGCGCAAAGCAATACCACGATGCCGTCGTACGCCACGCTCAAAGCGCTTTTCGACATCTGGGGCGCAAGTATTACCGGCAGCGGCATCAACGCGGGCGGTAACGTGTTAAGCGGAACCGTTGCGCTCTATACAGGCGTTCCGAGTGCAAAATACAACGGAAACGATCTCATTAAATCCTACACGTTGTTCAACGGCACCGCGGCGTCGCTGCATTTCAGCAAACACATGGCGGTGTGGATCGTCATCGGCGGCTTACCGTCGGGCGGACTACCCGAAGTCCAGATCGTCCAGACGAATTAAGCGCCTACTGCCTGCGGTGCGTTGTTGTAACGGATAACGCGCGCCGGCACGCCGGCGACGAGTGCATAGTCGGGGACATCGCTCACGACCACGGCGCCCGCGGCGACCTGGACGTGATGCCCGATCGTGACGCCCGGGCAGATGACCGAGTTCGAACAAATCAGGGTGTGCGAGCCGATCTTGACCGGCTGGCGCAAAATCTCGAGCGGCTTGTGCGGGTCGAAACTTTCGGCCGGCACTTGTTCGCCTTCCATCGAGGTGATGTGCACGTGCGCACCCAGATGCACGTCGCTGCCGATCGTGATGCCGCCGCCGCCCCAAAGGATGCTGTACGGCCCGATCTCGACGTTGTCGCCCATCTCGATAAAGCCGTCGCGGAAGTTGCAATTAATGAAGGAGCGGTGATCGAAGAACACGTCCTTTCCGCAGCGCACGCGATCCGCGCCGCGCACCATGACGTCGGCGCCGAACCGTACACCGGGCAAGCGTTTGCGCTCCAACTCGTTGTTGATCGCATCGGTCAAAGCGCGCGATACGGCCTTAGGCGCGGCAAACAGTTTCTTCAATAGCAGCACGGCAGTAGGCTACCTCCCGTCTCCTGGTACCCGTCTGCGCGCCCGATTGCACGGTCGGTAGTCTTGGGTCTTTCGGCGTCCAGCCAAGGTGCTATTTCGCCTCAAAACGAGTACGCGCGCCGCCTGCGCCGGGCAGCCGCCGCGCAGTACAATGCCGCTGAACCCTTATGAAATTCGCACCGGGATACGATTCAACCATCCGCGGCATCCGCCCCGAGCTCAGGTTCGGGGTGCTGCTGGCGGATTTTGCGCTCCTGTACGCCGGCATGAATCTCGCGCCGTTCGTTGGGGATATCCACTCGGCTCACCAGCCGCAACTGCTCATCATTACAACGCTGCTCTTCATCACCGGCGCGTACGCGCAGTGGCGGTACGAGAGCGCGCGTACGTTCGATTTCCACGACGCTCTCCGGCTGCTCTACGGAGCGCTGACCGGAACGATCCTGGCGCTAGCCGGCGTCTGGTTGCTGCCCGGACCGCTCGAGCACTCCTCGGGCCGCCTGGTCGTAATCGGAGCGATGCTCGGCTTCGCGCTGCGCATGTTCTTGCGCATCGGCCTGGTCATGGTGCGCAACTTCATCTTGACGCGCCGGCCTAACGCGCAGAAAGTGCTGATCGTCGGCGTCGGAATGCCGG
>DASSRQ010000026.1:0-6718 GCA_035701665.1 Vulcanimicrobiaceae bacterium
AAGTGGTGTCTCTCGCATCACGAAGAGAACTTCTTGTACACGCACTTCGAAGAGATCTGCGAGATCATGAAGGCGTACGACGTTGCGTTTTCGCTCGGCGACGGCTTGCGTCCGGGATGCCAGGCCGACGCGAACGACGCAGCGCAGTTCGGCGAACTCGAGACGCTCGGCGAACTCACGCAGATCGCGTGGAAGCACGACGTCCAAGTTATGATCGAAGGCCCGGGCCACGTGCCGATGCACCTGATCAAAGAAAACATGGACAAGCAGCTCGAGGTGTGCCACGAAGCGCCGTTCTACACGCTTGGGCCGCTCGTAACGGATATCGCACCCGGTTACGATCACATCACCAGCGCCATCGGCGCGGCGATGATCGGCTGGTTCGGCACCGCGATGCTCTGCTACGTCACGCCGAAAGAGCACCTCGGCCTGCCGAACAAAAAAGACGTCAAGGACGGTGTCATAGCATACAAAATCGCAGCGCACGCCGCGGATATTGCTAAGGGTCATCCGCAAGCGCGTCACTGGGACGACGTGCTCAGCAAAGCGCGCTTCGAGTTCCGCTGGCAAGACCAGTTCGAGCTCTCGCTCGATCCGGAGACGGCACGCGAGTTCCACGACGAAACGCTGCCGGCGCAAGGCGCAAAAGTCGCGCATTTCTGCTCGATGTGCGGCCCGCATTTCTGTTCGATGAAGATCACTCAGGAAGTACGCGAGTTCGCCGAGTCCGGAATGGCCGAGAAATCGCGCGAATTCGCCGAACGCGGCGCCGAGATTTATGTGACAACGCCCTAGGTCGGGGTATCATGTCCTCGACATGAGCGCAAAACCGCGGTTGAAGATGGAAGGAGCCGACGTTGCATCGGCTCCTCCGACACTTTGGAACCGTTTGCTCTCGCTAGGCCCTGGTCTGATCACCGGGGCGGCGGACGACGATCCGTCCGGAATCTCGACGTACTCCGTGGCCGGTGCATCCACCGGCCTTTCCATGTTGTGGCTCTCGCTGATCACGACCCCGATGATGGCCGTCATACAAGGGATGTGCGCCCGCATCGGCATGGTAACCGGCGTCGGCCTTGCGGCAAATATCCGCAGTTCCGTGCCGGTCTGGCTCGCTTACGCCATCGGCGCTGTCGTCATTGCCGCGAATACGTTCAACGTCGGCGCCGACTTCGACGGTATGTCCGCGGCCGCGCATTTGGTCGTGCCCATCGTGCCTGTGCTCGTCTGGGACGTTCTTTTTGCGGTCGCACTGATCGTCGGACTCATTCTGATGCCATACCGGCGCATCGCCGAAATATTGAAGTGGCTCACGCTTTCGCTCGGAGCCTACATCGTAACCGCATTCGTGGTGCACCCGCATTGGGGTAACGTTTTCTCGAACCTCGTGATTCCGCACGTTACGTTTTCCAAGACGTGGGTCACGACCGCGATGGGCGTTCTCGGAACGACCATCACGCCGTATCTCTTCTTTTGGCAATCCGCGCTCGAGATAGAAGAAGAAAAGGCGATGGGGCGCACGTCGGTCCAGTCGCGCAAAGGAGCGACGGAAGAAGAGATACGCAGCGCGCACTTCGACGTCAACATCGGCATGCTGCTCTCGAACGCCGTGATGTTCTTCATCATCGTAACGACGGCGCTAACGCTGTTCGCGCACGGCAAAACGAACGTGCAAAGCGCGCAGGACGCTGCCGAAGCGCTTCGTCCGCTCGCCGGTAATGCCGCATATCTGCTGTTCACGCTCGGCATGGTGGGAACGGGTTTGCTGGCTATTCCCGCACTTGCCGGCTCGTCGGCGTACGTCGCCGCCGAGATGCTGCCTGCGATCAAGCGATGGGGCCTCGATCTTCCCGCGAAGAAGGCGCCGCGTTTTTACCTCGTGCTGGTTGCGGGTCTGGCAGCGGGCATGATCATGCCGTTTACGCATCTCAACCCAATCACCGCGCTGTATTGGTCCGCCGTGCTCAACGGCGTCGTTTCCGTTCCGCTCATCTTCATCGTCATCCGTATCGCGAACGACCGCAAGCGCATGGGCAAGTGGTGTAACTCGTTCTTGGCGAATGCATGGTCGTGGCTCACGTTCGTCCTGATGGGAGCAGCGGCGGTCGCGCTCTTCGCTCTGCCCTCGTGAAACCGTGTGCGGTCATCTTCGACCGCGACGGCACCATCGTTCACGACGTTCCGTATAACGGCGACCCCGATGCTGTGGTAGCCGTCGAAGGCGTCAAAGAGAAACTCGACGCCTTGCGCGCCGCAGGCTTGCCGCTCGCGGTCGTTTCCAATCAAAGCGGCATCGCGCGCGGGATGATCACCGACGAGCAGGTGCGATCCGTAAATGCCCGCGTCGAGGCGCTGCTTGGGCCGTTCGCGGCCTTTCTGTACTGCCCGCACGGACCGGACGACGGCTGCGACTGCCGCAAGCCGAAGCCGAAGCTGATCGTCGATGCAGCGCGCGCGATGGGCGTCGACCCCGCGTGCTGTGTGGTCATCGGCGACAAAGAGAGCGACGTGCAGGCCGCTGAAAACGCAGGAGCGCGCCCGATTGCCATCGGACGCGCCCCTGAAGTCCTTGCGGCGATCGACGCAGTGTTAGAACAGCTCTAGCGCTTCGTGCCCCAATACGACTCGTCGGGCGAGTTGTACGCCGTGGCGACGGCGGCCGCGCGAGCCTTCGGCATCGGCGGTACGTGCACGCCGCTGGCAACCCGGTGCCACGCGCTCATGACTTTGACGACGTAGTTCTGCGTCTCGGCATACGGCGGGATGCCGCCGAACTGTGCCACCGCTTTCGGACCGGCATTGTACGCGGCGAAGGCCAGCGAGTACTGATGCGGGCTGTTGCGGTAGCGGTGAAGCAGACCGCCCAGATATTTCGCCGCACCCTGCAGGTTCTGGTACGGGTCGTGCGGGTCGACGTGGAGCACCGCAGCGGTTCCCGGCATCAGCTGCCCGAGACCGATGGCGCCGACCCACGAGCGCGCGCTGGTGCGCCAGGCCGATTCGACCGAGACCAGGGCCACCAAAATATTCGCGTCCACTTTCCAGCGGTTCGCATTGATCAGCAGATGGCGCGCGAGGTCGCGGCTCTGCCATTCCGGCATTCTCGGGTTGATCTTATGCAGCATGTGCGCGTAGGCACGTACCGCGCCGGGGTTGTTGGGCGTGGCATTGCTAGTCGCTGCCGACGCTGGGAGCGGGGAAAAGCAGGATACAGCGATTCCAAGTCCCGCCATAAGCGGGGCGATGAAGCGGCGCATGGGCCTACCGATACGCGCCCGCGCGGAAGGTCCCTTGTGGAAAGCGCCGGAAGCGCGGTCCCGGTGAGCCGTTATTCCGGGATGAGCCCGAAATCCAAGAGGATTTGGGGCATCGGGCTGATTGTTTTTTTTGTGATCATGGTCGGGATGATCGCTTGGTCCGAGTGGTATGCCTACAACGTCAACGTCCCGGCCTACGAGCACGCGCACGGCGCTAAAAAGCCGTGAAGACCCCCGAATCCGGCAAACTCGTCCGGATTTTCGTCGGCGAGAGCGATCGGGTCGGGCATCAGCCGCTGTATACGGCCATCGTCGAACTCGCGCGTAAGAACGGGTTGGCCGGCGCGACGGTCTTCAAAGGTATCGAAGGGTTCGGCGGACATTCCGTGGTTCACGCCGCGCGCGTTTTCGATCTCTCGAGCGATCTCCCGATCCTGATCGAGATCGTCGACACGGAAGAGAAAGTGCGGGCGTTTCTTCCGCTCTTGGACGATATCGTCAAGGAAGGCCTGGTAACGCTCGAGACGGTCGAGGTTCTTCATTATAAAACCGGCGCACCGAAGGACGGTGCATGAACGCAACTGCGATAGCGGCGGTTTTTGCCGGCGGCGGCATCGGCAGTGCGATCCGCTATGCGCTCACGTTTGCGATCACGCAGCGGTTCGGTCCCGGATTCCCGTGGGCTACGTTTCTCATCAATGTCACGGGAAGTTTTCTCATCGGTATCTGTGCCGAAGTCATCGTCACTCGTGCAAACGCGCCGGCTCCGCTCGCGCGTTTGTTTTTCATGACGGGCGTGCTCGGCGGTTACACTACGTTTTCCACGTTCTCACTCGACGCATTGAACCTCGCCGGCGAGCGTGCCGTTTTGCTGGCGCTTGCATATGTTGCAGGAAGCGTTATTCTTGGAATCACTGCCGCTTACGGCGGCGTTGCGTTTGCCAGATGGCTTTGAAAGGCATACACGATAGGATGAACCGTACTGTTTTCGCGTTTCTCTGCGCGTTGTTTTGCGTCGGCGCGGCTCCCGCGCTCGCTCAACAAACACCCGCGCCGAGCCCCACTCCCGCAACTGTAGGCCCCAAAGCCACGCAGCCTCCGCCGAAACCGGCAAAACCAACGGCGACGCCGAGCCCCACGCCGACGCCGGGACCGCCGTGGTCGAACGCGCAGTGGCGCGAAATGGGCCCTGCGCTTCCGGGTGGACGCGTTCCGGCCGTTGCGGGTTCGGCAAAAGATCCGAACCTGTATTACATCGGCGCGGCGGGCGGCGGTGTGTGGAAGTCGGGCGACGGCGGTGAGACGTGGCAGGCCGTGTTCGAGAAAGAGAAGGTTGCCGCTATCGGCGCGGTTGCGATCGACCCGAACAACAACGACACCGTTTGGGTCGGAACGGGCGAAAGCAATCCGCGTAACGACGTCAGCTACGGCGACGGCGTGTACAAGACGACGGACGGCGGACAATCGTTCAAACGGATGGGATTGGAAGGCACGCGGCACATCTCGCGCATCCTGATCGATCCGAAAGATTCGAATCACGTCATCGTGGGCGCGATGGGCGACGTCTTCGGACCGAGCAACGATCGCGGCGTGTACGTAACGTTCGACGGCGGCAAGACGTGGAGCAAAACGCTGTTCGTCAGCACGCAGAGCGGCGCATCGGATCTTGCGATGACCGCCGACGGCAGCCAAATCTACGCAGGCATCTGGCACTTTAAGCGCCAGCCGTGGACGTTTGAAAGCGGCGGCCCCGACGACGGTCTCTACAAATCCACCGACGGCGGCAAGACCTGGACGAGACTGACGGGCCACGGACTGCCCGACGGAATTACCGGCCGTATCGGCCTCGCGGTCGCGCCGAGCGATCCGAAGCGCGTCTACGCCGAGATCGAATCGAAGTCGGGCATTCTCTGGCGCAGCGACGACGGCGGCGCGAATTGGACGATGATCAGCAACGACACGATCGTGGTGCAGCGTCCGTTCTACTTCTCGCACATCGACGTGGATCCGAAAGATCCGAACCGCGTGTATGCGGTGTCGTTCCAACTCGCGCTCTCGCGCGACGGCGGAAAGAAGTGGACGCCGATCGCACAGCAAGTGCACGTGGACTATCATGCAATCTGGATCGCACCGAATGACGGCAAACGGATCATCGTCGGTGAAGACGGCGGCATCGCTCGTACGGTCGACGGCGGCCAGCATTGGTTCTTCGACCGTAACATTCCGATCGGCGAAGTCTACCACGTCGGATTCTCCAATGAAAACCCGTACTGGGTTTGCGGCGGCTGGCAAGATAACAACGGCTGGTGCGGTCCGAACAACTCGCTCGACCCGTCCGGCCTTCTGAACAAGTATTGGGTTGGCGTCGCCGGCGGCGACGGCGAATGGGCCGTTCCGGATCCGATCGATCCGAATTGGATCTGGGCCGACAGCGAAAACGGTGCGGTCACCGTCTACAACAAATCGACCAAAGACACGATCTTCATTCAACCGTATCTCGCGCGTTCGCTTGCGAGTTACGATCTGCGCCTCGCGAAGTACCGCTTCAACTGGGATTCGCCGATTGCGTTTGCGCCGTGGAACGGGCACTTGGGCTGGCTTGGCGGCAACGTCGTTTTCCAAACCTCGGACCGCGGCCGTCATTGGACGGTCATCAGCCCGGACCTCACGCTCAACATGAAGTCGCATCAAATACCTTCGGGCGGACCGTTGGTGCACGATGTGTCGGGCGCCGAGTACTCCGACACGCTGATCGACATCGAGGGGTCCACAATCGCCAAGGGTGAGATATGGACGGGTGCCGACGACGGCGTCATCGGACTCACGCGCGACGGCGGCAAACATTGGAAAAAGATGACGATTCCGGGCGTACCGCCGTACGGCCGCGTTGAAACGGTTGCACCGTCGGCGCTGCACGACGGCACGGCATACGTCAACATCGATCGCCACCGGTCTGCCGACTACAAGCCGTATGTCTACGTGACGCACGACTTCGGCGCGCATTGGACCAACATCAATGCCAACTTGCCGAACGATCAATACGTGCGTGCGGTGCGCGAAGATCTGCACAACCGCAACATCGTCTACGCCGGAACCGAAGCCGGAATGTGGATCTCGTTCAACGCGGGCCAAAGCTGGCACGATTTCCGCAACAACCTGCCGACGGTTTCCGTCCGCGATATTCGCTTCCAGCCGCATTGGGACGACTTGCTGATTGCGACGCACGGCCGCGCGCTCTACGTCATGGACGACATGCGTCCGATCCAGCACCTGAACGGCGATAAGAACCAATCCGCGTTCCTCGTTGCTCCGCGCACCGCGTACGAATACACGCTGCACTCGGACGACGAAGGCACGTACACCGACTACACCGGCAATAATCCGGCCTACGGCGCAACGGTAACGTTCTTCCAGCCGCTGCCGATGAAGGGTGCTCCGGAGATCCAAATCCTCGATGCGCG
>DASSRQ010000027.1:0-8402 GCA_035701665.1 Vulcanimicrobiaceae bacterium
CGGCCGGATTATTTGCCATCCGCGCCAAAATGCCCGCCTGCTTGCCGGGCAGGGGCTATTCGAGGAACTTCGAGACGAGCTCGGTGCGGTTACGCGCGTCCATCTTCACCAACAACCGCTTTACGTGGAAGATCGCCGTCGACGGCGAGATCTGCAGACGCGAGGCAATCTCGGCGTTCCGCAAGCCGCCCACGAGCAGGCTGAGCACCTCGGCTTCGCGGCCGGTGAGCGAGTAATGATTGCGCGCGCTTGCAAGATAGTCGCGGATGCGAAACCGTTCGGCGAGCACGGCAATGGTTTCACCCGGACCATCCGGCCACAAGACGCGGACGAGAAGTGAGGCGTTCGGCGCGCTCACGAGCATGCCGGGGCGCGGCGAGATGCGAAGCCGCTCGGCGCAGAGACGATGCACGGTCTCCTCGACCAGCGAGGGCAGTCTGTTCCCTCTGCTTTGCAGCTCGCGGCGGCGCTCGTTCGGGTCGGTCCGGGAGAACAGCACGTTGCCGCCCGCGTCGATGACGTAGACGGCCGGTACGGCGCGGCGTTCCGCCACGCGCTTGTGACGATCGGCTGAAACAGCGCTTTCCCTATCAGAAATGCCAGGTAGCCCAAAGGGAAACTGCCGTTCTTGCGAGCTGTTGCTTTCGGCGGGTGCACTTACCATGAAACGACGTGGTCTCTTTCTCGTTTGGGAGCGTTCAAAATGACTTCATATAGAACGGTGCTTTTCAGCGCAGTAGTCTTTGTAGCCGCAGCCGTCCCGGTCGCGCCGGCCGTTGCCGACAGCGTCCCGGCCGTCTTCAAGGCAACTACGGTTCGGACCGAACCGATTCGTCCGGCCGACAGCGTCCCCGCAGTGTTCAAGCACGTCGTCGTGCAAGCGCCGGGCGATCCGGGCGCGGGCACTCCGGCAGCGGCGCAATCGTGGCTGCAGCTGTTTACGTCCTTCATGTTCGGCTTCGTACCGTTCGGCTAGTCCGCATCGTTTTTACGGATCCGGCCGCAGCACGACGTCGATCATCCCGGCGACGACGGCCGGATCGAATTGGGTACCGCTGTACTTTTTGAGCTCTTCCACCGCGACCATCGGCGGCAGCGGCTCGCGATAGGGCCGCCTCGCGATCATGGCGTTAAATCCGTCCGCCACCGCCACGATGCGCGCCGCAAACGGAATGTCTTGCAGGGCTATCTCATCCGGATAGCCCTTTCCGTCGAACCGCTCGTGGTGCCAGCGCACCGCAGGGATGAATACACGCAGGCGCGGCACCGGTTCCAAAATACGCACGCCGTCTAAGGTGTGGCGCCGCATGATGCTCCATTCATCGTCCGAAAGACGCCGCGGTGCTTGCAGAATCTCAATCGGCGTCAGCAATTTTCCGACGTCGTGCATCAACCCGCACCGCATCACCAGATGCGCATCCGCTTTCGTGAGATGCATGCGTTTCGCTAAACGCGCGCACCACGCACCGACACACTTCGAATGCTCGTGCGTCGTGGGATCGATCCGGTTCATCCGTTCGAGCAAATTGAAGATCTCCGCATCCGCCGGATCGGGATCGGCCAGACCCAAGCTGCGGCGCACTTGAAGCGCGCTCAAGTGCATGTCCAGAGACTCTCGCAACCGCGCGAGTTCCGCATCGGCGAAGTCGTCGATAACGCGTTCGCGGCGCAGAAGCGTCGCGCACGCGGCGATCGTGTCGCCGAAGACGTGCGCGGCGATGAAGCCGTTGTGCCGCCGGAGCAGCGTTTGCTCCGCCCAATCGATAACGTCGCGGTCGTTGCGGTCCTGCAGCCAAATACCGACGCGTTCGACGGTGGCGGCCGCGATCAGATCCGCGAGCAGCGTTTGTACGCCTCGCGCCGGCGTGCCGAGCGCGGTCGTAACGATGGTCTCGCGGTGCTCGTTCAGCATAGCCGACAGTCCGCGCGCGTCGCGCGTTCGCCGGCCGCCGGTTTTGCCGCTGTCCGGGCGCAGCGGCAGCGCCGTTAGGACGGCAGAGAAACCGCCGAGGTTTCGCGGTGTAAGCGCATCGAACCGCCGCTGCAAAATCGCGCGGTTCTCTGCGCCGTTCCAACGTCTGGCAACCGCCTCGACGGCGTCGGCAAACGCGCGCCCGCGCGATCCCATTGCATCGGCCTCGCGCGCGAGCTTCGCTTGAATCTCCTCGGCGCGCGGGAGATTGCCGAGCAGCAGATAGGCGAGCACCACGTTCGCAAGCGCGCGAAGCATGCGGCGATCGTGTTTGAGGTCCGGCTCCAACGTCTCGATTTGCGCGAGTGCCGCTGCGGCTTCTTTGGGCCGTTGGGCCGCGGCAGCATAGAGCGCCATCTCCGAAAAGCGCAAGGCACGGCGATCCGGCGTAATCTGCCGTTCGGCAGAAGGCGAGAGCACGTCGTACGCTTCGCCGAAGCGGCCGTTGCCGGCGAGAAAGAGCGCTTGCGCCGAAACGAGCGCCGCGCTCGTCATCGGATCGCCGTAACTGATTTCGTAGGATGCGAGCGCGCGTTCGATGCGCTGCAGATCTTGCGCGTCGCCGCGCTCCGTGGCGAGATCCAACATGCCCAGCAGCGCAAACAACCGCAGTGGGGCGCTGCCGGCCTTCGTCGCGCAATCGAGCACGTTTTCAAGAATCGCGGCGCTGGCAACCGGATCGTCGTCGATATCGTAAGCGACGTTGTACAGCACGGTGTACGCGCGCGCAGCGCAATCGTACAGCGAACACGACAACGCGGTGTGCACGGCACGTTCGGCGGTTTCACGCGCCGCTTGAACGTCGCCGGTAAACAGTTGCGCCCACGCCGCATGCTGCAAAACGCTCGCAAGAACGACGGGTGCCCCGTCGCGTTCGGCTTCACCGATGGCGCTGACCATCATCGATCGCGCTTCGTCGAAGCGCTGCATCAGCACGTAGGCGATTGCAAGCGTCGAACGGATCGCCGAACGCAGGTCTGCGGTAAGCCCGGGCGCATCGGCGTATGACTCCAAAAGCCCCGCGACGTCAACGTGACCGTGCCGCATGAGCTCGAGCACGTAACGATAGGTGATGGAAGCGCGTTCGTCGGGCGAATGCGCCGCCGCGATCGCTTGAAGAAACCATGCTTCGGCGATATCGTAGCGTCCCGCAGCCGTCTCTTGCATGGCAATGACGGCTAAAGCCACAGCGTGCTGTTTTTTGGCGGATTCGGGAACGGTGCCGAGCGCCGTGTGCACCGAGGCGGCGTGCCCGGCTTCCAGCAGCGCAAATCCGCTCGACCCGCAGACGCGTAGGATCTCCTCGGCGAGGTTCCAAGCGGAATACAGCGACAACGCGACGATGACGCGGCCCGACGCTTCATACGCGGCTCCCGCGGACACGCGCGCGCGTTTCAGTGCATCGTCGCCGGCGCCGCCCAGGCGCGCGAGCAACGATGCGCGGAACGAATCCCGGTAGCGTACCGATCCGTCCGGCATCTGCGCGAGAAGAATCCCGCGATCCGCGATTTCGGCAATCTGCGGCCACAGGGTCGCGTAGCCTGCCGCCGACGCGAACGCCGGATCGAACTCTTCGACAACACTGCACTGCACGAGCGCATCGCGCAGTTCCGGTGAAAGACGCTCGAACAACAAGCCTGCAGCGAGTTCGTATAACTCGCGCGCGTCCGCGGCGCCGTCCATCACCTGCTGCAGCTGCGGTTCGGATAGCCGCAGCGCCGCTTTAAAACCCAGCGGCCAGCCTGCGGTCATACGGTATAGCGCGTCGGCAGTCGCCGGCACTATGCCCGCTTCGCGCGCGAGCGAAGCCGCGTCCGTACGGCTCAGCCGCAGCTCGCTTTCCGTTACCGGCCGGTCGAAGACGCCGTACGTCTTCCAGACGTCCCACGGCAACGCCGGTGCGCTGCGCGCGATACAGATCCATTCGATCGTCGGCTCCGACGCCTCAATAACCGCGCGGACGAAGTCGATAAACCCGTCGTCGTTGACGCGGTCGATATTCACTAGAACGATGCGTGCGCGCACCTCGGCCAAATGCCGCGTAACCCACAACGCAAGTTCCTCGTGCGGCTGCGCGGCTTGTCTGCTATACTCCGCGGCTCCGGCGAACGAGGTCTTCAGTCCCGGCGCAAGATCGGCGATTGCCTCGACAAAGCCGAAGACGCGATCCAGCAGCGAGCGTTGTTCGGCTCGCGGCGTGAAATACACAACCGGCGCATCATCTGAAGCCATGCGCGCGACTGCTGCAATCTTTCCGAATCCTTCGCCGCCGGCAACGAGCGACACCGGCGTCATCCGTTTTGCGAGGGTTTGCATCAACCGGCCCCCTTGTATCGCAGCCACTGTTCGAAGTCCAAGACCGTCAGCGGACTGCAGATGCTGTATCCTTGCAGCGCGTCCACGCCCGCTGCAACGAAGGTGCCGGTCTCCGCTTGCGACTCGATCGATTCGGCGATGACAACCGGCGCAACACTGCGTGCATGATCGACGATCGTGCGCACCGCGCGCGGCGCGTTGACGTCGATACCGGCTTTTGAAAGCCGCTGCACGTTGATCTTCACGAAATCCAATTCGAGGCGCGCGAGGGTGCGCAGCGTCATATCGCTCGCGCCGAACCGCGAGATGCCGACGCCGAAGCCCGCGCTGCGGCATGCTTTTATGAAAGCGATGAAGCGATCGGGATCGCTCGCTACGCGTTCCTCGGGCAGCTCGAGCGAGATACCGTTATTGGCGTCGTTGACTTCGAATATCTGATGATCGGCTTCGTCGATGTTGACGAACAATTGAATCTTGCCGAACTGCCTGGAGATGGCCGCCGACTTGCGCAGCGCGAGCTGCAGCGTACGCTTGTCGAGGTCCGTTCCGGGCTTGCCGTGCGCACCGTTCAAAAACGCGTGGGGCTGGAGCATTCCCGCGTGCGGATCCAGCCAGCGCGCGAGAATCTCACCGCCCGTCGTGCGTTTCGATCGCGCATCGACGATGGGCTGAACGCAAAGAACGTAGTGCGAATCGAACAGCGCGGGGTCGACGACTCCGGGCTGCTCGTCGACATGCACCGCGTGATCGGTATGCGTCAATATAGAAACGCCGCTTTTCTTGGCGGCGTACATGGCATCGTCTGCGAATGCGATTAAATCTTGCGCAGACGCCGCGTCGTGCGGGAACACGCCGACCCCCATGCTCGCCGAGATATTCAAAGCAACGCCGCGCACGGTCATCGGTGCGCAAAGCGCGCGCAGCAGGCGTTGAGAAAGCGCCGTGACCTCGGAACGATCGCCCAGCGGCGCAACGATGATCGCAAACTCGTCGCCGCCGATGCGCCCGCCGATCTCGTGTTTGCGCAAGACCGACATCATCCGCCGTCCGACTTCGGCCAGCGCGGCATCGCCTAGACTGTGTCCGTACGTGTCGTTGATCGCCTTGAAGCGGTCGAGGTCCACGTACAACACCGCCACTTCGCCTTTGTTGCGCTGCGCGGCCGACACTGCTTCTCCCAGGCGTTCCAGCAGCGCGGCGCGATTGTGAAGGCCGGTCAGCGAATCGTGATCGATCCGCTCGTTCAGCGTGCGCTGTTTTTCATGGGCTTCCAACAGCCGCGTTACGACCGTTGCGAGGAAGTTCATGAACGCCATCTCTTCCTCCGTCAACTCGGTCGAACGCGGCGTAGACCACGCAAGCGCCAGCGTCGCCTCTTCGCCGCGCGGCTGCAGCGGCCAAACGACCATGGATGCGAGTCTGAGCGTGCGTACAACCGGGTGATTTGCGAACCGCAAATCATCTGTAAGCGCTATAGTTACGGGCGCGGACGGCCGCTCCACGGTGAGTGCGAGCGGATCGCTTTCCGGAAGCGGCGGCGCAAAAGGCTGCGCGACGGCAACGCACCGCTCGTGGGCCATGCAAACCTCGGCGAAATCGGCGCCTACGGCAAAGGCGCACTCGCCCAAGATGCGGCGCAGCTGCTCTCTCGGCGATGCCTCAAGCAGCCCCAAATCTATCAGCGAGACTAATTGCGTAAAGCGGTGTTCGACGTGATGTTGATGCAATTAGAGCGGTCCCGAGCGCAGCTTGCTTGGAGGGCAGAATACCCCCCAAATCGCTCTAATAGTTCGGGACGGGTTGCAACGGCGCCTAGCTCAAACTGGTTAACATTGTCTTTTGTCGCAATCAATAATTGATTAACGAACCGGCGTAAGCTAGCGAGCGTTTACCTACTCTTGCAGCACGTGCCGCAGTTTCTCGAGCGCCTTCTGCTGCAGGCGCGAAACGTGCATCTGCGAGACGTTGAGCCGCTTGGCGATCTCGGTCTGCGAGACGCTTTCGTAAAAGCGCAGGTAGAGAATGACCCGCTCGCGGCCGGTCAACACTTCGAACGCGCGCTCGAGATTCGCCTTATCTTCGAGCAATGCGAGACCGGCATCGGTTTGGCCGATGTAGTCCTGAAGTGTTTGCGACTTCTTATCCCCTTCGCCCGACAGTTCGGTATCCAGCGAGAGCAGGTTGTAGGCCTGGCCGAGCTCCTGCGCTTCGAGAATCTCTTCTTCGGTGGCGTTGAGATGTTCGGCGAGCTCCGCAACCGTGGGACTGCGTCCCATCTTTACGGACAGTTTTTCGATAGCGCGGTTGACCGCCAGGTTGAGTTCCTGAAGGCGCCGAGGTACCTTGACTGCCCAGCCTTTGTCGCGGAAATAGCGCTTGATCTCGCCGACGATCGTGGGGGTAGCGTACGTGGTGAACTCCACGCCGCGCTCCAGATCGAAGCGGTCGATGGCCTTGAGCAGCCCGACTGTGCCGACTTGAATCAGATCGTCGAGCGACTCGCCGCGATTCGCAAATTTGACCGCCAAATAGCGCACCAAATTAAGGTGCGCGACGACCAGATCGCTGCGCAGGCGTTCGTACTCGGGATCTTCGGGCTTCTTCTTGGCCTCGGCAAACTGCGCGAAAGCTTCGCGCGTCCGCTGCCGGTTCCAGCGCTCGTCTTCGGTGTGTTGTTGCACGTTTACGTCGATACTTTTTTCGTCATCACGAGATTCGTGCCGCGCTCGGGATGAACGTCATACTCCACTGAGTCCATGAGCGAACGAATGAGGAACACGCCCAAACCGCCGACGCGCGGTTCGGCCGATTTGCGGTTGGTCACCGCTTCCGGACGCGCGCCGTGACCGTGATCCCGCACGCGCACCGTCAACCCTTCGGGCTCCGTCTCGCAGGTGATCTCGATCTGATCGCTGCCGTTGGCGTGCTGAATGCAGTTCGTGCACGCCTCCGCGACGGCGAGCTTGACGTCTTCGATGTCCTCGATCGAGAAATTAAGCCGGTTGGCAACTGCGGCGACCGCCAAACGCGCGACCGCAACCCACTCGGCCTTGCTCGGGATGCGCAGCTCTACCACTCCCAGCGAGCGGTTCGGCTGCATTATCGGTTGATTCACACCAGTGCTTTCATTGCAGCGTCTTCGTCATCGTAGATGCCGAAGATCTTCACCAATCCGGTGATGTCGAAAATCTTCTTGATCTGCGGATTCGTGCAGACCAGGTTCACGGTACCGCCGTGCTCGCGGACGCGCTTGAGGCCGCCGATCAGCACACCCAGACCCGTCGAATCGATATAGCGAACTTTTTCGAGATTGATGACCAGATTGTAGTGGCCTTTGTCGATGAGGTCGCCGATGGCATCCTTGACTTTCGGCGAGGTATAAACGTCTATTTCGCCGTTGAGATCGACAACGTACGTTTGCCCTTGCGCCTCACGAACGTTCACTTTAATGTCCACGCTTGCTCCTAAAAATCCGTAGTTGGTTTCTGGTCTTGTGCCTCGGCTGAAAGTTCCGAGCGCAGCTGCTGTGCCGTCTGCTGCCCTTCTTCCACCGCTGCGCCGACATTGCTTCGCGCGTTGTCGACGACGTTTTTGCCTCGAGCGTATATGTCGGCGGCGTTCGCGCGCAGGTCGCCCGTCGCGTCCATCGCGGCGTTTGCGGCCTCGCGTGCTTTTCCGGCAATCATATCGCGCGCTTCTTCTTGCGTGATGAGGTACGCGATGATGCCGCCGGCCAATGCGCCGACGATAAATCCGGTTACAAAACTCCGATCGGTCATACGTTCTCTCCGGAACCGTTGCCGCGCACGATGCGCCGCAGGCCGGCGCTGATCCCGCCGAGCGCCGCACCGACGTTTACGATCGCTGGCGAAACCGCGTCCTGCGTGAGCTTCGCCGTATGCGCGAGCGAATCGGTTACGCGTTCGAGCGCACCGACAATGCCCGTTAACCGCGCGATCACTTGATCGGCGGTATCGGCGATACCACCGACATGCGCGAGCGTTTCGCCTACCGGTTTCCCTAGTGCGGCGATTTGCTCGTCGATGCCGTCGAGCGTGGCGTCTAAACGCCGGAGCGTACGTGCAAGTGCCGTCATGGCGATAAACACGCCTAT
>DASSRQ010000028.1:0-11109 GCA_035701665.1 Vulcanimicrobiaceae bacterium
TCGTGGCATGCGTCGGAGCGCTCGACGACGTCTCGCGCGTCGTGACGCGCGGCCTGAAACGAACCGATTCGGATCTGCTTCTCGTCGGCTGCGCGGCCAACGCGCTCGGCGGATCGGTCGCTGCGGACGTCTTGGGCCAGATCGGCGGTCCGCTGCCGGCCATCGACTTCGAACGAGAGCGCCGGCTCATCGCGTTTCTGCTCGCGCCCTCGACGCGCGATCTCGTTCTTTCCATGACCGCCGTCGGCGACGGCGGCGTCGCGGTTGCGGCACTGCGTATGGCGTTCGCCTCGCAAGACGCCGGCATCGATCTCGATCGGTTCCAAGGCATGCGCGGAAAACAATCGGCCGGATCGTTCGAAGCGCTTTTTTCCGAACAATGCGGCTGGATCGTCGAAACCGCGGCGTTGGATGCGTTTTACAACGAAGCTGCGCGCGCGGGCCTGAGCGAGACGGACGTCGTTCACATCGGCAGCGTTACGGCCGACCGCAAATTCTCGCAGACGCACGCGGGAGCGTTCGATATCGGCGAACTGCGCGACGTTTGGTCCAAACCGCTTCAAGAGGTGTATCCGTAGTGGCTGCGCGCGTCGCCGTGCTGGTCTTTCCCGGCACGAACAGTGAAGAAGAGACGGTGCGCATCTGCCGCGACGTCGGCCTCGATGCGCAGAGCGTGCATTGGAGCCAAGCAAAGACGCTGCCGCAGTACGACGCCTACGTGCTGCCCGGCGGATTTGCGTATGAAGATCGCATCCGCGCCGGCGCCATCCCCGCGCACGATCCGATGATGGATTACGTCATCGAGGCCGCCGAAAACGGCAAACTCGTTCTCGGCGTCTGCAACGGCGCACAGATCCTTTTGGAAGCGGGATTGGTTCCCGGAACGGGCGCCGTGCGCCGTCCGACCGCGGCATTTACCAAGAACGCGCAGCAGCATTTCATCTGCAAACACGTCACGCTCAAACTCGCGATGGATCCCTCGCGCTGCGCGATAACGGCCGCGCTCGATCGCGACGAGCTCATCCCGGCATGGGCGGCGCACGGCGAAGGCCGCTTAGCCGCAACTGCGGAGCACCTGCAAGAGATCGTCGACGGCGGCCACCTTGCGTTTACGTACGAAGGCGAAGCGCCGAACGGAAGCGCGCTGAACTGTGCGGGCTTGGTCAATAAACGCGGCAACGTGCTCGCAATCATGCCGCATCCGGAACGCGACGCGTGGAACTTCAACCATCCGGACCGCCGCGAAGGCTCAAACGTTCTGCAGCCGTCCGGCGGCGCGACCCTGTTCCGTTCGCTCGCGAAGGCGCTGGCATAATGGCGCAGCGTACGATTGCGGTGACGCTCAAGATTCCCGACAACGCTGCGCTGACGGCCCTCGCGGCGCTGCGCCGTTTGGGTGTGGACGTTTCGCGCTTGGAGCGCGCCGACGTCTGGAAGTTCGACGACGAAGGCTTCACGCCGGTCGAAGAGCGCTTCGAACAGAACGAGACGCTGTTCAATCCGAACAAACACGAACTGCAAGTGCTCGATGCGAACGGGCCGCGCGACGGCGAGGTGTGGATCGAGATGCTCGACGCCGCGGACGTGCCGCTGCGGATGACGGGCGCTTCGCACGCGCGCCGCTTTACCTCGTGGCGCCTGTTCCGAAAAGGCAAAGATCCGGCCGGCGCATCGCACGTACGCGACGCCGCTGAAAAACTGTTGTGCAATCCCGCAATCGAAAGGGCGATCTTCCGTGAATAGACCTTACACCATCGCGACGCTCGGCTCGCACTCCGCCCTGCAGATTCTCAAAGGCGCGCACGACGAAGGCTTCAAGACGCTGGCCATCGCGAATCGCGACACCGAGCGGTTGTACCGCTCGTTCAACTTTGTCGATGAAGTCATCGGCATCGACAGCTATCAAGAGTTTCCGAATCTCATCGAGGAACTCGAGAAGCGGAAACTGATCATGGTGCCGCACGGATCGTTTGTCGCGTACCTCTCGCTCGAAGAGCACAAGAAGATGACGATTCCGTACTTCGGCAACAAGGCGGTGCTGGATTGGGAAGCCAGCCGCGAGATGCAGCGCGAGTGGCTCTCGCGCGCGGGACTGAAACTGCCGCGCCACTTCAAAACGGGCGCCGAGATCGATCGCCCCGTGATCGTCAAGCTGTACGGCGCGCAGGGCGGCAAAGGCTACATGTTCATCCGCGACGCCCATGACTTCGAAGAGCGTGCCGCGCACCTCAAAGAAGACTACATGATCCAAGAGTACATCATCGGCGTCCCGCTCTATATCCATTATTTCTACTCGCCGCTCGACAACAAGCTCGAGATCATGAGCATGGACCGCCGGTACGAAACGAACGTAGATTCGCTCGGGCGCATTCCGGCAGCGGCGCAGGAAGGCATGGATGTCCAGCCGTCTTACGTCGTCGTCGGCAACTCGCCGGTCTCGCTTCGCGAGTCGATGCTGGCCGAGGCGTACCGCATGGGCGAGGACGTGGTCAAGGTCAGCAAAGAGATCTGCGGGCCGAAAGGCCTGTTCGGCGCGTTCTGTATCGAGACGATCATCACGCCCGACATGCAATTTTACATCATGGAGATTTCGGCGCGCATCGTAGCGGGTACAAACCTGTTCATCGACGGTTCGGCGTACTCGTATTTGAACTACTCCGAACCCATGTCCACGGGCCGCCGTATCGCCCGGGAGTTGAAAAACGCACTTTTGACCGGGAATCTACGTTTCGTACTGGATGATTCGAGCGTGCTTTAAGACCGTTGCGGCGTTCCTGTGTGCCGCGGCCCTAGCCGCGCCCGCGCAGGCGGCCACGTTGGCGGACCCCGACCAGCTCTACAGTCAGATGACCGCCGTCTTGAACAACGGCAACGCTCACGGTTGGACGCTGTACAACCGGGAGTATCTGCTGGGCACCATCTTCGATTGCGGACGCGCGTACTCGCTTCAGCGTCCGGACGATCCGAAGTATCCCCAAGTCGAGCAGATGACGGTCGACGTGGCGTCCGAGCTGCATTACGACCCGCTCACAAATCACGAAGCGGTGGAATGGTACGTGCGCGAAGCCGCGTCGTACGTGTTGAAGAACTCTACGGACCCCGCTGAGACGCAGAAGGCCCGCGACCTGCTCGCCCACGTCGACGCCCTGGAGAATCCGCCGGTCCTCGCGCAGATCGCCGATGAGGACGCCGCCGCGAACGAAGTGGCCTTTCCGCGCGACGGCGACGCCCTGCTGCAGCGCGTCGAGGCGGATTGGCGCGGCTACCTCATTACGCACGACCCGCAGTGGCGCGCCTGGGCGCTGGTCCGCGCGGCCGAGTTCGATTTTCCGGTGGACAACATGCCGACGACGTGGGGCCCGCAGTTTCTCGCGTCGGTCAAGTCGGCGGCGCACGGCGGACACGGCTACACGTCGGCCGAGCGGGATAACGCGCAGCTGATTCTGCAGAACCTTAAAAAAGCGTCACCGATGAAAGTGATCGCGAACGTTAATGCGGTGCAGTCGCACGACCGGATGATGACCACGCTCGCGCCGGCCGACGAGTACTTCGGTCCGCTCGGGATGTCCATTCTCGGAATCCGCAACGAGATCAACCGCGTTAACGCCATGATTGGCTTCGGCGAGGCCAAACAGCAGAGCGGACCTGCGGTACAGGTTGCCATTGCCATCGACGACCTGCATAAAGTGTATCCGCGCGATCGCGACGTGCCGCAACTGCTCTTCGATATCCAGAGCACGCTCGGGAAGATAGACACGCCGGAAGCGAAGGTAGCGCGCACGCACATGCGCGCCGTGTTAACGGTGGAGTACCAGGATTCTAAACAAGCACTCGATGTGTTAAGCGGAACTTAAGCGAACTTTCGCCTTCCCCTTAGTCTGCTTTAAGCGCCTCTGGCTATACTAGAGGCAGCAATGGATCGTCTATCCGTCGCATGCCGCGACTACGTGCCGGGCTTTCCGTGCTCGGTGAGTTTCTATGCCGAGAACTTGGAAGATCTTCTCGAGGCGGCGATAGAGCACGTCCGCGCCGCCCACTACGAAGAAGACACGCCGGCCTTACGCGGAGAGATTCGCGCCAAGACTCGCCTCGAAGGCGCGCAGAAACTCGGCCGAATCGCTATCGCTGAAGATCAGCGGCGGCTGAATGCGAATGACGTTGCCGAACCGGCCGCCTTTGCCGACTAGCACGCCCTGCTTGCGCATCTCCTCGACGATGCGCGTCGCTTCGGCGGCGGCGTAGGTTTTCGCGGCGTCACGCACCAGTTCCACACCGATCATGAGCCCGCGTCCGCGCACTTCGCCGATGAGCGGGAAGCGTTTCTGGAGCTCTTTTAGACCGGCCAGGAGCGTCTCGCCCTGACGCTTCGCGTTGGCGATGAGGTTGCGTTTGCTGATGGTTTCGATCGTTACCCGTGCGGCGCGGCTGGAGAGCGGGTTGCCGCCGAACGTATTGATGTGCGGTCCTTTGAAGACGTCCGCGAGCTCCGGCCGCGTGATCGTGATGCCGATCGGCAGCCCGGATGCCAGACCCTTTGCCGACGTGATGATATCGGGCACGACGTTGTAGCTCGAGACCATCCCGAACATGCCGTCGCCCAGGCGCCCCCAGCCGGTTTGGACTTCATCGGCAATCAGAAGCGTACCGAACGGCGCAAGCGTGTCCTTGAGCACTTGGAAGTACTCCGGCGGCGGGGTGATGATGCCGCCGACGCCGGCGATCGTTTCGGCGATCATCGCGGCCGGATCTCCGTTGGTTTGCGTTTCGATGACGCGCTTAGCGGATTTAGCGCATGCAATTTCGCACGAGGGGTATTCCAGGCCGAGCGGACAGCGATAGCAGTAGGGGTTCGGCACGAACGCGACGTGCGGGTACTGCGCGGCGAAGTTGCGCCAGTTGCTTTGTCCGGCCATGGCGACCGTGTAAACCGTCCGACCGTGATACGCATGATCGAGCGCGAGCAGGTCGACGGATTGTTTGGAGGTACGCGCGACGAGCGCGGCCATCTCGTTCGCCTCGGAGCCCGAGTTGCTCATGAAACTCTTCGTCATGCCTTCCGGCGAGATCGAAGCGAGTGTTTCGGCGAGATCGAGCTGCTCTTCGCTCAAGTAGAGGGTCGACGTGTGCAGCAGTTTTTTCGCTTGATCGGCGACCGCTTGCGCCACTTCGGTGTCGCCGTAGCCGAGCGTATTGGTTGCGATGCCGGCGAACGCGTCGAGATACTCGTTTCCCTCGCTGTCGCGCAAACGCGTGCCTTCGCCCTCGACGAGCGTGAGCGGCTGGTCGTAATACGTCGTCTGCGCTGCAAAGAGATGATCCTTAGCCCGTTTGGCGTTGTCCTTAAGCAGTCGCATTGTTCGTGACCTCCGTCGTCATCGGTTCGCGGGCACCGCGCATCAGCGCCCAATACGCGGCCATTCCGCCGAGCAGACTGAATATCCATCCGCCGTCCCACAGAAAATGCAGCGGCGGCACCGCAAGGCCCAGCAAGGCAAGCGCCCATCCCGCCAGCAGCGCAAAGATCGCCCGCACGTTGAAGCCGCCGGCATACGAGTAGATGCCGTCGGGCTTGTAGAGTTCGGCCAGATCGAGCTTTGCATTGCGGACGAGCCAGTAATCCGCGATGGCGATGCCGTCGAATGCGCCGAGCATCGCGCCGTACGTACCGAGCCAGACAAAGATGTACGCGGAAAATGTCGAGAGCACGTACCACGGCTGCATGGCCAGACTGATGACGCCCGTTATCGCCGCGCCCACGGCGAAGGTAATCCGCTGCGGCCACAAGTTCTCGAACGCGCGCGCCGGCGCCATGACGTTCGCGCCGACGTTGATCGTCACCGACGAGAGAATCACGATCGCGCCGGCGATGACGACTTCGAGCGTGGGGAAGTGCACGATCAGATCGACCGGGTTCCAGAGCGCCTTATGAAACAACAGGACCGTCGCCGACGTCACGGCGATGCCGCAGAAAGAGAAGAGCGCCATCGTCAGCGGCATCGAGAGAACTTGCCCAATCATTTGTCCGCGCTGCGATCGTGCGTAGCGCGTGTAGTCGGGAATGTTCAGCGCCATCGTTGCCCAGAACGCGATGACGCCGACCACCGAAGGCACGAACTTCGCCCAAAACGCCGCGCCGTGAACGGTTGCGGGCGCCGCGAGCATCGGGCCGAAACCGCCCGCGCTCTTCGCAGCCCAGGCCAGCAACAGCACCGCGCCGAGCGCGAGGGTGGGAGCGGCGATCTGCGCGAGCCTTCCGATGGCTTGCGGGCCGCGCATGGCGATCGCAACGTTGAGCGCCCAAAAGAGTCCGAATGCGAGCGCAAGATGCGCGCCGATGCCTTGCCAAAACGGCAGCAGATGCGTCAAAATCGCGTCCAACGCTTGGCCGCCGAACCACGAGTTGATGCCGAACCAGCCGGCGGCGATGAGCGCGCGGGCGAGCGCCGGAATATGCGCTCCGCGCGTGCCGAACCACAATCGCGCAAAGACCGGATAGGGAATGCCGTAGCGCGCACCGGCATGTGATACGAGCAGAATCGCAACCATGACGATCGCGCTGCCGGTGAAGACGGTCAGCACCGCTTCCCACCAGTTCATGCCGAGAGCGATCATGCCGCTCGCGAGCGAGTACGTCGGCAAGCACAGACACATGCCGATCCAAAGCGAAGCAAACTTGGATGCCGGCCACGAGTGTTCCGCAAGCGTGCACGGCCGCAGGTCCTCGTTCCACATCGACGGATTCTGCGCGGCGGCGCGCTGCGCACCGGGTGTTAAAACGACGATGTCGCCGTGGCGCGCTTGCGTCGGAATGGCGTCGTGCACGTTACACCTCGACCAAGTCGTCGTACGTTTCGGGGCGGCGGTCACGGTAGAACTGCCAGGTATTGCGCACCTGCGAGATCAGCTCGCGGTCCATGACGCCGATGACCACTTCGTCCTTATCGCGGCTGCCGACGGCGACGAGTTCGCCGCGCGGATTCACCAAATACGATTGGCCGTAAAACTCGCCCATATTCCACGGCGTTTCCATACCGACGCGGTTGATCGCCCCGACGTAGTAGCCGTTGGCGACGGCGTGCGCGGGCTGCTCGAGTTTCCAAAGATACTCGGATAAGCCGGCGACGGTCGCGGACGGATTGAAGACGATCTCGGCGCCGTGCAGCCCCAGCATGCGCGCACCTTCGGGAAAGTGCCGGTCGTAGCAGATGTAGACGCCGACTTTCGCAAACGCCGTGTCGAAGACCGGATACCCCAGATTACCGGGCCGGAAATAATACTTCTCCCAAAAGCCGCAGCCCGCGGGACCGGCCTGCACCTGCGGGATGTGGTGCTTGCGGTATTTGCCGAGATAGGTGCCGTCGGCGTCGATGACCGATGCGGTGTTGTAATACACGCCCGCAAAGTGCTCTTCATAGATAGGAACGATGAGCACGATGCCGAGTTCGCGTGCGAGATCTTGCATGAGTTTCGTCGTCGGTCCGTCGGGGATGGGCTCGACGGCGTCGTACCACTTGGGCGTCTGCTCCGTGCAGAAATACGGGCCGTAGAAGAGTTCTTGCAGGCACACGATCTGCGCGCCGCGCTTCTTGGCTTCGCGGATGAGTCCGACGTGTTTCTCGATGGCGGCGCGTTTATGTTCGGCTACCGGAGCCGCGCCGTCCGTTTCGTGATGCGCCTGAATCAGTCCGATGGTGACCTTCGGTTCCAACCTCGTTCTCCTATAGATTGACGGGATAGAAGCGTGCGCTCTTGACGAACTTTCCGGCACCTTTTTCGCCGGTGAACTTTTCGCCGTCGGCCACCATGCGGCCGCGCGAGAAGACGTAGCGCGGGCGGCCCGCGATCGTCATGCCTTCGAAGACATTGTTGTCGACGTTCATGTGATGGCTGTGTGCGGAGATCGTCCGCTTGACTTTAGGATCCCAAACAAGGATGTCGGCATCGCTGCCGACGGCTATCGTGCCCTTGCGCGGAAACAGACCGAAGAGCTTTGCCGGGTTCGTGCTGCCGAGGGCGACGAAGTTGTTCAGCCCGAGCACGTTTTGGTTCACGCCGACTTCGTACAGAATTGACAATCGATCTTTGATCGTCGGGGCGCCGTTCGGGATCTTCGAGAAGTCGTGTTTGCCCAGTTCTTTCTGACCGCAGAGGTTGAACGAGCAGTGATCGCTGCCGAAACTGTGCAGTTCCATGTTCTTGAGTTTACGCAGCAGCACGTCGCGGTTCCAGCCGTCGCGGATGGGCGGCGAGAGGACGTACTTCGCGCCTTCGAAGTCCGGACGCTCGTAGTCTTCGAACGTGCAAACCAGATACTGCGGGCACGTTTCGCCGTAGATGTTGAGCCCGCGTTTGCGCCCGTCGCTGATTGCGTCGGCGGCCATCGCGCTCGAAACGTGCACGACGTAGAGCGGCGCGCCCGCAATCTCGGCCAAGCGGATCGCCCGGTGCGTGGCCTCGCCTTCGCATTCGACCGGACGGGTAAGGGCGTGCCACTTCGGCTCCGTTTTGCCTTCGGCCAAGGCTTGTTTGGTGATAACTTCGATGACGTCGCCGTTCTCGGCGTGCACCTGTACCAGGCCGCCGTGTGCGGCGCAGGTCTGCAGCGTCTTGAAGATCGTCTCGTCGTCCACTTGCAGCACGTGCTTGTACGCCATGAACACTTTGAACGAGTTGACCCCGTGCTCGCCGATCATCTGCGGGATCTCGGCCATCGTCTCGTCGCGTCCGTCGGCGATCGTTAGATGAAACCCGTAATCGATAACCGCGCGGCCGGACGCCTTTTCATGCCACGTGTCCAGCGCCTTTTTAAGCGAATCGCCCCGCGTGTGCAGGGCGAAATCGACAATGGTCGTCGTACCGCCCATGGCGGCGCCGCGGGTGCCCGTTTCAAAGTCGTCCGCCGTCACCGTTCCGCCGAACGGCATATCTAAATGCGTGTGCGGGTCGATGCCGCCCGGAAAGACGTAGGCGTCGGATGCATCGACGACCTCGTGTTTCTCCGCCGGCATGTTCGCTGCGATCGCCGCGATGCGCTCGTTCTCGACCAGCACGTCGGCTTGATAGATATCCGTGGCGGTGACGATGGTACCGCCTTTGATTAGCAGGCCCAAAAAGTTTTCTCTCTCTTCCTTCGACAATGCTCAGGACTACGGCGCTTCGGCGCCGTAGCCGGCGATGTTGCCTATACGGTGGACGTACGTTGCTTCCATGACTGCGCGGGAAGCCCGGTGTCGACTTGCACCATCTCGATGCACTGTTCGACGGGACAGACCATGTAGCACAGGTTGCAGCCGACGCAGTGCTCTTCGTCGACGACGAGCGTTGGTAACGCGTCGCCGGCGGCGGCCACTCTTTCAATGCACTGGTGTGCCGCATCTTCGCAGGCGATGTAGCACTTATTGCATTTGATGCATTTGTCTTGGTCGATGCGTGCTACGACCTTGTAGTTGAGGTTCAGGTTCTCCCAGGTCGTGATCCGGTTTTGCGCCGCGCCTTCGAGCTGCGCGACGGACTCGATGCCGCGGTCGCGCATATACTGCGTGAGGCCGTCGATCAGGTCGTCCACGATCCGGAAGCCGTGGTGCATGACCGCCGTGCAGACTTGCACGTTGCCGGCACCGAGCAGCAGAAACTCGACGGCATCGCGCCACGTCTCGACGCCGCCGATGCCGGAGATCGGAATGCCGACTTCCGGATCGCGCGCGCAGTCGTTGACCATGTTGAGCGCAATCGGCTTCACGGCGGGACCGCAGTAGCCGCCGTGGCTGCTCTTGCCGTCCACATGCGGAACCGGATTCCACGTATCGAGGTCGACGCCCATGATGCTGTTGATCGTGTTGATCAGGCTGATCGCGTCCGCGCCGCCTTTCGATGCGGCGCGCGCACCGAAGCGGATGTCGGTGACGTTCGGTGTGAGTTTAACGATAACCGGAACGCGCGCAACCTCTTTGACCCAATAGGAGACGCGCTCGATCAAATCGGGGTGCTGTCCGACGGCCGAACCCATTCCGCGCTCGCTCATGCCGTGCGGGCAGCCGAAGTTCAGTTCGAAACCGTCTATATCGACTTCTTGAACGCGCTTGACGAGCTCGTGCCACGCGTCGCGCTCGCAGATCTCCATCAGCGACGCGACGACGGCGCGGTCCGGAAATGCCCGTTTGCATTCGGCAATCTCGCGCAAGTTCTCGTCCAGCGGCCGGTCGGTGATGAGCTCGATGTTGTTCATCGCGATCATCTTGTTCTGTTTATAGTCGAGCCCGGCAAACCGCGACGTAACGTTGACGATCGGCGTGCCGAGCGTTTTCCATACCGCGCCGCCCCAGCCGGCTTCGAATGCGCGCATGACTTGATAGCCGCTATTCGTCGGCGGTGCGGACGCAAGCCAAAACGGATTGGGGCTTCTAATGCCTGCGAGATTCGTTTCCAACGTCATAGCGATGCCGCCTTAGAAGTAGTACCGAGCAAATACCGGTCCACGCTTCGCGCTGCAACCTTCCCCTGCTCCGCCGCTTCGACCACCATCGCTTCGCCGGCGCCTTTTTCGAAGATGCAGTCGCCGGCAGCGAACACGCCGGGAACGGACGTCGCGAGCGATTCGTCCACGCGTACGACGCCGCCGTCGTGCGCGACGCCGAGTGCTTCGATCTCCGCGAGCAGCCGGTTCTGGCCGATCGCGCGGATAACGGTGTCGACCGGCTCGACGAACGTCTCGCCCGTGGGTTTCGCGTCGGCGCCGGTTTGCGCGAACTCCATCGCTTCGACGCGTCCGTTTCCGAGAATTCGTGCCGGCGCGGCGAAGAAGCGGAACTCGATGCCCTCTTGTTTTGCGAACGCATATTCAAAAGCGTACGCGGTCATCTGCGCGGCGCCGCGCCGGTAGTAACACGTCACCCGCGAACCGGGCGAAAGCCGTTTACTGCACGTGAGCGCGTCGATTGCCGTGTTGCCGGCGCCGATTACCGCGACGCGCGAACCGAGGACGCCGACGTCGCGGCCGAGCTTCGCGCGTTCGATAAAGTCGAGCGCGTCCCACACGCCGGGCAGATCTTCGCCTTCGATTCCCAGCTTCGGAACGGCGCCCATGCCGCACGCAAGCACGACTGCGTCGAA
>DASSRQ010000029.1:0-3213 GCA_035701665.1 Vulcanimicrobiaceae bacterium
CGCCGCGCTTTGTTCAAAATCAGGCTTTGCAAGCGCAGCAGATCGCGTTCGGCGCCCATCGCTCGACCGACCGCGAGCAACTCCTCACCGGCTTCGGCCGCGCGCGCAAGCGCGGTCATGCGTGCCGCCGACGAGATTGCGGCGCGAAGCTCCTCGGCGGCGAGCGGTCTGCGCAGCAGGGCGATAACCGTTCCATCCGCCGCGCAAACGGCGAGTGCATCGTTTCGATCGTGGAGGTAGACCGCCGTCTTCCCGCTTTGCGGTTCCGCGGAGAACGCAATGCCCATCGCATCGAGCAGCGGCGCGGCATCCGCCGCTTCGCCGGAAAAGGCGACGGCGCAGATCTGCTGCACCCGATCGTGCGTCGTTATCACGCGAGTGCGTCCGATGCGGTTTCGAGCGGCCCGGGCAACTCGTCCGGCGTGCGGCGCGCGAGCACTTCAAACGTCCGGAGCGGCGCAGATTTGCCTTTCACGCTCACCGGCTCGAGTTCGCGGAAGATGAAGAAGTCTTTCACTTCGTCGTACGTCGACTCGCTGATGATGATCTGACCGCCCTTAGCGACGTTGTAAAGGCGCGCCGCAACGTTGACGTCATCGCCGATCACCGTGTAGTTCATACGTTTTTGCGAGCCGAGGTTGCCCATGACCACGTAACCGGTATTGATGCCCATGCCGACCGAGAGCGGCGGTTTGCCCTGCTCTTGCCAGCGCTGCGCGAGATGCTCGATAACCGCTTGCTGATCGAGCGCCGCTTCGACGGCTTTGCGCGCGTCGTCCGGCGTTTGATTCGGCGCCGAAAACACCGCCATGATGCAGTCGCCGATGAACTTATCGACGTATCCGCCGTATTGGAAGATGACGTCGCACATCGCTTCAAAGTACTCGTTGAGCTGATCGTAAACGGCTTCGGCGGACATGCGTTCGGACATCGCGGTGAAGCCGCGGATATCGGAGTAAAAGATCGTCGTCTTCGCGCGTTTGCCGGCAAGCGCGCCGGCGGCGCCGCCTTCATGTTTCAAGAGTTCTTTGACGATACCGGGGCTCACGTGCAGCCCGAATGCGTTCGTTACCGCACGCCGCTGCGCGGATTCGGATACGGCCCGGAAGGCGATGACGCCGAGCGACGCGAGGAGCATTGCGCCCGCCACGTGCATCACGTCGAGCCAATACAGGCGATAGACGAAGAGCGCCGCCGCAATCTCAATGTACGCAACGACGACGAACAGGCTCAGAAGCAGTGCGACGGTTGGACGAATCTGCGCGAGCAGAGCTGCGAGCACGAGCGGAAGCAGCAGCATCAGCGCGAGATCGAGCCACTGCGGCGCCGGCGTGATAAACGTGTCCGTCAGCAGCTGATCGATCAATCGCGCGTGGACGTACATGCCGGGCACGATGCCCGTAACGGTGGCCGCCTTGTCGTTCAGCGCTTGCGCAGTCGAACCGACGAGCACGACTTTGCCGGCCGCGAAGAGTTTCAGATCCGCCGGCGGCTCGGTCAGCGCATCCGCAAATGAAAGTTTCTGATCGGCAAACGGAACGATCGTCGTTTCGGCGCCCGCGCGCTGCGTGGTGTCGACGGTGGCTAGAATCCGGAATGGAACGGTTAGCGTCAGCCCGGCAAATGCAGGGAGCGTTTGCGGATCGATCGGCGTCTTGCGCGCGGCGTTTACCGCCTGCAGCGACAGCGCATCCGCGACGCCGCCGGGCACTTGCGCATCCGGCGCGATGCGCAGGGCTTGACCGATAATGATTCCGCCGGGCGAGTCGATCGTCGTGCTGCCTATCCGGAGCGCCGAACGCAGCGCCGGCGGCGGGATCTCCGCGCCCGCGATGCCTGAGGCCGTGGTCGAAGCGGTAAACCCGATGACCGCCGGCACGGCCCTGCCCCCGGCTGCGAACGCGCGGTCTTGCGCGGGGTCGGCGGACGGCTCCAAAAAGTCGATATCGAACGCCACGGCGCGCGCTCCCGCGGCGCCCAGGCGCCGCAAAAGCGTTCCGTAGACGCTGCGCGGGAAGGGGAACTGCCCTAGTCCGGCCGCGGTATTCCCGACGGACTCTTCGTCGATGGTTATGAGCGCCAGCTGCGGGTCCCGGGCGTCGCGCGGCGGCGCCGCGGGCAGTCCGAACACGATGGGGTGCTGCAATATGTCGCCGTGCAGCCGGTAGTCCGCGATGCGGTTTGCGAACGAAGCCGTGTCGGGGGGCGCGAGATAAAGAACCGCTGCAATAACTGCGGCGGCCGCTGCGAGCACGAGCGAGAGAATCACGCGCCGCTTGCCCATCGAGGGACAGAGTTCTTGAGCCCTTTGTATCAGTCATGCTTGGTAGGGCTCGCTCGTACTGCTGAGAATGTAAAGAGACGCTAGAGAGGAGCACCTTATGCGCCGCTTCATCGCTGTATTTCTGACCGCCGGCTTCTTGGCGTTAAATACCGTCCCGCCGGCCCAGGCAGCGGGCGACAAGTCGCTGCAAAACTTGAAAGGCAGCGTCTCATACAAGACCGCGGCCGGCGCAACGCAGCAAGTTGCCGCGCGCGCGAGTGTGGTGCTCAACGACTCCGATACCGCGGAGACCGGCGCCGCCTCGATGGGGGCGATCGATCTGCCGGACAGCTCGCGCATTCTGCTAGGCGCGAACTCGAAGGTCGTCGTCGATTCGTTCAATCAGAGCGACATCACGTCGGCGACGTTCGAAGTCGTCGGAAAAGTACGCTTCAAAGTCGAGCACCCCAAGGGCGCGCGCGCGAACTACGTGTTCAAAGGGCCGACGGCGCAGATCGCCGTCCGCGGAACCGCGGGCGATATCGACTTCGGGCCGGACACCATTCAAGTCAACGTCTACGAATTGACCGACCCCGCGCTGCCGGTGCAAGTGACGCTTGCGAACGGGCAGACGTTCTTTTTGCACGCGGGCCAGTCGCTGCTGCTGCACGTCGGACCGATGGTTGCCGGCGGTGCTTCCGGCGGCGTTTCGAGCGTCTCGCAGTCGTCGTTTCAGGACTTTTCGGAGTTCGGAATGCCGGCAAACGCTTCGGCTATCGGGCTTACCAGCGCGGCTCTCGGCCACATTGCCTTGATGCCGCTCATTACCGCCGTCGTTTTCGATACGGCATTGCTCACAGTCACCAGTCACCAAACCACGAGCACCGTTTCCGGACCGAACAATACAAACGTCCCCGTGCATGTAACGGTCCGCTTCCCGATCGGATTTT
>DASSRQ010000030.1:0-6165 GCA_035701665.1 Vulcanimicrobiaceae bacterium
GTCATCGCACCGATCTGCGGCAGGTGCGAGAGGAAATAGCTCACGGCGATGCCAGCGAGGCGCGCAGCGCGTCGAACTTGCGCTGCTCGGGCGTGCGCGCAAACAGTTGCGCGACGTACGGCGTCGCCGGTTCGCGCAGCAGTTCTTCCGGCGTCGCGTGCTGTTCGATCTTGCCATCGCGCATGACGACGATGTTGTCGGCCAGCCGCAGCGCTTCGTCGACATCGTGCGTGACGAACAGGATCGTGGTATGCAGCGAGCTCGCGATGCGCAGCATCTCGTCTTGCAGTGACGTTCGCACGAGCGCATCCACGGCGCCGAACGGTTCGTCCATCAGCAGCACCGCCGGCTGCGCCGCAATGGCGCGTGCAACGCCGACGCGCTGCTGCTCTCCGCCCGAGAGTTCGCGCGGATAGCGGCTGCGGTAGCGTTCGGGATCGAGTCCGACGAGCGTCAGCAGCTCGTCCGTACGCGCACGCATGCGCGCTTTGTCCCAACCGAGCAGCGAGAGCACCGTGCCCGCATTTTGTTCGATCGTCATGTGCGAGAACAATCCCACGGCTTGGATGACGTAGCCGATGCTGCGCCGCAGCGTTTCGATCTGCGCATCGGCGACGTTTTCATCGCCGGCGAAAACCCGGCCGCTCCGGGGAACCACAAGGCGGTTTACCGTGCGCAGCAGCGTGCTTTTACCGCAGCCCGACGGGCCGAGCAAAACGGTGAACGATCCCGCGGGAACCTCGAACGTCACCCCGTCGACAGCGTTGCGATCGTTCCCGGGGTAGCGGACGGTAACGTCTTCGAAGCGGATTGGTTTCAGCTGGCGTGCTCCGCGAGAAACGCTTTGGCGATATCCGCCGCGTCGGCTTTTTTCACGTTGAATTGGTAGTTGAAGTTGCGAACGGCTTGGTCCGTAAGGAGCGGCGCGATTTTATTCAGCACGCTCGCAATCTGCGGGTGCGCTTTGAGCGTGGTATTCCGTACGACGGGCGCGATATTGTAAGCGGGCCAAAAATGCTTGTCGTCCTGCAATAAGACCAAATGATTCGTATCGATCTGCGAATCCGTCGTGAACGCGGTGGCCACGTCTGCATCGCCGCGGACGAGAGCGTCGTATTGCAAGCCGATGTCGAACGTCTTCACGTCGCGGAAATGAAATCCGCCGTAAAAACGCTGGAGGCCGGGAAGCGCATCGGCGCGCGTCACGAACTCCGGAATGCTCGCAAAGCGAAGGCCCGATGCTGCCTGCGCGCACTGCGAAAGCGTGTGGATGTCGTGCCGGTCGGCGATAGCGGCGGTGACGCACAGTCCTTGCGAGTCGTTCGCCGGCGACGGGTCGAGCCACGCCAAATCGTATCGTGCGCGATAAGCGCTGCGGATGCGATCGAACAGCACTTTCGGATCGCGCACCGGCGGCATGTGCAGCACATCGATGAGCCCGGTGCCGGTATACTCGGGATAGAGATCGATATCGCCGCGCTGCAGCGCCGCCATCGCGATCTGCGTGCTGCCCAAATCCATATGGCGCTCGACCGGGATGTTCGCGCGTTCCAACGCCGCCGCATAGATCTCGCCGGTTACGATGCTCTCGCCGAAGTTTTTCGACCCAACGCGTATTGCACCGCTGCGCGATCCGCCGCTGCACGAGGGGATGAACAGCGCAGCGCCGATCAGGCCGAGCGATTTTTTGCGCGTGAGCGTCATGCGGGTTCTCCTAACCTAGCGGCAACGAGGGCGAGGACTACTTCAAAGAGCACGGCGATCGCAGCGATAGCGGCCACACCCGTCCACAACGTTTGCGGCTCGTTCGCCTGCAGGCCGTTCGTGATGTATTCGCCGAGCCCGCCCGCACCGATGAACGATGCGAGCACGGCGCTGGCGATCACCTCGGTTGCCGCCGTACGAACTCCCGCGAAAGCTATCGGCAATGCCAGCGGCCATTCGACGCGCGCCAAGCGCTGCAGCGGCGTCATGCCCAGCGCCGAGGCGGTTTCGAGCACGGCCGGCGGAATCTCACGAAATCCGAGATCGGTATTGATCAGCACCGGCGCGGTTGCGAGCAGCGCGAGAGCGACCGCCGCCGGTACGAAGCCGACGCCGAACACCGGCAGCATAAACGTGAGCAGTGCCAGGCTCGGTACCACGCGGGCGAGGTTCCCCAATGCCAGCAGCGGCGCGCGCAGGCCGCGGACGTGAGCCGCTACCATTCCCAACAGCAGGCCCGCAAGAACGCCGGCAGCCAGCGCGACGAGCGCGAGGGCGAGGTAGTCGCGGACGTGCGAGGGCAGGTCGGCAAGCGCCATGCGCTAGAGTTTCCTCAAGGAGCGGCGAATCCCACGCGTCCGATGATCTCTCAGCGTCCGTTCCCGGCGCACGACGCGTCGCTGCCGCCCCGTCCGCTCGACGACCCCTCGCTGTACTTCAGCCGCGAACTCTCGTGGCTAGAGTTCAACGATCGCGTTCTGGAAGAGGCGCTCGACGACGCCGCGCCGCTGATGGAACGCCTCAAGTTCCTCGCCATTTACGGCACGAACTTGGACGAGTTTTTCATGATCCGCGTCGCTGCGCTCAAGCAGCAGATCGAAGCGGAGATCCATCGCCGCTCGGAAGACGGCCGCTTGCCGAGCGAGCATCTGCAAGCTATCTCGGAACGGTTGCGCATCTCGCTCGGCCGCCAGCAGCAGTTGCTTCGCAGCGTACTCGTGCCGGCGCTGGAATGCCACGGCATCCGCATAAAGCGGATGACGGATCTCAGCGAAGACCAGCGTTTCGTTCTCGATCGCGAGTTCGACGATCGCGTGTTTCCCGTGCTGACGCCGCTGGCCGTCGATTCGGGTCATCCGTTTCCGTATATCTCGAACCTCTCGCTTTCGCTTGCGGTCGAACTCGAAGAGGTCACGCCGGATGGCTTGGATCTGCACTTTGCGCGCGTGAAGATTCCGCAGACGCTGCCGCGGTTCGTTCCGGTCGACGGGGCGCCGGAAGGCGAACGCTGGTACGTGCTGCTGGAAGATCTGATCGCGCATCATTTGAGCGCGCTGTTTCCCGGCATGGAAGTGCGCGACTCGTATCTGTTCCGCGTGACGCGCGACGCCGATTTGGATCTCCAGGAAGACGAAGCCGACGATCTGCTCGCGGCAATCGAATCGGAGTTGCAAAGGCGCCGCTTCGGCGAACCCGTGCGCCTGGAGATCGAACGCGGCATGCCCGAGTATATGCGCGATCTCTTGCTGGATGCGCTCGATCTGTCGATGACGGACTGCTACGACGTTGACGGTTTGATGGGAACGGTCGATCTCTGGACGTTCGTAAATCTGCCGGATTACGCGCAGCTGCACGATCCGCCGTTTACGCCCGCGATTCCGAAACGTCTCATCGGCGTTACCGATATATTCGCGGCGATCAAAGAGCAAGATATCCTGCTGCACCATCCCTATGAGTCGTTCGATCCGGTGCTGCAGTTCATCAGCCAAGCCGCCGAAGACGAACGCGTCCTCGCGATCAAAGCGACGCTCTACCGCACGTCCGGCAAGAACTCGCCGATCGTTCGCGCGCTGCTGGCTGCCGCGGAGAACGAAAAGCAAGTCGCCGTCTTGATCGAGCTCAAAGCGCGGTTCGACGAAGAGAACAATATCGAGTGGGCGCGGCGCCTCGAGCGCGCGGGCGTACACGTGGTTTACGGATTCGCCGGTCTGAAGACGCACGCAAAAGCCATGCTGGTCGTGCGGGAAGAAGAGGACGGCATCCGGCGCTACATGCACTTCGGAACGGGCAATTATAACGAAAAGACGGCGCGTCTCTATACCGATCTGAGCCTGTTTACATGCCGTCCCGAACTCGGTTCGGACGTCTCGCAGCTGTTCAACGCGCTGACGGGTTTTTCGAAGATCAACGATTACGAAGAGCTGCTGGTGGCGCCCGTCAACCTGCGCCGCGAGCTGACCACGCTCATCGAACGCGAGGCCGAACACGCCCGCGCCGGCCGGCCGAGCGGCATCCGTGCAAAGTTGAACGCCATCACCGACGGCGAGATGGTGCGCGGGCTTTACCGCGCCTCGCAATCGGGCGTGCCCATCGATCTGCAGGTCCGCGGAATGTGCGTCGTGCGCCCGGGCGTCCCCGGCGTGAGCGAATCGATCCGGGTCCGCAGTATCGTCGGACGTTTCCTCGAGCACTCGCGCATCTTCGCGTTCGAAAACGGCGGCGACCGGCAGATATTCATCGGATCGGCCGACTGGATGGGCCGCAATCTCGATCGGCGAGTAGAAACGGTCGTTCCGGTGCTGGATCCGTTAGTGGCAGAAACCATCTATTCGGAGATCCTCAGCGTCATGGCTGTGGATAACTTAAAAGCACGGCAGTTGCAGCCCGACGGTACGTACCGACGTTTGTCGCCGGAAGACGGGCAAACGCGTGTAAACGCGCAGCAACTTTTCCTGACTCGCGCGCAGGCTCTTTAACGGTTGCCCTCCAAAGTAACCCTAATCAATCCTTAATTTTCGGATGTTAGGGTGTTGAGCGGGCGCGGTCCTTATGGACGCGTTCACAATCACTTATTACTGGAGGACGTGTGATAAAGAGATCACTACGCATCCTGAGTATCGCAGTGCTTACCGCATCGCTCGTTGGACCTTTCGGAATGGGAACGACGTATGCGCAAACGCTTGTTGCTCAGGCTGCACCGCAAGGCACGGGCACGATCGCCGGCAGCATCAAAGATGCGAGCGGCGCCCCTGTTGCCAACGCGACGGTCACCGTCAGCGGTCCGCAATCGCAGACGGCTACCACGGATTCTCAAGGCAACTTTTCAATCTCCGGGCTTCCGTCCGGCATCTATTCGTTCCGCGCGACGAAAGCCGGTTACAATACGGCGAGCGACACCAACATAACGGTACTCCCCGGTGGTACGCAAACGCTGACCGTGACGATGAACGTGCTGACGTTCACGTCGCTGCGCACGATCGCCACCGTTCGTTCGTCGGGCCGCGGCACGTTTAACACGTCGCCCGCGTCGGTGAGTGTCATCAACTCCCAGACGTTCGTCGATCAAGGACAGCCGCAAGTTATGCGCGTTCTCGACCAGACGCCGGGCATCGTTGCGAGCTACCCGCAGACCAGCGCGAACGGCGCGGCACCGGGTGCCATCACGTTTCCGAACATCCGCGGCGCGCTTTCTTTTGAAACCGCTTCGCTCATCGACGGCCATCCGGTCTCGGTCGGAACGTTCGGCGACTACGTTACGTCGTTCTTGAACAGCTTCGCTTTGGGCGGTGCCGAGGTCGTGAAGGGCCCCGGCGCGGATTCGCCCGAGGTAAACTATGCAATCGGCGGTACCGTAAACTTCCTCACGAAGAATCCGACGTATCAGCCTTCGGGCAACTTTACGTTCGGCTACGGAAGCCACGGCAGCTCGATTTTGAACTTCGGGTATTCGTCGACGGAAGGCCGTCTGGGCTTTGTGTTCGACTACGCGGACAACAGCGATTCGAGCGCGCTGAACGGCTATCAGGCAACGTTCGTCCCCGGCGGAAACAACACGTACCTGAACTACAACCAATCGACGCAGTCGGGAACGTTCCTCAACTTCAACGATTCGAATACGCCGGTTTCCGGAACCGCAAGCGGTAACTTCAACAGCTTCGGCACGGTCGCGTGCTGCTACACGGTCTCCGGCGATTTTGAAAGCCGCGGCGAGCTTGCCAAGCTCACCTACAAACTTTCGAATGCGACCCGCGCGACGTTCACGTATCTGGGCAGTCAGGCGTTCGCCGACCAAAACGGCAACACGTCGTCGATGACCCCGGGCACGTTCGCGCCCGGCGCGCAGTACGCAAACGGCAACCTGCAACCGGGACAAGCGATTAACATCGTCAACATTCACCCGGGCGGCTCGGACAACGAGATCAATAACGAGCCGATTCTCCAGGGCGACATTCGTACGACGCTCAACAACGACACGATCCTCGCGCGTTACTACCACGCGTCGATCTGGCGTCTGATTCACGAAGGTCCGGATGTTCCGTACATTCCGGAGACGATGATCCTGAACGTTCAGGGAACGAACGGCCAAGCTGCGGGCTCGGCGAATATCACGGGTATGCGCCCGGTGACGTTCTTCGATTACTTCCAGCAAACCGAACTCGATAAACTGGGCGGCTTCTCGCT
>DASSRQ010000031.1:0-3068 GCA_035701665.1 Vulcanimicrobiaceae bacterium
CGGAGAGCCGCCGAAGAAGGCGCTTTGAATGCGTGCGCTGTGGCTTTTGCTGCCACGCGGACGTGAACGCGGCGTTGGTGATTCGGTGGCGAGCGCAGTTGAGCGCTCTGAGGATGCCGGATACCGGTGCGGAGCCGGTTATGCAGTACGACGCTGCGTAAAGCATTCACAACGAAACAACGATTTTATGCGTGCCTTGCGCAAGGCGGCGCACGTGCCGGTCGGACTGCCGGCAACGCGCTGGATGTTGGAGGCGGGCGCACTCGTCATGGGATCCGAAATAGAGTTGGTGTTGAAAAGCCGGCGCGTAGTTCCGCGCAGGCTGTTGGAATCCGGGTTCGCTTTCGTCTATCCCGAATGGCCGGCCGCGGCGAGAGATTTGGCCGGCTGAAGTTATGACCGGGCGCGTTTAGTGTAACGCTCGATTTAAGGCTGCGACGTCCGGCAGGGCGCCAGGCCAACCGTCGCTCAAGAAAGCAGCAGCGAGGGTATTTAGCATGTTTATCGCCACTGCGGTTCTTGTTGCCGTTACGTCGCTTGTCGCGGGGCTGCAATCGGATTTACAGCACTATCTCACCGCGCGAGCCAAGATCGAACATATATCGGCCATTTCGTTGAGCGTCTATGTTCCCGGGCAAAGCTCGAACATCAACGTTACGGCCGGAAGTATGAAGTATGGCGAAGCCGATCCGGCAATCACGCCGGAAACGATCTTTCAAATCGGCAGCAATACCAAATCGTTTACGTCTGCGGCTCTTTTGCAATTGGAAGCAGAAGGCGTTCTTTCGATCGAGGATACCGTCGGAAAATGGCTCCCGCAGTATCCCGCGTGGAAAAACGTAACGATTCACCGGCTGCTCGACATGACGAGCGACATTCCCACATATGATGACATGGAATCGATGTTGAGCGCCTACGCGAACGATCCGGCGAAAGATTGGTCGACGAAAGAACTCGTCGGCATGGTCTATCCGCGCATCGATGCAAATGCCGGATGGCTGTATTCGAATACGGCGTACCTTATGTCCGAGATGATCGTCGAGCGCGCGTCGCATCACTCGTATACCGAAGAGATTCGCAGGCGCTTCCTCAGCAATCCGAGGATCGGCTTGACCTCAACGTATTACCAGCCCAGCATCTATCCATCAGCCGTTTCGAACCGCATGGTCTCCGGCTATTTCTATAGCACCGACGCCGACAACAACGGGCTGCAGCCGCTGTACGGAAAAGATATGCGCGATCTGAGTCTGTCGTGGGCGCAAGGGGCCGGCGGAATCGTTTCAACCCCGGAAGACGTCACGCGCTGGTGCCGCGCACTTTACGGCGGCATCGTCCTCAAGCCGAAGCAGCAGCGCGAATTAGAAACACTCGTATCGCAAGACACCGCCAAACCCATTGCCCAAACGGACGCCGCACATCCGCGCGCATTCGGGCTCGGCGTTGCTCAGCTGACGATGCCCAAACTCGGACGCTTCTGGTTCTACGAGGGCATGACGTTGGGGTATCGGGTCGCCTATGCGTATTTTCCGAAGACCCGCGCCGTCTTCGCGATCGGCCTGAACAGCCAACCGAACAAAAAAGACGACAAGATCGGCCCACTGATGTCGGAGATATTTACGCGGTTACACGCGGCCGGAAAGTACTAAGACGTCAGACGATTTGTACGTTGAGCTGCCGGCGCAGGTTTGCGTTTTCCGCGCGGATGAGGTCGCTGTCGATCGCGGCCAACGCTATGCCGACGGCGGCCGCGACGCGTTGAATCGCTTCGTCGATATCCGGCGGGATCGCCTCGCCGTTCTCACGGTCGCCCGTTACGAGTGTTCCCGCAAGCCTTCCGGCTAATACCATCGGGTAAAGTCGCGACCCCGGGAATGCAGTCGTCATCTCGTGCGTATCGAGCTCCTCACGATGCGCGCGTAGACAAACACTCGCGGGATCGTTTTCATTGACGATTGCGGCCGAGTGCGGAAAACTGGAACGTTCGCAGCGCAGGTCCTCACCTCTGGCTAAATAAACGGCCGCACCTTGAACGCGGCCGAAGCGTTCCAGCGCCTCAACGGTATCGCGGATCAGCGGATCCTGCGCCGTGTAGAATTGTGCGGTCGTCGCGAAGCGGCGCAGCGCCTCTTCTTGCTGATGACGCGTCCGGAACAAGACGCGATCGACGGCTTGATCGATTCGCTGATGCGCCACGCGCGCGCTGACGATCACCGCCAGGGCGATCGCGAACTCGACTGCGATGCTTTCGACTCTCGTGAACGAGACGATGTACCGTTCGGCAAGAAACTCCAGGGCCGCCAGCAACACGATCAAAAACGTAGATGTCAATCCGTAAACGATCGTGCGATTCAGAACAAATGCAACGTCAAAGACTTTGTGGCGAAGAATTGCATACGCCAGGGCAAGCGGAACGATGATCGCCGACATGGTCGCGTAGTAGCCGTACCACGGCCCGAGGTTGACGAAGATCGCCACCAGCATGTCGGCGGCGTAGCCGACCCCGCCGATCATCACTGCGGCAAACACGACTGCGACGCGTGCGCGGTCGACGGGACGCGCATATCGTAACGAGAGCACCGCGGCTGCGATAACCAAAAGTGCCGAGAACACCAGATAGATGGCGCTGAGTGTTGCTGAATACGGCATGCCCTCAACCACAAAGCCCAGGATGACGACGCTGTCGACGATCCGGATGACGCGGCGCTTCTCAGGTGATGGTTCGTCGCCCGGCAAGCGGATAGCAAACGAAGCGAGCACGAGTACGGGAAAGATGGTGCACACAAGTGCTAGCGGTTTGCAAGTCAGGCTTAGCAGCCAGTCCGGCCATGAGGTGACTGCGGCAGCGACGCGGTTCCAATTTATGCCGCCTCCCCCAATAAACAGAATGAGGGCGGCAATCATGATGCCCGGCCGGCGATATCCCAAAAAGGCTGCCAGAACTAATGAAAGTGCCAGCGGGACGTCTTCGGTCCAAAATTTTAGCGGCGTTGCGGCCTTCGGTGCCGGGAAAACCCTCGTAGCGCGAGCGCTGACGATCCGATCGCCGCTGACGCCGCGAACCGGCAATT
>DASSRQ010000032.1:0-18066 GCA_035701665.1 Vulcanimicrobiaceae bacterium
TCTTGACGCCGTTCATCATCCGTTTGGCGCACCACGTCGGAATGATGGATCAGGTCGGCGAGCGCCGCATGCACGACGTGCCCAAACCGCGCATCGGCGGCGTTGCCGTGTTCTTTGGATTCGCTTTCGCGCTTTTTGCGGTTCTGGGCGTCGCGCTCAGTCATATCCACGGCTTCTTCCCGGTCGATCCGCACGAGGGACTGCAGGAACAGCTGCGCGATCAGCTCGCCAGCGCGCACAATCTCGTCGGTTTGCTGTTCGGCAGCATGCTGATTCTCGGCGTCGGGCTGTGGGACGACATCATGGGGATGCGTCCGCGCTTCAAGCTCGTCGCGCAGATTCTCGTGGCGTCGGTTTCGATGATTTACGGGTTCGTGATCGGCGATATTCAGAATCCGCTCACGCACCAGTATGTCGATTTTCCGCTGTGGCTGGGCGTTCCGCTCACGCTGCTGTGGTATCTCGGAATGATGAACGCGATCAACTTCATCGACGGGCTCGATGGATTGCTCACCGGCTTTTCGGCCATCTCGTGCATCTTTCTGTTTGCGATCGCGCTGCTCAAAGGGAATCCGGCGGTAGCGCTGGTCGTCGTTACGCTCGCCGGCGCGTGCATCGGCTTTCTCCCGTATAACTTCAATCCGGCGCGCATCATTCTCGGCGATACCGGCTCGCTGTTTATCGGCTACGTCTTCGCAACCGTAGCGATCATCGGGACGAGTAAAACGGCGATTGCGGTCGGCCTGATCGCGCCACTGATCGTGCTCGCACTACCAATTCTGGATACGGCCGCCGCCATCTATCGCCGCGCGCGCTCGGGCAAGCGCATCACCGAAGCCGACCGCGGACATTTCCACCATCAATTGATCTTCCGGTACGGGCTCAACGTCCGGCAGGCGGTCTTACTGATCTACGCCATCTGTATCGTGCTCGGCGCCGTCGCGTATTTTCTCGCCGGCGGCTTTCACGCCGTGAGGCCCGCATAACATGCGCGTTTTATCCGTGTTCGGCACGAGACCCGACACCATCAAAATGGCCCCGGTCGTGCACGCGCTGGCCGCCGAACCGCAGATCGAGAGCATCGTGTGCGTTACCGCACAGCACCGCGAGATGCTCGACGATCTGCTCGAGCTCTTTCAGATCCGTCCCGACTTCGATCTGAACATCATGACGCCGGATCAGACGCTAACCGACATCACCACGCGCGTGCTCATCGGTATGGAAGGCGTCCTGCGTTCGGTCACGCCCGACGTCGTGCTCGTGCACGGCGATACGACGACGAGCACGGCAGCCGCGCTTGCCGCGTTCTATCAGCAGATCCCCGTCGGGCACGTCGAAGCGGGGCTGCGCACGAGCGATCGCTGGATGCCGTTTCCGGAAGAGATGAACCGGCGCCTGACCGGAACGATTGCGACGTACCACTTCGCGCCGACGCCGCTCGCGCGCGAACATCTGCTGCAGGAACACGTACCCGACAGCGACGTCATCGTTACCGGCAACACCGTCATCGATGCGTTCATGCAAACCGCACGCCGCGAAGATCTGCCGCTGCCCCCCGATTGGGACAAAATCGATCCATCGCGTCCGCTGATCGTTGTCACCGCGCACCGCCGAGAAAACCATCCGCACATGCGCGAGATGGCGGAAGCCATGCGCGAGATCACCGAACTGCCGCAGCGTCCGCAGATCTATTGGCCGGTGCATCCGTCGCCGCGCGTGCGGCCGGTCGCGCATTCGGTGCTCGGGAATCATCGGGGCGTCGTGCTCGCCGATCCGCTCGACTATGCTATGATGGCGGCTGCCGTCCGTGCCAGCACGTTCTTGCTAACCGACTCGGGCGGCATTCAAGAAGAAGCCCCGTGCCTTGGTAAACCGGTACTCGTAATGCGCGACGAAACCGAGCGCCCCGAAGGCGTCGATGACGGAACGCTGGAGCTGGTCGGACCGCTCCGCGATAAAATCGTCGCGGCCGCAAAACGTTTGCTTACTGACAAAGGGCGCTACGACGCAATGGCGCGCGCCGTCAATCCGTACGGCGACGGCAAGGCGTCCGAGCGGATCGTGGCATGGCTGCTTGCACGCCACCGCGGCGGCGAGTATCCCCAGCCCTTCGCACCCGCAAAATGAAAACCGGACGGGCCATCGCCGGCGCCGGCGGCACGTTTGCCGCAACGGTTGTGGTTGCGCTGCTGCTCGGCATCTGGCTGGACGGCCGCCAGCATACGGGCTACTGGACGCTCGTGCTGTTTTTCGGCGGGATCGCTCTGGGCGCATATGCCGCCTGGCGGCTTGTCGCTCGCGCACTTTTGCCGTGAAAAGCGACGATTTTCCGGAGGAAACCTCCCCGAACCGGAGTACTTACAGCCCCGCCGAAGCCGCCGCCGATCTTGCGTACTATAAGAAGTTAAGGGTTATTTCGTCGGCCGGTGCCGGAATCGCCGTCCTCGCGGCAGCCCTGCTCGCGTTCTGGTTGCCTGCCAGGGCACTAGCGCTGGCGGTGGGGGCTGCAGCGGGCTTGGTAAACGCGCTGCTCACGATGCACGGCAACGAGCGGCTCTTGGACCGGCGCAGCGTCGCGGCGTTCGTCATAAGTAGTTTCGTTCGAATCGGGCTGTTCGGTATAGTGCCCGTGGTGCTGGCGGTGTACGAGCCGTCGTTCTGGACCTTAGGTTTTTATTTTGCCGGCTTTTTCGCCCCGCTCGCGTTAGCGATAGGACTGACTTGCAAGAGAAGATAGGCGAACATCTTACCTGGCATTGGCCCGCACTCGGGCCTTTGTTCGGTACGTTCCATTCCGACACAATCGTCACCACGTGGATCGTGATGGCGGCTGCGCTGCTGTTTTTCTGGTGGATCGGAAGCACCTATCGGTCGACGCGCGTCTCCAAAAAGCAGACGGTCATCGAAGGCGTTATCAACTACGTCGCGGATCTGGCAACCGGCGTTCTCGGCGAACAGGGCGAGCCGTTCGTCCCGTTTTTTATCGCGCTGTTCATCTTCATCTTCGTCCTGAACCAGTTCGGCTTTCTGCCGCTCAAGGTGTTCGGACTGCCGTTCGGCGGCTCGCCGACGGCCGACCTCAATACGACCGCCGCGTACGCCATCATGGTGTTCGTGATGATTCAAGCGGTCGGTATCCGTAAATACGGCCTCGGATTTTATAAGCACCTCGCCAAGCCGTTCGCCGCGCTGACGCCGCTCAACGTTCTCGAAGAGCTGATGCGTCCGGCGACGCTTGCCGCCCGTCTTTTTTTCAACATCTTCGTCGGCGAACTGCTGTTCATCATCATCGCCTCGATCATCACCGCGAAGGTCATGATCGGGCCCGTGAACCTCTCGCTCGCCGTCACCGTAATTCCGTTCTTCATTCAGTTCTTCAACTTTTTCGTAGGAACGGTTCAAGCGTTTCTCTTCACCCTTTTGGCAATCGTCTATCTCTCGTTAGCGGTTGCCGAAGAGCACTAACCCATCAGTAGAAAGGTACTTCCTTGAGTTCTCAAGCGTTGATTGCCGCCTTCACCCTGCTCGCGTTCGGAATCATCATCTCCGGCGTCGCGCTGGGTTCGGCTATCGGTGACGGCAACGTCGCATCGAAGGCTGTCGAGTCCATCGCACGTCAGCCCGAAGCGCGTCCGAACATCCTTACGTTCATGTTCCTCGGCGTCGGCGTGCTCGAAGCATTCCCGATTATCGCGCTCGGCCTCGCATTCTACGTGCTGCTGGTCGTTGCCAAAGTGCCGACGATCATCGGCTCGCTCGTTAAGTAAGGAGCCGCTCCTTCCGGCATGTTTCTTCAGATTGACGGCACGTTTTTCGTCCAGCTGATCAACTTTGCGATCTTCTTCGCAATTTTGAACGTGGTATTTTTGCGTCCGGTCGGTGCGGCTATCCGCAAACGGCGCGAGCATATCAACGGTGTGACGGCGGATTACGAACGCTACCAGTCCGAGGGCAACAAGCTGCGCGCGCAAGCCGAATCGATTCGCGCGGCCGCCCGCCGCGACGCGGAAGCCGCCATCGCTAAAGTGCGCGCTGAAACGTCGAACCAAACGGCAGCGCTCGCCACCGAGTACAATGCGAAGGTTGCCGAGATCGTGCTTCAGGCACATCAAACGGTCGGAGCCGAAGTCGCTGCGGCGCGCGAAAAGCAACCGCAGCTGGCCGAAGATCTGGCAAATCTCGTCGTCGATCGCACGCTCGCGGAGACCGCATAGATGGATTACGAGCGCATAGCGCTTCTCAGCCAAGTCGCATCGTCGATCGCGTTTCTCGCGGTGATGGTGTGGATTTGGATGAAGTTCATTCAACCGGCGGTGCTCTCGGCGCAGCAGGCCGCAAACGCGCGTATGGCCGAGGCCGAACGTCACCGTGACGAAGCCAAAGCCGCGCTGGGCTCGCTGCAAGCTTCGGTTGCCGAAGCCGAACATGACGGACAGGCGATTCGCGACCGCGCGGCCACGCAGGCGCAGCTCGAACGCGAAGCGGCGCTGAACGACGCACGCGAATCGGGCGAACGCGCCGTGCAAAACGCCGGCCGCGAGCTCGAACGCGCACGCGAAGCGGCGCGCACCGCATACCGCGACCAGTTGCTGGAGAGCGCGCTCAACCTCGCGCGCACGAAAGCATCCTCGCGCGTCGACGATGCAGCGAACGCGAAGTTTCTCTCGGGCTTTCTCAATAAACTCGGTACGCGGGAGAACGGCTGATGAACGAAGCAGCAGCACGCCGGTACGCGGCGGCCGTCTTCCAACTCGCGGGCGAGTCGCAAGCACTCGACCGCGTAGGCAGCGACCTGCGCACCATCACCGATGCGCTCTACGAAAACGAAGCGACGAAACGGTTCTACCTTTCGCCTATCGTCGATCGTGCTGAAAAAGAGCGCGTGCTCGCGTCGGCATTTGACGGGCGTGCAAGCGACATCGCGCTGCACACCGTGTTGCTGCTCGTTCGCAAACGCCGCGAAGCGCTGCTTCCGGAGATCGCGCGCCAATATGCGGTCCTGCAGCAGCAGGCTCGCGGCGCGGAGCCGCTGACCATCACGTCCGCAAAGGCGCTTTCGCCGCAAGACGTGCAGGCGATGGTGGCGCGTTTGGAAGCGCATTACGGCAAAAAATTCGACGTGCAAACGTCCGTCGATCCGGGTTTGATCGGCGGCGTACGCATCGGCATGGGCGACCGCCGTATCGACGGCTCGGTAGCCGGCCGCTTAGAAGAACTGACTCGCACTTTATTCGCGAAAAACTAAGGACACCATGATTAACGCAGACGAAATCGCTGGAATTCTAAAGCAGCAGATCGCCAACTTCAAGTCTGAAGTTCAGGAAGATCAAGTCGGAACGGTCATCGAAGTCGGCGCGAACCTCGCGCGCGTCTACGGTTTGTCCGGCGTGCGCGCGTCGGAACTCGTCGAGTTTCCGAACGGCCTGCAAGGCGTTGCGCTGAACCTCGAAGAGGACAACGTCGGCGTCGTGATCATGGGCCCCGACGCGGACATCAAAGAAGGCGCCAAAGTCCGCCGCACCGGCCGCATCGCAAGCGTTCCCGTCGGTGAAGCACTGCTCGGCCGGGTCGTCGATCCGCTCGGCAACCCAATCGACGGCAAAGGCGAGATCGCGACCAAAAAATTCCGCACCATCGAGAACGTCGCTCCGTCGGTCGTTGAGCGCCAGCCCGTCAAACAGCCGCTGTTCACCGGTATTCGCGCTATCGACGCGCTGATTCCGATTGGTAAAGGCCAGCGCGAGCTGATCATCGGTGACCGCAGCACCGGTAAGACGGCGATCGCGGTCGACACGATCATCAATCAAAAAGGCAAGAACGTTTTCTGCGTGTACGTCGCCATCGGTCAGAAGAACTCGACCATCGCGGCGCTCGCACAGATTCTCGAACAAAAAGGCGCGATGGAGTACACGACCATCGTTTCGTCGGGTCCGTCGGACGCAGCCGCGCTGCGCTGGATTGCGCCGTTCGCCGGCGCAGCGATGGGCGAAGAGCTCATGTACTCGGGCAAAGACGTCCTCATCATTTATGACGATCTCACCAAGCACGCGCAGTCGTACCGCGAAATGGCGCTGCTGCTCCGCCGTCCGCCGGGCCGCGAAGCCTATCCGGGCGACGTCTTCTTCCTGCACTCCCGTTTGCTGGAGCGCGCCGCGAAGCTGTCCGACGAACTCGGCGGCGGTTCGATGACGGCCCTGCCGATTATCGAAACGCAGGCGGGTGACTTCTCGGCATACATTCCGACGAACGTGATCTCCATCACGGACGGCCAGATCTACTTGACGCCGTCGCTATTCTTCCAAGGCATCCGTCCCGCAGTCGACGTCGGCCTCTCGGTCTCGCGCGTCGGCGGTTCGGCACAGACGAAAGCCATGAAGGGCGTCGCCGGTCCGCTCAAGCTCGAGCTTGCACAGTACCGCGACCTCGCGGCATTTGCAAAACTTGCAAGCGACCTCGACAAAGCTACGCAGAACCAGCTGATGCGCGGTGAGAAGCTCACCGAACTGCTGAAGCAGCCGCAGTACCAGCCGATGGCCAACGAAGATCAAGTCGCGATCATTTACGGCGCGACCAAAGGCTTCGTGAACGACGTCGAGACGCCGCGTCTGCAAGAGTGGGCCCGCGCTCTGACCTCGTTCCTGCACGAGAAGCACGCGGAGATTCCGCAGGCAATCGCTTCGAGCGGTCAGCTCTCGGACGAGACGAAGCAAAAGCTCGAAGCTGCGCTCGCGGAATACAACAAGTCGTTCTAGCAGATGCCTAGTGTAAAAGATCTTCGCGACCGGATCCGGTCGCTGAAGAACACGCAGCAGATCACCAAGGCGATGAAACAAGTCGCCGCGGCCAAGATCCGCCGTGCCGAACTCGCGCAGAAGCAGGCGCGTCCGTACGCGGATGCGCTCGGCCAGATGCTGCGCGATCTGATGGCGAGCGTGGGCAGCGTGGACCATCCGTTCATGAAGCCCGGACGCGAAGGCGCACCCTCGGGCGTGATCCTGATGACGGCCGACAAAGGCCTCGCAGGCGCGTTCAACTCGAACGTCGTGCGTGCCGGCGAACTGTACCGCCGCGACCACGGGGACGCGGTGTTTTACAGCGTCGGAAACAAGTCGCGCAACGCCGTGCGGCGCTGGGGCATGGGCGAGCGTCCGTCGTGGCAGCTCAACGTCGAGTCGAAGATCGCCGCAGCACGCGAAGTCGCAAAACAAGTCACCGAGGATTTCACCAGCGGCCGCATCTCGGACATCACGCTGATCTCTTCGAAGTTCGTTTCGATGATGTCGCAGCGTCCGGAAACGCGCCGCCTGATTCCGGTGCTTACATCAGATATCGTGAAAGACGAGCAGCACGCCGGTCCGAAGAACGCGGTCGAATTCTCGCCGTCGCCGGAGGCCGTGCTCTCGCATCTGCTGCCGAAGTATCTCGAATTCACGATCTTCTCGGCGATGCTCGAAACCGATGCGGCGTTTTACGCGGCGCAGCTCCTCGCGATGAACAACGCGACGGACAACGCCGGAAAACTCATCGACGAGCTCACCGTACAAATGAACAACGCGCGTCAAGCCGCGATTACGAAAGAACTGCTTGAAATTGTCGGCGGCGCAGAAGCGCTGACCGGAGGAGCATAGGTAATGGCATCAGGTAAAGTCGTTCAAATCACCGGAAACGTCGTCGACGTCGAGTTCACCGCGGAGACGCTGCCGAAGATCAACGACGCACTGACGGTTCGCGTCAACGAAGATCACGCCGGATCGAACGGTCAGTCCGCAGCCTCCGGTGTGGAGCTCGGCGGCACCGCGATGCAGGCGCGCGACCTCGTTCTCGAAGTGCAGGACGAACTCGGTAACAACCAGGTTCGCTGCCTCGCGATGGGTTCGACGGACGGTCTGATGCGCGGCGCGCAAGTCAACGCAACGGGCGGACCGATCACGGTTCCGGTCGGCGAAGGCACGCTGGGCCGCATCTTCAACGTTCTGGGCAAAGCGATCGACTCGACCGAACCGGTCAAAGCCGCAGCGCAGTGGCCGATTCACCGTCCGGCTCCCGAATTCAAGAACCAAGATCCGACGCCGAAAATTTTCGAAACCGGCATTAAAGTCATCGACCTGATGGCGCCGTACACGCGCGGCGGTAAGGTCGGACTCTTCGGCGGCGCGGGCGTCGGTAAAACGGTTCTGATTCAAGAACTCATCCGCAACATCGCATACGTGCACAAAGGCTTCTCGGTCTTCACCGGCGTCGGCGAGCGCACGCGCGAAGGCAACGACCTGTGGCTCGAAATGAAAGAGTCCGGCGTTCTTGCCAACACGACGCTCGTGTTCGGTCAGATGGACGAGCCCCCGGGCGTTCGTTTCCGTATCGCGCAGACCGGCGTCACGATGGCCGAGTACTTCCGCGACGAACTCGGCAGCGACGTGCTGCTGTTCATGGATAATATTTTCCGTTATCTGCAAGCGGGCTCGGAAGTCTCCGCGCTCATGGGCCGCATGCCGTCGGCCGTCGGTTATCAGCCGACGCTCGCGACGGACATGGGCGGTCTCGAAGAGCGCATCACCTCGACGACCAAAGGTTCGATTACGTCGGTGCAGGCCGTGTACGTGCCCGCCGACGACTACACCGACCCGGCCGTTGCCGTAACGTTCGCTCATTTGGATGCAACGACCGCGCTCTCGCGTCCGATCTCGGAACTCGGCATCTATCCGGCCGTCGATCCGCTGGCATCGAGCTCGCGCATCCTCGACCCGCAGATCGTCGGTGAAGAGCACTACCGCGTGGCCCGCGGCGTGCAAGAGACGCTGCAGCGCTACAAAGATCTGCAGGACATCATCGCGATTCTCGGCGTCGAAGAGCTCTCGGAAGACGACAAGATCGTCGTCGGTCGCGCGCGCCGCATGCAGCGTATGTTCTCGCAGCCGTTCTTCGTTGCCGAACAGTTCACGGGCACGCCCGGTAAATACGTCAAACTTTCCGACACGATCGCTTCGTTCAAAGAGATCCTCGACGGTAAAGTGGACGACATTCCGGAGCAGGCGTTCTTCTACAAAGGCGGCATCGACGAAGTTCGCGCTGCAGCCGAGAAGATGGCCGCGGGAGTCTAATGGCTTCGACGATCCCGTTCAAGCTCATCACGCCCACGAAGGTCGTTTTCGAGGGCGAAGCCGAGCTGGTGATCGCAGTGACGACGGAGGGCGAGGAAGGTATCCTCGCCCACCACGCGCCGTTTTTGAGCGCGCTCAAACCGGGCGTGCTTCGCGCGAACGTCGTGGAGAACGGTGCCTCGCGCCGGCTCGAAATGGCAACCGGCGAAGGCTTCATGCAGGCTCTGCCGGACGGCGTGACCGTTCTGGTCGATGAAGCGCTCGCTTTCGAAGACGTCGATGTGGCGGCAACACGCGCCGAACTCGCGCAGGCGACCGATCAAAGCGCGATCGACTTTGCAAACGCCAAACTTCGCCTGACCGGAAGCCACTAACCCGGCATCGAACTCGTCCGGGTGCCCCGTTCTACCGGCTGGTCCATCCTTGCAAAAGAAGCGCTCGAGCTGAGCGCTTTGGCTTTGGCGTCCTGGGCTATGGACGAGCGCTCCGAAATTGCGCTGCCTGCCGTCGTCACACCGGCAGCCGTTGCGATCGAGCCGGAGGTCGAAGTGCCTTCGCCTCAACCGTTCATCTCCGCTCCGGCTGCGCACGTCAGTACGGATCCCGTTGTGTTTATCAAAGAGCATGCGGACGCAAACGCCCGTTTGTATCGCGCGCGCGACGAGCAAGGAACGATGTACGCCGGATTTTACGCAGACGGTCGCGTGCGCGTTGCGGACGGCAACCATTGCTTTGCGGGCGTTGTTCAAAACGGGCATGCGCATCTGCTGCAGATCGACGGCGAGCAGTGGAGCGAATTATTCGTTCGCATGACGCCGTCAGGCGCGTTGCAACTCGAACTGCGCGACGGACCGTACGACGGCCGCGTGCTTGCGTGCGAGCCGATCGCCCGGGGTGAAACTGGAAAATGACGATACTCGACCGCTTGGAAACTACGCTGCGCGTTCGCGGCGGTTCACCGCTCGAAGGCAGCGTGCCGACGCAAGGCGCGAAGAACGCAGCGCTGCCGATCATGGCTGCATCGCTGCTTGCCAAGGGAAAAGTAACGCTGCATCGCGTGCCGCGCATTACGGACGTTTCGGTGATGTGGTCGCTGCTCGAAGCCCTCGGCGCGCGCTTGCGCAACGAACCCGGCGGCGCGATTACGATCGATACGAGCAACGTAGACGAACACCGCGCGCCATATGCGCTGGTGCGTAAACTCAACGCCAGCTTCGATATCGTCGGCCCGCTGCTCGGCCGTTTCGGTCAAGCAGAGGTGCCGCTTCCGGGCGGATGCGTGCTCGGCACGCGCGCGACCGACATGCACGAACAAGCCTTCGTTGCATTGGGCTGCGAGGTGAAGAACGCGCACGGCTACTTGATCGCGACCTCCAAACGCAAACGCTTGAGCGGCGCGGAGATCGAGTTCCGTATCCCGAGCGTCGGCGCGACGAAGAACGCGATGCTTGCGTCGGTTTTGGCCGAGGGCATGACGACGATCCGTAATGTCGCAATGGAACCCGAAGTCGTCGACCTCGCAAACTTTTTGAACGCGATGGGCGCGCGCATCGCCGGCGCCGGTTCGGATACCGTCTTCATCGAAGGCGTCAGCGAACTGCACGGCGTCGAGTACGAAATCATTCCCGATCGCATCGTTACCGGAACGCTGCTGCTGTGCGGCGCTGCAACGCGCGGCGACGTGACCGTAACGCGCTGCAATCCTGAGCATCTGCACGCGCTGATGCTCAAACTGCAAGAGTGCGGCGTCAAAGTCACAACGGGCGAGGATTGGATTCGCGCGCAAGCCGCGAAACTTACGGGCGGTACCGATATTTTGACGGCGCCGTATCCCGGATTCCCGACGGATATGCAGCCGCAGATGGTGTCGTTTCTGTGCACCGCTCCCGGAACGAGCGTCGTCGAAGAGTCGATCTTCAACGCGCGGTTTTCGTACGTCAACGAACTGGCGCGTATGGGCGCCGACGTTCGCGTTTCGATGGAGAGCAACACGGCCGTCGTCAAAGGCGTCGCGCAGCTGTCGGGTGCGCCGGTCGAAGCACCGGATATTCGCGCCGGTGCGGCGCTCGTCGTTGCGGGCCTGGCCGCGCAGGGCGAGACCGAGATCATCGGCCTGGAGTACATCGACCGCGGCCACGAGCGCCTCGAAGAGATGCTCTCGACGCTGGGCGCCCAGGTCCAGCGGGCAAGCGGTATTACGCCGCTTGCGGAGCCCAACGGAGTTTTTGAAACTTCGGCGTATCCCGCCACTCGCAAAATGAGCTAGTGCGGCGCCCTCGGGGAGCTAAAATTTAGTCTGGCACATTGAGGCGCCATGAGGTCTGGGGGCCCCATCGAAAGATGGGGGGCGCGGAGCCAGGCGCAGCGCCTTTTAAACGGAGAATTTAGTGGACATCGGTATCGACTTAGGAACCGCCAACGTACTCGTGCACGTCAAAGGACGCGGAATCGTCCTGCGCGAGCCGTCCGTTGTAGCCAAAGACATGAACAACGGGCGCACGCTGGCGGTCGGCGAGGAAGCGCGGCAGATGCTCGGCAAAACGCCGGCGCATATCCAAGCAATCCGTCCGCTGCGCGACGGCGTCATCGCCGACTTCGAAGTGACCGAAGCGATGCTCAGTTACTTCATCAAAAAAGTCATGCGCGACCGCTCGTGGTTCTCCTCGCTCATCCGTCCGAAGCCGAACGTGGTCATCTGCGTGCCCGCGGAGATCACGAGCGTCGAAGAGCGCGCCGTCAAAGATGCGGCAAAGCTTGCCGGTGCCAAACACGTGGAGATCATCGAGGAGCCGATGGCTGCTGCAATCGGCGCCGGTTTACCGATCGACGGTCCGTCGGGAAGCATGGTCGTCGATATCGGCGGCGGCACCACGGACGTCGCTGTGATCTCGCTCGGCGGCATCGTCGTGTCGCAGTCGCTGCGCGTTGCCGGCAACAAACTCGACGACGCGATCATCCGCTACATCCGCCGCGTTTACAACCTGATGATCGGCGAGCGCACCGCTGAAGAGATCAAGATCAAGATCGGTTCGGCCTATCGTTTGGAAGCCGAATTGGCGATGGAGATCCGCGGCCGCGATTTGATCAACGGTCTTCCGAAGACGGTGAAGATTACGAGCGAAGAGATTCGCGAAGCGCTCTCCGAACCGGTCGGTGCGATCGTCGAAGCGGTGAAAGCCGTGCTCGAAAAGACGCCTCCGGAGCTTGCCGCCGACATCATCGATCGCGGCGTGATTCTTACCGGCGGCGGCGCGCTGCTGCGCGGGTTGGACAAACTGCTGGCGGAAGTGTGCGGCATTCCGGTTATCATCGCCGAGGATCCGCTCTCGTGCGTTGCCCTCGGCACGGGGATGCGCGTCCGGATTTAGCGCCACGCCGGTTTCAAATGTCATCGACGCGCGCAAAGAGTCGCGCGCGCGCGTATGCGAAGAGGTTGCCGCCGTGATCAACGGCGGCGGCACCGTTATCTTTCCGACCGACACGGTGTACGGCATCGGCTGCGATCCGTACGACCCCAAAGCCATTGCCGCGATCTACGGCGCCAAAGTGCGTCCGCCCGACAAACCGCTCTCGCTGCACCTCGCCAGCGTGACCGAGTTTTTGGAATACGCTTCCGCCTTTAAAGAAGCGGCGAATGCGGCGCGGCGGCTGATGCCCGGCCCGGTGACGATAATCGTGCCCCGGCCTACGTTCATAGACCATGACGTCACTGCCGGTCTTCCCTCACTGGGCTTCCGCGTTCCGGACGACGCGCTTTGCGCGGCGATTCTGGATCGTTGCGGCCCGCTCGCCGCGACCAGCGCAAACCTCAGCGGGCGCAGCGCCTATTACGGCGGGGAGGGCGCCGAGCATCTGCCGGACGCCGATCTCTTCGTCGCAAACGGACCCACGAAGTACGCTCGGGATTCGACCGTGATGGACATGACGGGAACCACGCCCAGGGTGCTGCGGGAAGGGGTCCTTTCCGCCGAACGGCTAACCGAACTGCTCGGCACGCCGGTCGCAAAGCCGCGCGCGCGAGAAAACACATGAAAGTACGATTTTTCGGTTCCGTCTTAAGCGCAGTCGTGATGCTCGGAGCGATGGCCCCGCAGGCGCGCGCCGCCGCGCCGCCGTCTTCTGCTGCGGGCGCCGGCTTTTCGTTCGCGGACTGGACCGTAAGCACGGGGCAACTCGACGCGAATTGGACCACCGGCGCGTTTACCACGCCCGGCCATATCGTTCTGACGCGCCCGGGCAACAGCATCGAAGCCGATCACGCCAGCGGCAACATGAAGATGCACCAGACCACCCTGACCGGCCACGTCGTCCTCCACGACGACAACGGTGCGCTCACCGGTTTTGCCGGCACGGGTCCGTCGAAAGTGCCTGCAACGCTCACGTGCGATAACCTCAACATCGACGGCGTCGCGAAAACCTACGTCGCTACAGGCAACGTCTTTTTCTCGCAAGGCGGCCGGTCGGTGCGTGCGGATCGCGCGGTCATGAACGGCGCAACGCACGACATTCACCTCTTCGGACACGTGCAGCTCAAACAGTGAAACGCACGTTCTCGCTGATCGCGATCGCCGCTATCGGCGTTGCCGCAGCCGCGAAGCCGCCGGCCAAACCGCCTGCGAAAGCGCCCGCTGCGCAGACCTCGACCGCGCAAATCGGAACGTGGACGGTCGAAGCATCCGAGATGGCCGCGAACATGCAGACGGGCCAGTTTTCCGTCCCGGTAAAAATCACGATGACGCGCAGCGACGGGTCGACGGTACAGGGCGATCGCGCCGTCGGAAACTTTAAGCAAAAGCGCATCGCGTTGTACGGCAACGTCTCCGTGCACGACGTCAGCGGAAACTTCGGTTTACAGAGCGGGCAGGCCGGCCAGAGCCGCGGCCCGTCGACGCTTACGACGGATCAACTGCTGGTAAACGACAAGACGCGCCTGTACGATGCGCGCGGAAACGTGCACTACGAACAGGGCGATTCGACGGCGACGTCCGACGCAGCGCATTTAAACGATAAAACGCACGAACTTACGATGACGGGCAAAGTTCACGTGGTTCAAGGCGATCGTTCGCTGGACGCCGACAGCGTGGTGTACAACACGCAAACCGGGCAAGGCAGCGCGAACAACAACGTGCAGATGCAGTTTCCCGGAACGAACGTCGAGATCGCAACGCCGAAACCGATTACGATCAAAGGGCCTGCAATTCCGTAATGGGATGGGATGCGGCCGCGGCAGTCGGATCCATCGCGGGCGCGTTCATCCTGCTCGGCGGCACGATTGCGGCGATCGTGCAGCTGCGCCATCTGCGGTTAACCTATCAAATCGAGGCCTATCTGGACGTCGCACAGCGTTCCAGTTCACCGGACATGGTCGCGGCGCGGGAATACGTCGAGTCCTTGAACTTGGACGATCCCCGCGAGCTTGCGCGCGCATTCGAGAACGGCTTGGATTCGCGCATCATGCTCTATGGCGGGCACATGCAGAGTGTCTCGCGCCTTATCAATCTCGGCATAGCCGATCCGCGTTTGTTTGCGCCGTTCCGCTTTTCGGCTGCGGCAGCATGGCGCGCGCTTCGGCCCATTGCGTACGAACTGCGGCGCAGGACGCCGGGCAACTTGCGCTGGCTCGACATCGAGTATTTGGTGTACCGTAACCAGTTCGACTTGAATTACGAAGCGCTCAAACGCGGATATTCGACCGAATTAGTCGAGGCGGTGGGATTCAGAGAAAGCATCGAGATCGCACACCGCCACAACGCGGAGGCGCTCGGAACTCCCGGTCACTGGTAGATGGAACCCTCGCTCTTTTCACAGGGTACGGCGGGTGCGGGCGAACCGCTCGCATCGCGTATGCGTCCGCGCTCGCTCGACGAGTTTGCCGGGCAAGAGCACATCGTCGGGCCGGGTCACGCGCTTCGCCGCGCGATCGAATCCGACAACGTGCCCTCGATGATCTTGTGGGGCCCGCCCGGCACGGGGAAGACCACGCTGGCCGAGATCATCGCGCGTATGACCGGCGCGCATTTCGCCTCGCTCTCCGCGGTGAGCGCGGGCGTAGCCGATCTTCGCAAAGTTATGGCCGAAGCGCAGCATCGCCGCGCGCTCGGCAAACGCACCGTGCTGTTTATCGACGAGATCCATCGCTTCAACAAAGCGCAGCAAGACGCGGTTCTGCCGTACGTCGAGAACGGAACGGTCACGCTGATCGGCGCGACGACCGAAAACCCGTCGTTCGAAGTCAACTCGGCGCTGTTATCCCGGTCGCGCGTGTTCGTCCTCAAATCGCTGACGGATGAAAACGTCGGCATGCTGATCGATCGCGCGCTTTCGGACAAAGAACGTGGTCTAGGCAAACAAACGCTGACGCTCGAGCCCGAGGCGCGTGAAGCACTTATCGGCCTCGCAAACGGCGACGCGCGCAGCGCGCTTGGAACGCTGGAGTTTGCAGCGGCGACCGTCGGTGAAGACAACCGGATAACGCCGCAACTGATAGCGGACGCGATGCAGCGCCGTGCCGTTTCGTACGACAAGAGCGGCGACATGCACTACGACATCATCAGTGCATTCATCAAAAGCATTCGGGGCAGCGATCCGGATGCAGCCGTGTATTGGCTCGCGCGGATGATCGACGGCGGCGAAGACCCATTATTTATTGCGCGCCGTCTAGTGATCCTCGCTTCCGAAGACGTCGGGCTGGCCGATTCGCGCGCGCTTTCCGTGGCGATTGCGGCGCAGCAAGCCGTGCATTTCGTCGGCATGCCCGAAGGCTTTTATCCGCTCTCGCACGCGACGCTATATCTGGCAACCGCGCCGAAATCCAACAGCGTCGGCCGCGCATACAAAGCGGCAATGGCCGACGTCGAAGGCACGCGCAACGATCCCGTGCCGCTGCATCTGCGCAACGCGCCGACCGGATTGATGAAAAATCTCGGCTACGGGCGCGACTACGATTACGCGCACGCTTCCGCCGAGTACGAAAAGCATGAAGGCGACTTACCGCCGCCGCAGCGTCTGCAACAGTATCTGCCGGACAACATTGCATCGAGCGCCTACTTCGAACCGGGCTCGCAAGGCGAGGAACGGCGGTTTCGCGCATGGATTGCCGCGCGGAGGAAACAGCAATGAAGGTACTCGCCGCTTTACTCGTCTGCGTTGTACTGGCTTCGGCATCCGCGGCGCGTGCGTATGGCTGTAGTTGGCAAGGCCTGTCGCGCGCACGTTGGCAGTGCGCATCGCAAGCCACCAATAAGAACGAAGTTGCGGATTTTTGCACCGAGGCGATCGTCACCATCGATCGCTGCGCGGACGAACGTACCGGCGCATCGCACTTGCACTTCCTTCGTATGAAGGCCGAAGTGTTTGAGGACTCCGTCGGCGGCTTCATGCGCTATCGCGACCTTCGCGATGCGCGCAGTTCGCTGTCATCCGCAATCGAGATCTACACGCAGCTCGCTTCGGCACCGGTACTTACACACTCAGAACGTGCCACGGCGCGCGCGCACATCGCGGCAGACCGGCATCGTCTGCTGACGCTTCAATAAAAAAAAGAGACAGCCACGCCGCAAAGGAGGCAAATGAAACCTGCAGCAGTTACGCTTGCCATGAGTTTTGTGATAGGCGCGCTCCCCGTCGCCGCCCGCGCTTGCGATTACAAAGCCGTTTCCCGCGGACAGTGGCAATGCGCATCGCAGGGCAGAACCGCTTCCGAAACTGCGAATCTGTGCGATGAGGCCGCGCACGCGGTCGAATCTTGCGCAGGCGAACACACGGGCGCTGCGCACTTTCACTTCATGCGCATGGACGCACAACTCTATGAATCGGCGGTTCCGCACCTCATTCACCTTCACGCAAAGGCTGATGCGCGCCGCTTTCTTGCAATTGCGATCGACCTCAACACGCTCGTTGCATCGTCATCCGCAACCACCGCCGGAGAACGCTCACTCGCGCGCTCCGCGATTGCCGCCGATCGGCGGCTCTTTCTATCTCTGTAGAAATAAAAAAAGAGACGGCCCGGGGTTGGTGTGTCGGGCCGCCTCTATCCGTTGCTACTTTCTCGGAGTCGTGCAAATGGAGCTTCGCACACCCGCATGATAGAATGAGCGGCTGAGAGTTTTCTGTGACGAACCGCCTGTATCTCGACTACGCCGCAACCACCCCGGTGCGCGAGGAAGTCCTCGCGGCCATGCTGCCGTTTTTTTCGCAGTCCGGTTATAACGCCAGCTCCGTTCATGCGGAAGGGCGCGCTGCCAAGGCAGCGCTCGACGATGCGCGCGAACGCGTGGCGCGCGTCCTGCATTGCCGGCCGAAAGAGGTCGTCTTTACGGGCGGCGGATCGGAAGCGGATACGCTCGCGATTCTTGGGACCGCGCGAGCGTCCGTTAACGATCGTAAGGCGCTCGTCTCGCTGCCGACCGAACATCATGCCGTACTGCACGCGCTTGCGGCGGCCGCGGACGAAGGCTTCGAGACGCGCTTCGTGCCGGTGGATCGGGACGGACTCGCGCTGCCGGATGCCCTGGCCGCGGCGATCGACGAGCGGACCCTGCTCGTGAGCGTCATGCTCGCAAACAACGAACTCGGGGTGCTCCAGCCCGTCAAGACGATAGCGCAGCTCGCTCACCGCTCGGGAGCGTTGTTCCACACGGACGCCGTGCAGGCAGGGCAGTATCTCGACCTCGACGTCCGGGAGTTGGAGGCCGACTTGGTGAGCCTGGCCGCCCACAAGTTCTACGGGCCCAAGGGCACCGGCGTGCTGTACGTTCGCGAGGGCATTGCGGTCAAGCCGCTCATCCACGGGGGAAGCCAAGAGTTCGGAAAGCGGGCCGGGACCGAGAACGTCGCGGCCGCCGTCGGCCTGGCCACGGCGCTCGAGCTCGCCGCCGCCGAACGGACCGAGGCCGCAGATCGCGTCCGGAGCGTTCGGGACGCCTTCGAGCAGCGGGTCCTCGCGCGCATCCCGGACGTCCGGGTAAAC
>DASSRQ010000033.1:0-14959 GCA_035701665.1 Vulcanimicrobiaceae bacterium
GCTCTACGCTATTCGTTAGCTTTTAACAGCGGAGAGAACGTCACGTCTGCCTGACCGTTGGCGCCCGTAATAGCGGGCGTCTGGCTCGTGCTGATCGGACGGGACGCTTCGAACATCCCGTAGTCGTAACTTGCGGCGTAAACGACGATCGTATCGGATGCCGCCATTCCGGGTTGCGGCGAGGTGCCTTGGCAGCCGATCGTTCCGCAAGCACCGAGATTATCCGGAATCGAATACGGTTGCGCACCCGTGCCGCGGATCGGGCCGGCCGTAAAATACGAGCCGTTGTTTTCGTCGTATACGTAGACCATCGTTTCGACGATGCGCGAATCGGACGGAACCGTTACCGTACCGCTGCCGCCGCCGCGCCCGTCCGACGTCCACGTCGGGGCCGAACCGTAACTCGCGAGGCCCGAAACGCTAGCGAGCGTAGCTGAGGCACTCACCGTCGCCGTGTTCGCGTTTGCTGCCGGAATCGTTACGTTCAACGAATACGATCCTGCCACCGGTGTAAGTTCGAAGGCATTGAACCCTTGCGAGAATCCGGCAAAGTTCGCCGGGTACGACGTGTCTTTAAAGAACGGATACGCCGGCGGGCCGCCTAGATACACGGGTGCAGTTTTGAGTCCGAAGTTATTGTCGAGCGTTGCCACGGCCGACGGGCTCATATAGAACGGCGTCGGATACGCGGGGTAATCCGGCGTCTGATCGCAATCGGCAGTGAGATTGCCGACGCCGAAATACGGCGATTGCCGTCCGCTGCTCGTCGTCGAGTTCAGCGGCTCGATTCCGTAGCCGAACACGCCGCCGCCTTGGCCGAACGTCGCCGGCAACGGCGTTGCGATCGGGTTGGGATTCTGCGGGCTGCCGCTGATCTTATTCGTCCCGGCGTCCGCGCCCGCGTGCAGTACGCCCTTTTTGCAATCCGGGCTTTCCGCAGGGTTTTGGTTGTCCGCGCTATTCGAGAATCCGGACGGCCCGGTGATCGTCGGCGTGTTCAACAACACGGCCGACAAACCACCGGACTGACGGAACGACGTTACGACGTTAAGGCCGATCGCGTTTCCGTCAAACCCGAAGTTTGCGGTTCCGACTGCGAACTCGAGTTTGCCGATCGTTTGCGTGTTGACTTGCGTAACCGGCGGCGTCTGTGAAAGGCCGTTCATTGCGCAGCCCGTCATCAGTGCGGCAACCGAGAAGAGCACGTACGTTCGTATGCTTCGAAGATTCATGCGTGGGCAGTCCTTAAAGATTCTTGATGCTCAAGTAGATGTAGAATGTACGGCCTTCCAGGCGTGGGAAGTTGACATACGGCGACGTTCCGTGCGAGGCCGAACCGTAGTTGATGCAGCTCGCCTTCTGACCGGGAGGCGCGTACGCGCAGCCCGTCGTGCCGGTTAGCGGTCCCGAAACGCCCGTCGCAACCACTTGGTAGCGATCGTTCAGTTCCGGCCCGAACGCCGTTTCGCCCGCGACATTGTCGACGTTGAAACCGAGCGTCAATTTCGAACTCAGCTCTTTCTCGATTTGGAAGTTCAGGATGCTCGCCGGCGGAGAGGTTGCGCTGTTGAGATAGCGGCCCTCTTTCGTGCCGGTCGTCGCTGCAATATTCGGATGCAGATACGAACCCGGATCGAGCGGGTCGACGAACTGCGTTGCGCCGGCCCCGATAGTCGAGCCGAACGAGCCGCCGAGTTGATTCGCCAGGTTCGTATTCGGAATCAGATAGACGTTTGCGTTCACCGCGCTCTGCTGCGCGCACGGTGTGTTCGGATTGAATCCGCCGCTAACGGTGTTCAAGCAGCCGCCCAGGTAGGCCGGCGTCATGAGACCCGAACCCATCGGGAAGCCCGCATTGTAGAACACCTGCGCGGCGAAGCGCCAGCCGTTGTGCGTGCGGAACGACGGCACGAACGTAGCGGTGAACTTCGGTACGAAGCCTTCGGGATAGAGTTCGTTGAGGAAGAGCGACGCGCCCGGAACGGTACCGGCGAGCGCATTGCGATCCGACGGCAGGTTCGAGACCGTGTGATTGTACGTCGCGCCGTAATACAGCGAGAGTCCGTAGTCGCGCTCGCGCGTGAGTTGCAGTTCCAAACCGTTGTCCCACTCGCGGCCGATGCCGTAGCTGCCGTTGGGATACGTTTGCATCGAGTAGCCGTTCGCAAAAATATTTGCGTATTCGCCGCCGACGACGTTCGGATTGAGCAAGCCGCCGTAGAGCGCCGCGCCGTACGCACCGATGACATCCGGCGCGCCGGGCAATGACGCCGTCGCTTGCAGGTTGTATCCGCGGCGCGACCACGCCGTGAGTTTGACGCCCGTGCCTTGCGTGAAGTCGCGCAGCCAGCGCGGTCCGACGCCGTTCGCAAACTCGTGTTCGTACGAAACGTCGTAGTTGATGAACGTGCTCGGCACCATCGGATTGATGCCGCCGGGCTCCGCTTTATAGTTCAGGTCGTTCCAAAACTCGTAGTTGAGTTGCTCCTGATAATTTGCGCAGGGAACGTAGTACGGTGCGAAGCCGCAAGCCGTTGCCGGTCCTGTCGGATTGGCTTGACCCGCCGGTGCGTAGGGATAGTTCGGATTCCACTGTTGGCACTGCGCGAGCGTCATACCCAGCGGACACGGGAAGGGCCAAAGCGCGTTGTAAAACGGCACCGACTGTCCGGGGTTGTTCGGCAGACCGGTTGACTGATTACACGGCCCGTTTGCGGGATTGCCGTTCGCGCCGCTGCCGTTGCCGTAGGACAGACAATACATTGCCGGATTGCCGTACGCCGGGACGTTGCTGTACGGCCCGATCTTGTTCAGATTGTACGCGGTTCCGACTTCGCTTTGCGGCGCCCACGAGAACGAGCGGCCGTAGGAAGCGCGCACCACGTCGCTCGGCGAGAGCTTGTACAGTGCGAGGACGCGCGGCTGCAAGATATGCGGCCGGTTCGCAGCGCCGATGTCCGCAAACGTCTCTTTCGGACAAACGCTGCCGGGAACGATCGAAACGGGATTGCCGTTCGCATCGGTCGGCAGAACGTAGCTCGTCGGCAGATACGGCGACGTACACGTAGCCGGATCGAGCGACGGCGCCGGATAGTGATAGTTGGCCTGGTCGAGGCGCAGACCGTAGTCGACCGCAAACCGATCGTTCGGCGTCCAGCGATCCGTTACATAATAGCCGCCGGTCCAGCGCGTCGCATCGGAGAATGCCGAATCGGACGGCGCCTGCAACGCGGGAGCGGACGAATTGAAGTACTTGTAGAGATAGCCGCAGTAGCCGGGATTGTTGGTCGCGGCGTAATTGACGGATTGCGCCGTATTCATGCCCATGAAATATCTGGCCATGTAGTAGCTGGCGCCGCAGTATCCGCTGGGATTCACGAAGTCGAAGATCTCGGTGTTGTTGTTGAACATCGTGATCTCCGGGCCCCACGTGGTACGCGTGAACGTGTGCACCGGGTGCTCGAACTGCGAATCGACACCGGCCTTCAGGAAGTGGTGCTCGCCGAGCTGCTTGTTCAAATCGATGCCGATGTCGTGAATCGGCCCGAGGCTATCGTCGTAGATGCCGTTCTGATACCACTCGCTGTACTGCGCGCTTTGAGCGGAATACGTACGCGCCTGAAGGTACGTCGTCGAGTTGATGCGATCGGTAAATTCGAGTTTCGTACCGTAACGGTATTGACCGGTGCCCCAAAACGGCACGCCGGCTTGAGCCAGGGTTTCGTAGTACGACGTTTGCGCGTTGTTCTCGTAGCCCATGATGTGCTGCATCTCGTCTATCGTGAACAAGTGGCTGCCGAACTCGGAGCCGCCGATAAGAATCTGATTCTGAGCGCACGGATTGGCCGGATCGTACGGCGTGTAGTTCGGAGCGCATCGCCAGGCGCTCGAGTTGCCGACGAAGTTATTGTCGCACGTGCGGAAGCACATGCCGTTCGTCGTGATGCCGTAGTCGTAATCCGTCAGCGCGTACTGATTCAGATAGAGAAAGTTCAAGCCGTACTGATTGTTGCGGCCGAAGTGGTACGAGAGGTTGTTCATGAACGTGCGGTCCGCGGCATTCGACTGCATGTTGCAGCTGTTCGCTTCTTGACACGTCAAGCCGTTACCGTAATTCGGATACATGTTGCTGCCCTGGAAGGCCGCATACTCGTTCCAATGTCCGTCGGTCGATGCAATGCCGTAATCCAACGCGAGCAAATGGCGGTAGTGTCCGCCTCCGATGCCGACGACCGCGTCCGAAAACCCGGGAAACGTACCCGTCTTCGGAATGATATTGAAGTTACCGGTACCGGTGCTGCTGAACGAGGCGTCGGCGACGCCCGGCGTCAGCGTTACCTGCGAGATGCCGATGGTCGGCAAAATGTTGCCGCGATCGATTTGCGCGGACGCCGAATTCGGCACGTTGCCTTGATTCAGCACGCTGATCTGGTTGTTGTACGAATTGACCAGCGACATGCCGCCGAAGGAGTACCCGATGGCGTTCGCTCGGCCGCCGCGCACGATGACGGCGCCCAAGCGGTTCGTACTCGAACTCGCGCCCGGCATCGACTTCAGCAACTGATCCGCGTCGTCGTTAAGAACCGTACCTTGAATATTTTGAATCTGCTTTGCCGTTACCGCGTAGGTATCGGTCGTCTGATTCGGCTGAAACGCACCGCCGGCGCCGCGCGAATGCACTTGCGCGATCGTTTTCAAGGATTTCACGAGCGCCGTATCCTGCGTAACGTTTTGGTCGGCGAAAACGGTAATGCCGGGGAAACTTTGCGGCTGATAACCGTTCAGCTGAAACGACACAGTATACGTGTCCGGCGTGAGGCCGATGAGGCTGTAAAAACCGTGGCTGTCGGTTACGGCAGTTTGCGTACCGCTAGCCGAGGCTGCTGCAACGCGCACGTTCGCCAGCGGCGCTTTCTGCTCGCCGGTCACGTGCCCGGAGATCGTGCCCACGGTGCCCGCCAGTGCCTGGCCCAGGGAGTTAAAGAGAAAACTGAGCATGAGCATGCCGGCTAGGCCGAAACGTCCTAACCGCCGCTTATCTTGAAAAATAGCAATCATAGCAGGTGCTCCTTGGGTAGGTTGCCAGCTTCAGCCGGTGGCTGGCCCGATTATGCGACTAACGTCGCCTCTTCCTCCTAGACATCCGATGTCTGTAGGCAAGAGTACTCGTACGGGTCCGGCGGGTAGGCCGCGCCCAGGCAAAATGATCCGATGGACGAAGCAGCGGGCCATGCGATTAGCCGCGATGATGCTTACCATTTGCCTGCTCGGTGCGGGACTGCGCACCTATCAGCCCGAGGTGGTCGCGCCTCCGCTGCCGGTGCAGGCGGGCGCGCACTGCCGAGTCCAGATCTTCCGCGCGGCGCGGTTCCAAGGCGATGCCCCGCGGCTTGCGGACTTCGTGCCGCCGGCAGCGTGCCGCGGCCCTTGGTCTCGCGTCGTGCTGACGTGGCACACGAGGATCGCCGGCCGCCAATACGACCGGATCGGTGAACTGTACGTCGGCCGGCGCGAAGTGTTCCGCTTCAGCACGGCGGAGCCGACGCGGCACGGCATCGATTACACCGTCAAGGCCGATCTCACGCGGTATGCGCCGATTCTGCGTGAGCCGCAACCGGTCGTCGCGGAGTTGGCAAACTACGTGAACAAACGCTACGACGGCATTTATGTTATCGACGCGGATCTGACGTTCTATCAAGCCGCACCCCACGCGCCCGTCGCAGAAGCCGCCGACGCGATCGTCCCGTTGGAAAACGAAGCGAATACCGTTCCCGCGTTTCATTTACAAACGCCGCAAGACCGCGCGTCCGCGACGTTGCAACATTTGCCGCGCAACATCGTACACGCCGAACTGGAGGTGTATTCGACGCAGCACGGCTGCGATGAATTCTATTACGACAATCAACCCGATGCGTTTGCGGCAAAACACAAATCGGACGGCCTTTGCGGCGGCGGCGCCTATCGTGAAATCGACGTATACATCGACGGGCGGGTAGCAAACGTTATCTATCCGTTCCCGTGGATCTATACCGGCGGCGTGAATCCGATTCTGTGGCGGCCAATTCCGTCGATCGATGCGCTCAACATACCGCCGTACCGCGTCGACTTGGATCCGTTCGCAGGTGTGCTTTCCGACGGCAAGCCGCATACTGTAGCGATCGGCGTCGTCAACGACCGCGGCGACTGGATTACGGACGCAAATCTTTTCTTGACACTCGATCGAAGCGTGTCGCATACGGGCGGCGCGATCTTAAGCCAATCCTTTTCGCCGCTCGACAAGCTGCGCGAGACGCAATCCGCCGCCCAGGGCGCCTTCGATTTTAAAACGAGTGCGTCGCGCGTCTTCCACATCGAAGGCTATGTGTCGACACCGCACGGCCGCGTGGTTCACGCGATTACGACACACATGTCGTTTTCGAATGCCCAGATGCTGGATTTGCAGACCGGACGGCAAAATGCCGTACAGAGCCTGAAGTACGTTACGGCAACGTCAATGAAGACCGGTTCGCAGCAGGCTCAGCGCCGTATCGTGACCGCATCCTATCCCCTGATTGTCGATTCGGTGTACACACCCGTGAAGCGCTCCGGCAAATACGACCTGCAAATTCGTGCCTACGTCGATCAGCAGCGCAACGTTTCCGGCGAGGACCACACGTGCCGCGATCGGGTGGTGGCGTTCGCAACGTACGACCGCGCCAAAACCGAAGCGGCGACGATTGCGCACGGACACACGTCGCAGAGCTATCGCTGCACGGGTAAAGCCGGTTCGTTTGTCATCCAGAAGACGGCCAACGACGGCGACGTTCGCCCGTGAGGCGTTATTTACACAGTTCGCTAAACGAATCGCTACTCACCGATACGGCGCCATTGGCGTTTATGGTGAGATGAGCGACTTCGTGTACCAAGAAATTATTTGACGGTCCAGGGCCGATGATGCGGAAATTGTCTACGTAGGTGAAGTTCGCCGGAAATCCCGTTACGGCAAAATTCACATCCTCGCGCGTTACCCCGGTGCCCTCGTACTTGTCGCCGCTGGTTTGTCCGATGCCCTTTAAGTCTTGGGGATTGTCTTCAAAGGTGATGTGCACGGTATTTGCGTTGACCACAGCAGTCGCCAAGTCGTGTAGAGTGCCGCTAAGCGCCACGTTTTCACCCGCGCCGTTGTCCGCGCACGGAATAAAAATGTCGAACTGCAGCGGTAGTTTCAGGTTTGAAACGACCGATTGCGCGGCTCGCTGCGATACCGCAGCGGATCTCGCTATTTGGGGCAGCGGATTGGCCGGCCCCGCTCCGCCGCTGCACGAACCCAAAATGACTGCCGGAAAAACGATACAAAGAGCAATGCGATAATACATGATAACCCCGAACTTTCATTCGATCATCATCGTATACCATCGCATTCTCGCCGCGTTAGGGCACAATTTCCCCACTTACCTATGCTTGCTTCGGGCCCGCCTAATTAAATGGAGTCCGCTCTTCGATGCTGACGTTGTACAGCGTTAGATACTTCAACCACTCCGCCGGCGACGTATTGCGGCGGACGACGATAAACGGGATGAACTTCGGTACGTGCGGCCGTGAACGGAGCGGCATTCCGGCCTCGCCCGGAGTCCGGTCGCGCTTGCGCTGATTGCATCGCACACAGCATGCCACGAGGTTCAACCACGTGGACTTCCCGCCACGGCTCTTGGGTTGAATGTGATCGACCGTCATGTCTGCACCACCCTTTGCCGAGCAGTAACCGCACCGCTAGTCGTCTCGCAACAGCAGATTTTTCTTGGTCAGCGGCACGTGCTTGCGCCGGTGAGCGATATAATACAGCATCCGGACAACGGACGGCAGCGGCAGCGCGATCCTTTCGGCGTGCAGTTCACGATCCGTGCGATGCACGATTTCCGCCTTCTTGGCGAAGAGCAATCGTACGGCACGCTGGAGGCTTACAACGCCCAACGGTTCGTACGAGAAGTTCAATAACAAAACCGATTCCATCGGATAAGCCTCCTTTCGAAAAACAAAATACCCCGCGGCCTTCCGCTCGACAGGCGGATGCTCTATCGTTGAGCTACGAGTGCATGGCGTCATATTGGTGCGCGCTCAGAGATTCGAACTCTGCGTATCCGGATTAAAAATCCGGTGCTATTCCACGTCAGCTTAGCGCGCACGATACCGTTTCACTAATCCACAGCGCCGCGCGCAGTAGCAGTTCAAATGGGGAGCGGGTGCGTAAAATTGGCCGGGACTGGGGCGCTCGAATCCCCGTACTCCGTGTTTTCAGCACGGCGCTACTCCATCTCAGCTAAGTCCCGATGGCGAAAGGCAACACGAAACTAAGACATGACACGCGTGCGTGTTGCCGATCCGCGCTATCTGTACTTCTCGCGGAGTAGATCAAAACGAAACAGCGCTACCGTGCCGGCCGGCGACGGCTTGAGACTCTTTTCTCGTCTTCAGTTGTCAAAGGTCACGCGATCAACGCAACTTTGGGGCGATTAACCGGAATTGAACCGGTGTACACGGCGCCACAAGCCGTTGTCTTACCACTAGACGATAACCGCCATGCTTGGGAGCCGTGCGTCCAGCGCGTACAGCGCGATAAACGAAGAGCCCCCTGGCTTCCGCCAGAGGGCTCCTACACAATTTGTAGTGCTTCTGACTTCAGTCGATGGGTAGATCTCGCGTAAAATCGCTGCCTTTCGGGCGCGCGACGATATGGAACTGCGCGGTGGCGCAATCCATTTCGTTGTACGAAAGTCCCGACCAAAGTTTGAACATATCTAACAAATACCGCATGTTCGTCATACTGTCAACCGTGCTGCAAAAAAAACGCGCGACAATACCGACCCGACGGAAACGAACAACTCAAACATCTGATCGTTCAACGCATATCTCCTTCTGCCGTACGCGCGATAACCGGCATTAACCCGATCTCGGCCGTCACGCCTGGTCTCGCGCAAATTCGCAAGTCGAACCGAAAGCCGCCGTAACTCCATAGGCGACGAGAACAGCATCGGTGGTCGTCGGGCGGCGAGTCCCGGAATTCCGCTCAAAACCGTAACAATCTAAGTGCATTCTGGAGACGTTCGACTCATGTGCCTAGCGCGACGAGTACGATACATTTCAAGTTACTATTTTCAGTTTCTACCGGACTGTTGCCGCGTTCGCTGCCGACGGGCTAAATACACCGGGATATTGGAGCGGTCAGATGGCGTTACCACGTATTAATCGCCGGCTTATTCGGCGTTTTGGAACCTTATCGCTCGTCGCGTTATTCACGTTGGCGGGATGTGCAACGAGCGGCACGGCTCCCTCGGGGGTTGCCGCACTCGCGGCCGGCGACCAGTTATTGCCTGCCACGTCTCGTCGTAAGACTCCTGACAATAGTACGCGCTATTGGTGGGTCACTGTCTGGAATAACACACACAACTTTATATGGGTCACGCGTTACTGGAACGAGGACGAGTTAGAGATCTTTCCCTGGCAGATTGAAGGCGCGGATTGCGTGGCAAGCGGCCAACAATTGACGCGCGCTATTTCCTACCGGTTCACGGAGACGCGTCTTGCAAAGTTGCGCGTCGAAGTTAAAGACTATGGCGCGACCAGCTGTAGCGCTAATACGATCTCCGACTTCTATGGACGGGTTTGCGATCTCAATTTCTGGAGCGGTAATCCGACCTATGACTGGATTCGGGGGTTTGCCGAGATACATGTGGTGCCCCCACACTTCCAGATTCACACCGACTGCGACATCGCCAGGGGCTACGGACCCTACCCAGGGCCGTTCTAAAAAAGGTGTATACGGCGTCGACCCAGCGAGCTCGCGCGTCTCATGGCCGGACATCGTTTAGCAAAGACCGCTCCGTACTATCTTCCCGGCAAGCGCATCTATTACGTACCGTGCTTCGGTGGCGAACTTCGTAGCACACCCAAGCGTAATCGCCCCGCGTTCACGGCGCGGCAAGAATGTTATGTAGTCGAGGTTAGTTCCGGGCTTTCGGGCGAAGGTAATCGTATAATCTGAAATTTGCGATTTTGCGTGCGTTCGCCAATCGTTATATGCTAGAGCAAGGGCTCTGAAATCGGCACCGGTCAGCACCGTGATTTGCACGGGTTTTCCGCTAACCATGAAATAGTCTGTAACGTTTCGCGTACCAGCCTGACTTTGCGTCGAAGTCAGTAACGTAAAGGCCAAGAAAAGCGCTAATTTGCGCAAGTCGAACATGTGTCAATTCCCCCGAGTGTCTCATTGGAGGCTACTAAGGCGCGAGCGACACGGGCACCTGGATCGATGCGCTCACGCCGTCGCTACGTACCGCGCGCAACGTAATTTCGAGGCTCCCAAACGAGACCGCGCATCCAAACTGCGGCGGTGTAAGCGCCCCGGCTCTTTTGCCTTCATCTGGTAGTATGGATCAGTGAGCCCGCCGTTTCGCCGCTGGTTTGACTCGAGCGATGACGTTTTTCGCAAAGCCTTGATCATCGGTCTATTCGTTTTTGCCGGCGGGACGTATATGTACGTCTGGTGCGAAATCTTCACGCCGCGATGGTACGACGGCCCGCTTTCACGGCGTTATGGCCTGCTGCCGCGCCAAAGTTTGGGCGATTTGCTCACCACGCTCGACGTTTAGTAGAGTTTACGTCTACGCCCTGGGCCATTCACCATGCGTGACAAACCATCGTTCAGCCGCACCGTTCGGCAGCGAGGCTAGGCCGCTCAGTCTGACGTCTCTTGCGAATTGAGCATACGTTAGTTTCAAAAGTCGGCCTAAGCGTATCAGTGATGTAGCTGTACCGACCGTTGGACGCATCGCGGGATCCATGACGCCTCGATAGCATCATTTCGATCGCTGGAAGACCCGGCATTTCGCCGCGCAACCCGCGCCAATAAACGAACCATCTCCGATGTATCGCCCTTGCTGCTTAACCACATGCCCGGCGATATCGTGCGGCCCGATATTGCCGTTGTGGCGTAAATCATGCCCCCATGCCGTTCGCTATTCCCAGACCAATCCGGGGCAACCAGCGTATGGTAGGCGACAATACAACCGAGGAAACGCCCCCTTGCCGCCGCGAAATCAAAGAAATGCTGAAGCAGATATCGATCGTATCGACACTTCTTCTCCTCTTCATCGTGGCGATGCCACCGCAGGCTGCGCGAGCCGAGAAATTCAAGTCCGCATCGCAATGCGCCGTCGGCGCGCGCGTGGTCGATGATAACGGCTATAAAGGAACGATTACGGCCGTGCACGATCCGATCTGTATGGTGCGCATCGACAACTCCGGAAAGGAAGAGGCGCGACTGTTTTGGATGCTCAACCTCGCCGGCGATAGCTCGGAAACGAACGACAAACTTGTGCCGGGCAAGTACGCCTGCTATGCAGATGGACAATACACGTTCATGGACGTTTATATAACGGGCGGGAACGGTACCTCGGGAACGTACAGCTCGGCCGGTTCGAGCGGATCGTTCCGCGTGCAGTATCCGTCCCGGCAGATCGTTTTTAGTGGCGGATCGCTGCAGCGGTATCGCGCCAAATTACTCGCCGGCCCAAGTATCGGGCTAAATTCGAACGGCGATAGTTTTTATGGCACGACGTGCGACCTCGCTCGCACCGGCAAGCGCGCTTCCGCACCTCATCCGGAAACGCGTAATGCGCGGCCGCCGGCCGCTTCTACGCGCGCAGCAGCTCCGGCGCGCGCGCACGGCTCTGGCCGTGCAAACAATAGCCTCTTGCCAGTCACCGAACCCGGATCGCGTACGACAAATCCGGACGGCGAGGCGCCGCGCTTTAAAATCGGTGACAAGGTGCAGGTCAACCCGTTTTCGACGACCGGCGCAGCGCAAATAACGTGGTATCCCGGGGTCGTTACGAAACTGATCGTGCTGCCCTCAGGCGAGCTCGCCGGCTACATCGTGCAGATCCGTACTCCGAACGGTCCTGGCTCGACGTACCACGTGCCTACGAATAATAACCACATCCGGATCCCGCACTAGACGATACGTCGGCAGCGACCTGAAATGTGACCAGATCGTGACCATTTCGACTGGGGCAAAATAAAAACGCCCGAGAAATCGGGCGAATTTTGGTAGCGCCAACGGGAATCGAAATCGCTCACCCCGTGGTGATTTCGGCATGTTCTAACCATTTACGCTTGCGGACTCGTTCATCGTGGTTCGTCCTGTCCAGGCAGTGCCGGGCATTCCGTGCCGGCTCGTGCCCGATCTGTGCCTTCCGATCGGTGCGGCTAGTTTGGCTCGCCCCGCTTGAAAGTGATCTTCGAGCCTGAAGGCATTGGCATCAGTTATGACCATTTTTGCGGATTTATCGCGAGAACGGTTTGCGAGTGCGCGGCGACGTAAGCGCAAGGCGAATTATGTTCGCGGCAATGTCATTCCGCCGGTCAGTGGCGCCAATGAGCGGTGGTTGATCGACTTCATGCACTCCCCAGCCCACTATTCGAAGCGATAAACGCGGCTACTTCAGTCCCCTATGCATAGCCGCAAGGCGTCGCAGTTCCAGATAATGGCGGCGGCCACAACGACGATTATAGCGGTAACAATTATAAGCCGTTTACGCAACCGTGCCGCGTAAGGAAAAACAATGGGACTGCCCAATATGAAACACAGGATCACCGCGATCGTTAAGTTTGCTAGTGACAAGCGCGTCGCGCCGTGCTGCAAATGTATTGCCCAGATTTGCTGCGCACCAAGAACTATTCCAAGAAGAATAAACGTCGGCGCGAATATTTTTTTCGCACGCTCAGCCTCCACAATTGTCCTCCTTCGCGTTGCGCTGACCGTCGGCTGCTGCACTGAGCCCTACGCCTACGGCGCCAGTAGCCGCCCCGCCGCCCACGCTGGTTTTGTCAGATTTGGCAGGCGTTGTTAAACCGAAAAATTCGCGACGGGCTCGTGCCCGATTTGTGCCCGATCAGGCCGTATAAAGAATGAAAACGCCCGATAAATCGAGCGAATTATGGTAGCGCCAACGGGAATCGAACCCCTTCTCCGCACTGCCGGCTGATGCACGGTCTACCGTTTTTCGCGACTTTTCGACAGTTTCGAGGACTTGCGACTGCAGATTGATGCGGTGTAATGCAGGTACCAGGTAGACCCTTGGGTAGACACCGGGCGCTCGGCGATGCGAGTCACGGAGGCTCCTAATCCATCCGCCGGGCGAGCGTGAAATCGGATACTCACCAAGCGCCGGACAGTACGGAGACGTCCATTCAAATTGCTACACGGATTATCATGCAGACGGCGTAGCGCCGTTTTTGTGTAAGATCCACGTACTTTTGAGAACACACATTCAAAACAGGACAACGTGGTGGTTTATGGCTACGTGGTTCACGATGATTCGGACCGCGCAGCACGCCGAATAGATGCAGCACTACATTTACTGCCACTTTGTGTGCGCAGCGCTGTGAATAACAGGCGATAACCTTGCGCGTTTGCATTCATGGTCAGCTCACCGTTTTACGCCGTTGTATGTAAACTAAACTCGGGCGTTTTCGTCTTCTCAGCAAGATATCTTAGGTATGCATCGCGTGCGCGTTCCATAGACGCCACCTTCTCATCACGTAAGCGCGACGCGCTTCCAGACAGCCGACGCCTCAAGCCATCCAATGCTGGCGACGACTCAACAAAAACAGTTTCTTCCTCGGTTGATTCAGCGCCGACCGTAATTTCAACGAATGACTGGATAATCCGCAGGTTCGCGTAAAGATTGCTGGGTACGATGTCTAGGATTCGGTCTAATAGATCTGCAGCGGTTGGATTAATTTGCCTTAAACGCCTTACCAACTCATCCACCGCTCCATTTGCGTAACTCGCACCGACATGCGCCTCAACGCAAACACGAATTAATTCATGTAAAGCAAGCATGGCGGAGGAACCGGGCTGTGTTAGCATTGCCTCCAAACGCCGCAGAAGATCATACGGTAACGTCCGGTAGCGGAAATCAAGCGCAGAATCTTTCCGGGCACGATGCATTGACGTCACGATTCGGGCCTTCGCTATCAATGTTTGCGCCACACGCCCATTTCCCGAAAGATATTCGCATTCTGACACGAGCGCCGTCGTAGCCGTCCCCGCGTTTGACGCCGCCGCGAGAGCCTCGCGCACGCCGCCACAGATAAAAACGTCAATATGGGCATTATGGATTCTCCAGCGCGCTCGCACAAACGTGGCCTGATTCACGACGCAGAACAGTGCCGGTTCTGCGTACTGCGCCCGCAAGAGTCCCCGTTGCAAAATGGAAACGACGTCATGCCGTGCTGATAGGCGCTTACTGCACTCGCCAGCGATTTGTTTGACGGACGTTTCGCACTCACTGCTCATATTGACCGTATAGCGTCAGCTCGTCCGCGGGACGCGCAGCCACGAAAGTGCCACCGTTTTCTGGATCGAAACTATGTAATGGAACCGTGGCGGGGGCAGTCCATCTAGAACCGTCGGCGAAATCGACCGTTTGAATCCAAGCCGCGAGCCAAAGGCCGCGGTCGCCGTTAGCAAAAGCGTGATCGCGGCAATTCACAAGCTCGTTATGCACTGAGCCGGGCTCTAGACGATATTTAATATCTAGCGGAAAGGTTGGCGGCTTCACCGATCCCAATTTATCTACCGAAGCAAAGACGATTTGCATATGCGTTATGACACGAGATGATAAGTTCTTAATTTCTGCACAATCGTTAAAATAAATCGGGCCTTGCATTCTTGATGAAGGGTCAAAATCGCTTGTCCAATATGAATACACGCGCGTAAGTTTAACGGGGGCCTCGGGGGCATTATAAGCAATACCATCCGATTGATTTCCGCCGGCCACTAGCGAAATGGCGAGCATTATGGTGCGTGCGAAAAGTAACACTGCAGTCATCGAACGAGTGCCGCCATGAAACACATCTTCCGGTGGTCCTTGTCAATGATCGCGTACGCAACGATTTCCTTACCTTTTACTTCGCT
>DASSRQ010000034.1:0-6544 GCA_035701665.1 Vulcanimicrobiaceae bacterium
GGTTGCAGTTGGGCAGCGAATGCCGCCCAACCGCTCCGCTCCCTTCTTAGCAGGCCGCCGTGGTGTCAGTCGTGCTGCCATCCCAGCTGAGGGCGTCCGGCTGAGGTGACGGCGCCGGTGCAGGCTGCGGATTAGGCGCGAACATCGGCGATCCGGTCGGAACCTGCTGGCAGGACGGCAGGTTGCTGGCGGCGCTAACGCCTCCGATTACGCCGCCGACGATCGCTCCTGGACCTCCGCCAAAGCGCGAGCCGGCTGAAGCTCCGCCTAGAGTGCCGGCGGCGGTGCCGGACACACACCCGACGGGGTTCGACATCGTCATTCCAGGTCCAAGAAGAGTCGGTGGGACTTGAGCCATTACTTTTTCTCCGTTTCACTAAGCGGTGGTGAAAGCGAGATCGAGTCCAAGGCCACTTCGACCATGTTCGTCCATGAATGAATGCCCAAGCCCGGTGCGCCACAGAAAGTGGTTGCTGCCAAACAAGCGACCCGATACTTGCTTCGGTGCCTCCGTTTCGGCCTTTAAATTAACAAAACCTTTTCACACTGAACCTTCGACGGTCCGCCGCAAATACTGGCTGCTCATTTCGCCTCCGTCGCTTCGCCGCGATCGCGCGCCGGCGCGTTAAATGCTTCTGCGGGAGGCTAATGCCTTTGCTTAGATTGTGTCCCAGGGCGCAGTGTATATTGCCAATCTTGGCGCGGTAGGGGCTCAGCCCGTGGTGACGGCGGATAGTCTGGCGGTCTGAATGTCGCTAGCGGCGTTCGTGCCTTCCATTTGCATGTATCGTCGCTGCGGGCGCTGCTTGTCTTTCTGCTCTCGCAGCAGTGTCCCCAAGCCGTTCGACCGTTTTCTCCTGGAAGGTTCCGACAACGCAAGTTCGACGTTTGATCTCAGCGTACTGTTTGATAAACTGTGGACCGCAAAGTAAACTATGGTTGCAAGGGCCGCGAATTTAGATGTTAGTGCGTCCGACCGGACGCATTAGACGGTTCAACCACGGGGCGGGTCACCCCAGCCGGACTGCACGTGACTGCCGTCGACGACGATCGCGGGGACCGTCGGGTCGCCGCCGGTAAACGCAAACATTTTGGCGCGTTCGTCGGCATTGCCGTATGCATCGTGAGCGGTATACGGCGTGCGGATCCGGTCGTAATACTCCATCGCCATATGGCAATACGGGCACGACGGACTGATGTACAGATCCAGCGTGCTGCCTTCCGGGATCGAGCGGACGTCCATACGCCAAGTTTACCGCGAAAGGCATCCGGAATCCACAGACGCGCCGGGTAAAGGGCGGCCCGCCTTCGAAAATTACGGGCGTGAAACACCTTCGGATTCTGTCTGCGGCGCTTGCATTGGCCGTCGCGTTTGTCGTTTTTTCGGTGCGGCCCGCAAGCGCGGCGCCCGCACTCTGGGTGGTGCAGTCGCCTGCCGGGAAAGTCTATCTGTTCGGCACGATTCATTTGATGCGTCCCGACGTGCAATGGCATTCGCGCGAACTCGACGCGGCGATTGCCGAAAGCCAAGACTTGTATGAAGAGATCGCCGATCTCAACAATCCGTCGGCGGGCGCCTCGGCGATAGCGAAGATCGGGTTCGACGCCGGCCACCCGCTGTCAACGAAGATTTCGAAGGCCGACGTCGCGCTTCTCGATGCGGCGGCGCGCAAGTACGGCCTTCCGGGTGAAGCGTCGTTCGAGCCCATGAAACCATGGCTCGCGTTTATGACGCTTTCGGTGCTCCCGGCACTGCGCGGCGGAGCCGGCGCTTCGACCGGCATCGACTTGCAACTGCGCAAAATGTTTGCCGATGCAAAAAAGCCGGTGCTGGGATTCGAGACGTTCGATATGCAGGCGCACATCTTTGCGGACATGCCGCAAACCATGCAGGTCGCACTGCTCGAGCAGACGCTTAAAGATGTAAACGCGTCCAAGACCGGTGCGAGCTTCGACACAATGGTGAACACCTGGCTGAGCGGAGACGACGACAAGATCGCCGCCCAGTTCAGCGATGCGGATCAAAAAACGCCGCTGTACGCGGCGCTGCTGACGAACCGCAACAAAGCGTGGGCAGCCGCGCTCGCCGAGCGTCTGAAGAAGCCCGGCACATCGTTTGTCGCGGTCGGCGCGGCGCATTTGGCCGGGCCGGGCGGCGTTCCCGCGCTGCTGCAGCAGATGGGCTTTACCGTAACGCGCGTGCAGATCGCGCAAACGACGCCGTTGCCTGCAACGCCGTTGCCTTCCGCGACGCCATCGGCGGCCGCATCTGCGACGCCGATTCCCACGCCCACCGCCGCGCCTACGCCGATTCCGCGGACGATCGTTCCGCCCGCCGGTTGGATCGCGCGGAACATGCCTACGACCTCAGGCGCTATGGTCACCGACATGCTGTACGCCAAACCGTTGGTCGGCGCGATCGTTACAGGTCACGTGAATTTGCCGGCGGGCACGCCGATGGATCTTGCGACGTTCGACGTGTACTTTCACCAAGGTCTTGCTTCCGGTGCGGGCGTGAAAAGCGCCGCAGCCGATAAAAAGGTCAAGATCTGCAGCGGAAAGCAAGACGGCATGTATGCGAAGGTCACCATCAACTCGCAAGGCACGACGCTGAAGGAAGATATCGTTTACACGCTTTCCGATCGCGCGTATCTTGCAGAGTACGTGCGTGCTGCAGGTGCGAAGGACGATCCCGCCGCGCTTAAGTCGATTCTTTCGTTATGCGCGCCGTAAACAGGCGCGCATAATCGGCTCGCAGCGGCCACGCGACAAACGCCCAGACAAGTACCACGACGATCGGCAGCGGCAGAAACTGCGGCGACGTGGTGATGTGGAACGCAAAGCTGTTGTACATGAACGCGCCGATAACGATCAGCGCGAAGCCCGTAAACCGGTTGGTAAGCAGCAGAACCCCGGCAACCAGCTGCGCAGCAGCTATGAACCAATCCCAATGCGAGGCATAGAGGGCGTTGGAGAGCGTGCCGATCATGCCCGGCATGGGCGGCGGCGTCGTCACGAAACCCATCACGCCCGCCAAAGTGAAAAGCGCGCCCAAAAGTAGACGGGCGATAATCCGCAATACGTTCAATTCAAGCACTCCTGTGCGCGCCGCAAAAGCAAGTCGCGGTCGCGAGAGTTGGTCGCAAGCAACGCGGCGCGTTCGAATTGTTCGCGCGCATCGTTGCTGCGTCCGAGTTTATGTAAAAGGTCCGCATGAACGCTCGGCAGCAGATGGTAGTCGCGCAATGCCGGTTCTTGCAGTAATCGTTCGACGATGCGCAGCGCGTGTTCGGGCCCTTCGGCCATCCCGACCGCGACGGCGCGGTTTAGTTCCACGACCGGCGAAGGCAGTATGCGTGCGAGTTGTCCGTAAAGCGCAGCAATCGCCGGCCAATTCGTTTGTTCCGCGCTGCCGGCGCGCGCATGTTCCGATGCGATGGCCGCTTGCAGCGTGTAGGGACCCGGCTCGCCGCCGCAGAGTCGGTACGCCCGCCCCAGCGCTTTCAATCCGCGTTGGATGAGCAGATGATTCCAGCGGCCGCGATCCTGGTCGAGCAGTAAGATCGGTTCGCCGTCGCGCCCGACGCGCGCACGCATCCGTGAGGCCTGCAGTTCCATCAGCGCGACGAGGCCGTGCACCTCGGCTTCATCGGGCGCCAAGCCTGCGAGCACGCGCCCCAGGCGTAGTGCGTCTTCGACCAGCTCCGGCCGCAGCACGTCCTCGCCCGACGTTGCCGCGTAGCCTTCATTGAAGATCAGATAGAGAACTTCCAAAACGGAGGCAAGGCGCTGTGTGCGCTCCGCACCCACCGGTACCTCAAATGGGACGCCCGCTTGCACCAGCGTTTTTTTCGCGCGAACGATCCGCTGCGCAACCGTTGACTCGGGAACGAGGAACGCTCGTGCAATCTCCGGTGTGCTCAAGCCGCCAAGCAATCGCAGCGTCAATGCGACGCGCGCTTCGGCACTCAAAACCGGATGGCATGCGACGAACATCAATCGCAGCATATCGTCGTCGATCTCTTCATACACGGCGGCGTACTCCCGGCCGGCATCGGCTGATGCAATCTCCGCGCCAAGCTCGCCGGTTTTTCGTTCGAGCGATGTTTCGCGGCGCAGCAGATCGATGGCGCGGCGTTTTGCCGCGGTCATCAGCCACGCGCCCGGATTGCGCGGGATGCCTTCATCGGGCCATTGGGTCATGGCGGAGACGAACGCATCCTGCGCAATATCTTCGGCGCGGCCGATGTCGTGCAGCATGCGCGCAAGCGTTGCGATGAGTTTTGGCGACTCGATTCGCCAGATCGCTTCGATCGCGCGCTGCACATCCGCTGCGGTCATGGGTTAGGGCGCCATGCTCACTTCGTGGAGGTAACACGTCGCATCGCCGGCGACATCCAGGAAACGGCGCGTCCACGCGATCGCGTCGTCGCGGTCTTCCACTTCGAGCAGAGCAAAGCCGCCGACGACTTCTTTCGATTCCGTGAAGGGCCCGTCGGTCACGTTGAGCGAGCCGTTTTTGCGCGCGATGCGCAGTTCCAGCATCTCGCCGTCGCGGCCGCCGGTTTCAATCAGCACGCCTTTTTGGCGCATCTCGTCGATGAGCGCGCCCATCTGTTCCATCATCTCTTGCGTGGGCGGCTGTGACGCGGCGCTCGCGTCTTTGGTAAATATCGAAACGATCTTCATTTGATAGCCGCTTGAATCTGCGCTTGTTTCTCGCGCAACTCCGGTGTGAACGTGTCGCCGAAGTCTTCGAGTTCGAAGATTGGACGAATCTCGATCTCGGCGCCGCCGTCGAACGGCGCGTGCGTGAAGCGCTCGACGATCTCTTCCATGGACTTGCCCTGCACGATCCAGAAACCGGCGACGAGTTCTTTCGTCTCGGCGAACGGACCGTCGGTGACGGTTGTCCGGCCGCCGTCGAAGCGCAGGCGCGCGCCTTTGGACGAGGGGTGTAGGCCGTCGGCCGCCAGCATTACGCCGTCTTTGGCGAGTTTTTCGTTGAATGCGCCCATCTCGGCGAGCATCTCCGTCGTGGGAAGTACGCCCGATTCGGACTCTTTGTTGGCCTTAACGAGGACGGCAAATCGCATGATATTTCTCCTTTTTTGGGGGGCTTCTGTTTAGACGTCGAACGGCCCGGCCGGAAATCGACACGGCAGTTGCAAAAAATGTTCGGATGCTGGGGATGCCGGATTTTCGCCTCGAGAAACACTTCGCTCGCTGGGAGTTTGCCGCTCGCTACAACCTCGCGGGCTCCGACGCCGAGTCACTCTCGCTTCACGAACTGCTCGCCCTGGCCGACAGTGACGGACGGGCCCGCTGGGAGTCGCTGCGCCTCTCGTATACCGAGACGTTCGGCTTACCGGCGCTGCGCGAAGCGATTGCCGGCACATACGAGCGAGTGCAGCCGGAAGACGTGGTCTGCTTTGCCGGAGCCGAGGAAGGCATCTATCTGGCGATGCTCGCGCTCCTAGGACGGGGCGACCACGCCGTAACGGTTACCCCGAACTACCAAGCTGCCGAAACGGTTCCACTCGCTGCCTGCGAGGTGACGGGCGTCGCGCTGAACGCGGATGATGGTTGGCAGCTGGATCTGCGGGCCGTCGAACGCGCGTTGCGCCCGAACACGCGCCTGATCTCGGTGAACTTTCCGAACAATCCCACCGGCGCTATGCCCGGCGACGCGACGTGGCAACAGCTCGTCGAACTGTGCGAGGAGCGCGGTATCCGGCTGTTCAGCGATGAGGTATACCGCGGACTCGAACGTGCGCCGCGTAAGGCGCTTGCGCAGGCTGCTGATCTCTCCGGAACGGCGTTATCGCTGAACGTCATGTCGAAGGCGTACGGGTTGCCGGGGCTGCGGATCGGCTGGATCGCATGCCGCGATCGTGAGGTGCTTGCAAAGCTCGAGCGCGCCAAACATTACACGACGATCTGCAACGCAGGCCCAAGCGAGGTGCTCGCACTGATCGCGCTGCGTGCACGCGAAACGATCCTGGAGCGTAACCGTTCCTACGTTGTTGAAAACATCGAGCTGTACCGTTCGTTTTTCGCACGAAACCGCGAGCTGTTTGCGTTCGATCCGCCCCAGGGCGGCTGCGTGTGCTTCCCCGCGTATCTCGGAGACGACGGCGTCGAGGCGATGTGCGAGCGTTTGGTCAGCGAACACGGCTTGTTGCTGCTGCCGGCATCGCTTTTCGTCTCCGACCTGACGCCGACGCCGAAAAACCGCTTCCGCATCGGGTTGGGCCGCAATCCGCGCATGGTTGCAGAGGCGCTTACTATCTGGGAGAATGCGTTATGATGGCCCGCGCAGTGTAGCCCGATCGAGTTCGCGGATGCGCCGGCGGAGCGACGGATGCGTTGCAAAAAGCATCTCGAACCACCACGGCTGCTCGTCTTCCGCCAAGTTCTGATCGCGTAAGCGGCGGAAAGCGGCGGCCCCGACGGCCGGCGCGCCCGTCGCTTGCAACGCGAAGTGATCGGCGGCCCATTCGCGCGAACGCGAGAACGCCGCAAGCATAGGCCGCAACATCTG
>DASSRQ010000035.1:0-10581 GCA_035701665.1 Vulcanimicrobiaceae bacterium
CGAAATCCTGATGGTCAGGCGAAGCGGCGCAAGCCACTTCGTTCCGCACGCTTACGTCTTTCCGGGCGGTACGGTGGACGAAAGCGATTACGCCGATCGCACGCTTGCCCGCGTGCGCGGCTTGGACGCGCCGTCGTTCGAGGCGCAGTTCCGGATGGACGATCCGGTAGATTCGGCCGGCCGGCGTGCACTCGCGGTAGCGGCGCTGCGCGAGTTGTACGAAGAAGCGGGCGTTCTGCTCGCCTGCGGCGCGGACGGCGGCACGGTTGCCGTAGACGTCGAGCCCACGCGGGCGCCGTTCACCGAAACGCTCGAACGGCTCGGCGCATACGGCGATGCAAGCCGGCTGACGCTCTTTTCGCAATGGATCACGCCGCCGGCGTATCCCAAACGCTACAACGCGCACTTCTTTTTAGCGGCCGCGGGAAGCGATCAACAGGCGCAGGCCGACGCGGTCGAAACGCACGACGGCGTGTGGATCGCACCGGCAGATGCGCTTGCGCGCAGCGAACGCGACGAGTTTAGTTTGGTGTATCCGACGATCAAACATCTGGAACGTTTGGCGGCATTCGACGATCTCGATGCGCTGCTCGCGTTCGCCCGCACCAAATCGATCCGTACGGTGATGCCCGATACGCCCGGCGAAGCGCGTTTTTCGCTGCCCGGCGATGTAGAGTTGACGTGGTAATTACCGGCCGCATCTCGCTCGTTCGCGCGCCGAATCCGTCGGCGATGACGCTGAGCGGGACAAATACCTACATCGTCGATTGCGGCGCCGGCGAGGCTGTCTGCATCGATCCGGGCCCGGCGATCGAGCGGCACGTCGAAGCGATTCTCGCGCGCGTGAAAACGATGCACTGCCGCATCGCGCTCATCGCCTTGACGCACACGCATCCCGACCACGCGCCGGCCGCCGCTCTGCTGAAAGCGCGCACCGGTGCGCCGGTTGCCGCAAGCGCGCGAACGGAGTATCCGCACGACATCGCCCTTCGCGACGGCGACGAACTCCCTGCGGGCGAAAAGCCGCTCGTTGCGATCGAAACGCCGGGCCACACGTTCGATCATCTCGTTTTTTACGACCGGCCGGACAAGGCGCTGTTCACCGGCGATACGGTCCTCGGTGAAGGTTTCGTCGTTATCGCCCCGCCGAACGGCGCGATGCGGCCGTACGTAAACAGTCTGCAGCGTTTACTCGATCAATTTGCGGACGCGCGAGTTATTTGCGGCGGCCACGGCGAGCCGGTGAACGAACCGCGCGCGAAGTTGCAAGAGTACCTCGATCATCGCCGTTCGCGCGAGCGCGAACTGCTTGCAGCGCTGCAGGGCGAAGAACGCACGATTCCGCAGCTCGTAGAGGCGATCTACGCGCAGACGCCGCGTGCACTCTGGCCCGCGGCCGCCCGTCAAATGCTGGCGTACCTGATCGCGCTCGAAAACGAAGGACGCGTGCGCTCGCGCGAGTTGCCGCGCGCTTTGGACTCGAGCGAACACGCAATTCTCAACCCCGAGTGGGAGAGCATCGTCGGACCGGAACACGCACGAACCGTCGAGGAAGAGCTCGGCGCGATGCTGCGCTTGGACGTGCTTCGCGCTTACTCCGCGACCGAAAGGACGATTCTTCCGAACTGATCGCCGCGGTGCATGCGCTGCGCCGCTTCGACTGCGTCTTCGAGCGCGAACACTTTGTCGACGACCGGTACGATGCGATGCTGCGAAACGAAGGCCAGCATTGCGGCAAAGTCGCGCGGGCTGCCCATCGAGCTGCCGCGGATATCGATCTGATTCCAAAAGACCGGAAACATTTTGATCTTCGCATCGCCGTTCGTCCCGCCGTACGTCACGACGCGTCCGCCGGGACGCACCGTCGTCAACGCTCGCGCGAACGTTTCACCGCCCGCGGAATCCACGATCATATCGAAGTGTCCGGCCGCCTTGCGCAGGGTTTTGTTCCACTCCGGATCGCCCTTGTAATTCGCGCCGGCTTTCGCGCCGAGCGCCTTTGCCCGATCGAGTTTCTCATCGGATCCCGACGTCACGAACACGTTCGCTCCGGCGGCGAGCGCGAAAAGAAGCGCCATCGTCTGCACGCCTCCGCCGATACCGGTGATCAGGACGTTTTCTTCTGCCTGCAGCTCGCCGCGGGTAAACAGCGCGCGGTAAGCGGTGGACCCCGCCAGCGGCAGCGCTGCGGCTTGTTCGTCGGTAAGATGTCCGGGCGTGTCGTGCACGTTTTCACGCGGCACGCAGACGTATTCGGCGAACGTGCCTTCGCGCGGCATCCCTAAAATCGACGAATCGGAACGCCAAATGCGTTCGTCGTCACCCCAGCCGATCAGCGGATCGATCAGCACGCGCCGCCCGTCGAGCTCGCCCGCGCCGTCTGCTCCAAGCGTCTTGGGCAGCGAGATGTTCGGATAGAGCCCTTGCGTGATGAAGACGTCGCGGTGGTTGAACGCCGCCGCGCGGACGCGCACGCGCGCTTCGTCCGCACCCGGTTCGGGCACGGCAATCTCGTCGAGAGTCAAATTTTCGGGGCCGCCGATCTCGTGTAACCGAACTGCTTTCATCGCGTCTCGCATTTTTTCACATAGATGGTAATTGCCTATAGGCGGTCTTAACGTATTGCTAACAATACTCCGGCATTCTAGGCTGGACGGTAAGGCAACAGACTTGCCGCTACTTATCGGAGAGGCAGAAAACTATTTTATGAAGACGCTCCGGGTACTTTTTTGTATTCTGGCCGCCGCGTCGGTCGTTTCTTGCAGCGCGGGTTCGAAGAACGTTCTCCCGTCCGGGCAAAACGACGGATCGCGCCAGTCCGCCGCACGTCACATCGTCCTGCCCGCCGCCGCATCGTCCTCCGCACGCAAGCGCATGGATTCGACGGGCGCGCTCGTGGACGGCGGATTTGAATCGGGCGGCTACACGTATTGGTCGCAGTGCGGCAACGTCAATGCGACCGTTTCCTCGACGTACTACCACACCGGAAAGTATGCCGAAGCCGCCGGAACCGGTTCGGGCAGCGAAATCAACGGCGACGCCGGCTTGTGCCAACAAGTGACGGTTCCCACCGGCGGCACGCTGACGTTCTGGGTGAAGCAAGGTTCGAACGAATCGAACACGACGTACGCCTATCAAGAGGGCGACTTGCTCGACAGCACCGGCACCGTCGTTTACAACTTCTACACGACCGTTGCAAACACGACGGGCTGGGTGCAGAAAACCGTCAATCTGAGTGCGTACGCGGGACAGAGTTTGTGGATCTACTTCGGCGTGCACGGCGACGGTTCGGCGGGCTATTGGACGTATCAAGACGTCGACGACGTTGCATGGTCGGGAACGTCTACGCCCACGCCCGCACCGACTCCAACGCCGACGCCGGTTCCGACGGCAACGCCGGTTCCTACTGCAACGCCGGTGAAGACGCCCACGCCGGCACCCACCGCAACGCCGGTAAAGACGCCGACGCCCGCGCCGACGCCGACCAAGACGCCGACGCCCGCTCCGACTTCAACACCGACGCCCAGCGGCGGTCCCACGCCGATCGCAACGCCGGCAAACGGCGGCGGCAACTCGGCCGGAACGTGCGGTTCCAGCTGCGGTGTTCAGCGCTGGCACATCAAGACACTGGGCGACGCGTACGTGCACACGATCAATTGGACGCCCGCGAGCGTAACGGTCGATCAACTCCGTGCCGCCGCCGTTCCTACGGGATACGATCAGTACAACGACACGACGCGCTACGCACCGTGGGAGACGAAGTCCGTTACCGTTCGCGCAACGCTCGTCGGTTGGAAGATCGAAACCGATCACGACTACCACATCGTAATCGCCGACCTAAATAATCCGAGCGACACGATGATCATCGAACCGCCCGATCCGACGTGCAGCAGCGCCTGCGACGGCGGATTCGCGAACTACTTCTCGGCCGTGCGCACGAAGCTGACGAACTGCTTCGGACAGCCGCCGACGTCGTTCACGAACTTGCCGTCCGGCATCGTTGTCGACGTCACCGGTGTGCCGGAGTTCGATGCACTGCACGGGCAGACGGGTGTCGCACCGAACGGCATCGAGATCCATCCGCTCATGAATCTCAACTTCGTCTCGGGTACCACATGCAAATAAAAGCACTGCGCGTTCTTCCGGCGGTCATTGCCGCCGGAACGTTCGCATCGTGCGCGCAGAAACCGGAGGCGGCGGCAACGCCGCCTCCGGCTGCACTTAGCGCCGCCTACAAGCATCAAGTTGCCGCGGTCGGGCACCGGCTCGAAGCGCAAGACCGCCGCCAAGACGCCGAAAAACGCGAAGAGATGGCGCGTATCGTCGGCGTGCGCGTGCTCCGCGCAAAAGACGGCGAGCGCACCTTTTCGTTTCTGGTCGAAGTACGGAACAAAACGTCCAAGGCTATCAAGGCGCTCAGCGAGGGCCTCGAGGTCCACGACGCCGCGGGAAAACGGATCGGATTGCTGGAGATAGACGATGCCCCGCTTGCCGTTCCGGCGCACGCCACCGTCCAGCGCTGGCAGGACGAGCGCTACGTCCGTTTCGGCGACGAAACGGCCGGCATGGTTGAAGCCGCCGGCAAGCCGAAAACGGCCGCGATCACCGTGATCGACGTTACCTACGCCGACGGCACCCAAGCGGGCGGCGACGGCGACTGACGACTAAAGCGGGCGGGCCGCAGCGCCGCCGCGGCGTACTATTGACGCCGTGGACTTCAACAAACTGTTTAAGGGGCTCGCCCGGGTCACCAAGACCTTCACGCTGGAGATAGGCCCCATCAAAGCCACGGGCGTGCCCGCGGTTCTGACTGCCGCCGGAGGCTTGGTCCTTGCGGCCGGCGTCACGCGTATGCTTGCCGCCCAGTCGGAGCGCCTGCCTGAAACCCTGCGCGAAGCGCGAGCGTTAGCACAGACGTTGCGGCCCGAACAGCACCGCCTCAAATCCTAAAAGAAATCATGATCGACAACGAATCCCTAACGAAGCTCATCCGCACCGAACTGCCCGATGCGCAGGTCGAGATCTACGACCGCACGGGCACGATGGATCACTTCAACGTCACCGTCCACTCGCACGCGTTTGCGGGCAAGACGCTGATCGAACAGCATCAACTCGTTTACGGCGCGCTCAAAGGCGCGCTCAAAGACGGCCGCGTTCACGCGGTCGAACTCAAAACACTCATTCCGGGGAACGCATAATGTCCGACGAACTCAAAACCGAGATCGACAAAGAGATCGCAGCCAACAAGATTCTAGTCTACGGCAAAGGCACCAAGACGATGCCGCGCTGCGGATTCACGCTCGAAACGATTCAGTTCTTCGACCATTTCGGTTATCCGTTCGAAGTGATCGACGTGCTCGAGAACATGCCCAAACGTGAAGTGCTCTCGGAGATGACCAACTGGCCGACGCTGCCGAAAGTGTTCATCAACGGCAAGTTCTACGGCGATACCGATATTCTGGGACCGATGGCGCAGAACGGCGAGCTGCAGAACGTTCTGCAAGAGACGTTCGGCAACGCCGGACAACCGAAGACCACCATCAACCTGCACTAACGTGTTTACGACGATCGTCAGCGTCGACGAACTCGCGCGGCATCTCGACGATGCCGCGTGGACGATCGTCGACTGCCGCCATCTGCTCCAAGATTTCGACGCCGGGCGCCGCATGTACGCAGCCGCGCACATTCCCGGCGCGTTCCACGCGCACGGCGAGGAAGACGTCGCCGGACGCAAGACCGGTAAGAATGGCCGGCATCCAATGCCGGAGATCGACGAATTCGTCGCATTTCTGCGCGATCTCGGCGTCAAACCCGATACGCAAATCGTTGCCTACGACGCCGGCGCCGACATGTGGGCCGCGCGCTTCTGGTTCTTGTGCAAATACATCGGGCACGATGCGGTCGCGGTTCTCGACGGCGGATTCGCGGCGTGGGCCGGTATGCAAAAGCCTGTGACGGCGCAGAGTTCGAAACGTCCGGGCAACGGCACCATCGAGGCGCACGTGCGCGAAGATCTTGCCGTCGATGCGCAAGACGTGCTGGAGTCGCTCGACAGTAAAGCATTCTCGCTGGTCGATGCGCGCGGCGCCGATCGCTTTCAAGGACAAAACGAAACGGTCGATCCGGTCGGCGGGCATATTCCCGGCGCAACGAACCGCCCGTTCCGGACAAACTACACCGGTCCGTTCGGCCAGTTCAAAAAACCGGAAGAGCTTCGCGCGGAGTTCGACGCCATCGGCATTCCGCCCGAACAGATCGTGCACCAGTGCGGGTCGGGCGTTTCCGCCGCAGTGAACATGCTTGCGATGGAGATCGCCGGATTTCCGCAGACGCGGCTCTACCCGGGATCGTGGAGCGAATGGTCGTCGGACCCGTCGCGTCCGATGGTTACCTCGAAGTAGTTAGCGTTTCTGCGGAGGGGGAACCGCAAACGGCTTGGCGACTTTGCCCGCAGGCGAAGCCATGAGCCGGTCGAGTTCTTCTTGCGTCGGCTCTTTCGAAAAATCGCGCTGCGCATCTACGAAACAATAAAATCCGAACGGCTCGCTGCCGCGCTGCACGAACTGATGCAGTTCCAGCGGGCCGACGTAAACCACATCGTTCGGACCGATCTCGGTGAGCGTGTCGTTGATAATCGCGTACCCTTCGCCGCGCTTCACGATGACGAAATGTTCGTGTTCGTGCTTCTCTAGACGAGAGACGGCGCCGGCCTGGAGTTCGAAGTAGCGCAGTTCTTTCGACGGGCCCGGCTCGCTTGCGTCGCCCTTGCGTCCGCCGACGATCGTATGCCGCTCGACACCAACGGCCGCGCCTGGGCGGTATCCCTCGACGGGAACGCCTTCCCAGCCGGAACCGCTCGTGCGGACTACGCGCCGCTGTTCTGCTTTGGTCTCCATCGCCTGCGAGAATACCACACTGCGGCCAGAACCACTACCGCAACGGCCGCAAGCGCCGCGAGCACGGCGGCGGCAAAGAGCGCGCTGGTGCGCTTGCGGTCGCCCGCGCAGCTGATGTACTTATCGCCCGTCTCGGTCTGCGCGCACCAATAGGCCATCCACGTGCCGCGGATGTTGCGCCAGACGTCCGAGCCGGCGGCTTGCGCCTGCGTCCACGTCGTTCGCACGTCGTCGTCTTGCGCGATGCGATCGTGCGCGCGCTGCACCGTTTGCGCATCGAATGCGTGCACGCCGAACGTACTGTCGAAGTCGAAGTTTTCGCTCCAGGAGCCGTCGTCGGGATCGTACGCATAGGTTTGAAAATCTTTCGGCGCCGCTTGGCCGTTGAAAAACACGCGCATGAACGACGGATTGTTTTCGTAAATCGGTGAGACCGACGACGCGATCAGCACCGGTAATCCGCCGCTCAAGCGGATTTCGGTGCGGTGCATGTGGGCCGCGAGCACGAACCCGATGCGATCGCGGTAAGCTCCCGCATCGCGTTCGAAATGGAGACGCGCGCCGGTCGACAGGTACGGGATGACGAGAAAACGGTGCGCGACGAGCGTTGCGACCGGATCGATGCCGGGCGGAATATGCATCAGCACGACCGCGCGCTGCGTGCGCGGCAGCGACTGCAGCGTGCGTTCGAACCAGCCAAACTGCTCGCTGCCGGCGGACCCTTTGCCGCACGGGCGATAGAACAGCGACCAATAGACGTCGTCGAGCACGAGCGCGGTGCGGCCTTGCGGCAGCTGCGAACGATAGTATCCGCCGTGAACGAAATCGTGCACGAACGACGGCGCGGCGCCGTGCCGGTTAACCAAAGGCGCCCACGCGATTGCCAGAGCATCGCGGTATGCCGAATCCCGCCCGGTGCGGTAGTCGCCGCAGGCGTCGTCATTATTGCCGAGCGTAAGCAGAAACTGCGCGTTTGGAAATGCGCGGTCGAACTCATGCGCAACCTGCGCGAACGTCTGCTCCGCAGCCTTCGCCCCATCTTTTCCGGCAGCGTGCGCCTTGGTCGGCCACTGGTGCGCCAGCATGTCCCCGTCGAGCACGACGACGTCCGGATTCGGGTCCGCCTTCTTCATCGCAGCGATCGCCGAACGCACGAGCGGCCAATTGGAGTCGGTATGGTACGCCGCCGGCACCGGGCTGCTATCGAACGGATTCAGGTGCAGGTCGGATGCAACCAGCCAATGCTGGGTTACGGCCAAGATGGCGGCGAACACCAGGTGCATGCGGCATTGGTTATTTAAAAGCGAACCGCACGCCTACAGCTTCGAGCAGTTGCAGCAGGACGGGACGACGCCCTGGACCGGCGTACGGAATTTTCAGGCCCGCAACAACATGCTGGAGATGAAGTTGGGCGACCTCGGCCTTTTTTATCACTCCAGCATCCCGGAACCGGCCGCCGTGGGCATCGTGCGCGTTTCAAAGGAAGCCTTTCCGGACTTCACCGCATGGGAGAAAGGCGGCGAGTACTACGATCCCCGCAGCACGCAAAACAAGCCGATGTGGCAGTGCGTGGAAGTCGCGTTCGTGGAACCGTTCCCGCAGCCCGTAACGCTCGCCCAAATGCGCGAGGAGCCGCGCCTCTTCGGCATGCAGCTCCTCAAGAAGGGTTCGCGTCTCTCGGTTCAGCCGGTCACGCCGGCCGAGTGGGAGATTATTTTGGAGTTGAGCCGGATCGCCGTTTAGCGACGCCGGTATTCGGAACTTTCTTCGCTTCTTTTGCTCGCGTGTTTGCCACGCGTTTCTCGGGCATCCGCGGTTTCGATTCGCCGCGGCGGGCGCGTTCGGACAGCTGTACGCCGTAGATCTCGTTTTCCGAATCGGCATCGATGACCGGAGGCTGCGTTTTTTTGCGGCGCCCGGCCACGACCATGTCCGACGCGCCGGCGCGTGCCGCGCGAATGCGGTTTGACGAACGAATAGTTTTTCGGCCAAGCTTTTTCATAACGTTCGGATACCCGCCGCTAGCAGAAATACAGCGCACCTATGCATTCCTTGCGCGCGCTCCGGTTAAGCGGGCACTGACCAGTTTGAAATGCAACGCGGGTTTTCGCTTACGGAGATGCTTCTTGCGTGCGCCATCGCCGCAGTGCTGCTATTGCTGGCGATGCCGCCGCTCTCCGGGACGAAACCCGCGGCAGCAGCCTCTTCCGCTCTCGCCGTAGACGCAGCAGTTTCTAAAGCGCAATCGATCGCGGCAACGAGCGGCAACGGTGCGACGCTGCAGTTCAGCGCCGTTACGAACGGAACGGCGATTCGCGTTTACAGCGGACGCCCCAACGGCGTTTCGGCGATGACGCAGGCCGCGCCGGATACCAACACCTTCGCGACGATCGCCGAGTCCTCACTGGGTGCAGCGCCCTTTGCCGTCTTCTTCGACAGCAGCGGACATGCGAGCGCGATGAGCGGGATGGTGGATCCCGCGGCCGCGATAGCGTCGGATCCGGGTTGTCCGGCGGCGGGCGCGGTGACGCTCCTCATCTCGGATCCGCGCGACCGCGTGCAGCGCACGCTGCCGTGCGCACACTAGAAACAAAAAAGAGAGCCCGCTTGCGCGAGCTCTCCATTTTCTCATGCGAGGTAGGTTTTTACGGCGTTCCGTTGGCGTTCGCGCCCGATCCGAACGACTTCGTCAGAACGAAGCGGAACGTGCGGGCCGGCAGAACGTTGGCTTGCGTTGCCGCGAGCTGGCCGTTTGCCAGCGGAATCGCGACGCCCGTACCAAACGACGGCCAGAAGTTAGCGTACTTGTTGCTCAGGTTGTCGCCCGAAACTTGGAACGACAAACCATTGACGACCGGAACGCGCACCGTCGCACCGAGCGTCGTAAACGCGGGCTCGTCGAGCGAGTTGTTCGGTCCAAAGTACGTCATGTTGACGTTCGCGTAGAACCCGTGCGAACGCCAGTTGAGTTCGCCGTAGCCTTGCGAATACGGAACGTTCTGATTGCTCAGACCGCCAACGCCCAGGCTGACAGTTCCGGGAACGCCGGCAATGGTGCCGGCCGAGCCGTTGATGCCGCCGCCGTAGAAGTTCGCGCCCGGAACGACCGAAAGGTTCGTTTGGTACGCGCACTGCACGGTGCCGCTGACCTTATACGAGCCGTAGAAGCACGGCGGCAGATTGTAGGCGTAGCCTTTCTGCAGCGCGCCTTGCAGCGAGAAGCCGATGCCTTGCAGCGGATTGCGGCGGAAGCCCAATTCGATGCCTTCAAAGCGGCTGTTCGCCACGTTAATGTTCTGCTGGTAGAACAGCGGCTGGCCGGCGCATCCGGACGGAGTCGCGCCGCCGGTGTTCGGGTCGATCGCCGGACAAAGCGTACCGCTGTTGCTGAACTGCGTGAGGAAGTGATTGAACAGATTCGTCAGATAGACGTCACCGGTCAACACGGTCGCGCCGTCGCGGAAGCGGTAGTCGCCACCCAGATCGTATCCGAATGCCGTTTCCGGCACGAGGCTGTTGCTGGGAAGTTTCAGAATGCCGTAGCCCTGCGCGGAGCTGAATGAGATCGGCGCGGGAACCGTCGTCAGTTCCGCCAGATACGGCGGAGCGATCGACGAGCCCATCGCTAAACGGATGGCCGTTTGCGAATTCGGGCGGTACTCGAGCGAAAGACGCGGATCGTAAT